>CAYOYS010000029.1:0-13717 GCA_964408255.1 uncultured Christensenellaceae bacterium | reverse complement strand
ACGGATGTTTCAATATCGTTGCGGTTCAAGTCAATGTAAAAAAGGATAGTAACGGTGATTTTTTATTTGATAATAATCAAGTGTTGCACCGTTAGCACTCATTTTGAATTCTTGTAAAGTGTTGCACCGTTACACATTTTGAATTCTTGTAAAGTGTTGCGCCGTTAGCACCATTTTGGGTTTTCTTGCGCTTTGCGTGTGAAAGATTATGAAAGTTTGTTGAAATAGCATTATAGCCGTCCGATTTCCTTGAGTAAATTCAAAAGATGTGTTAATATATATTAATCTTTCTTAATCTCGTGACACTCCTCAATTAAAATGCGACTCGGAGGACTTCATGAACAGAGTTTATTCAAGGTTAAAGCTGTCCGAAATCAAGGTGGACGGGCTTTTGAAGAAACAGCTTGAGACACAATTAAAGGGTTTGACCGGTAATATTTCCAAGATTTGGTACGATTTAAGTGACAATAGCGCTTGGCTCGGTGGGCGCGGCGAGGCGTGGGAGCGCGGCCCGTATTATCTGTCGGGGTTAATTCCGCTTGCTTTTCTGCTCGAGGACGAATGGGCGAAAACAGAGTCGCAAAAATGGGTAGACGCTATTATTGCAAGCCAAGACGAATCGGGCAATTTTGGCCCTGCATGGAATCGCGATTGGTGGCCTCGCATGGTGGTATTGAAAGCGCTTGTTCCCTATGTCAAGGTAACGGGTGATGTAAGAGTGCTTCCGTTTATGGAAAAATATCTAAAATATCAATACGACAATATCGACCGCGAGCCTTTGAAATATTGGGCAGCTGCCCGTCCGTTCGAGGCGATGGAGGCGATACGCTACGTTTATCGATACACAAAATCAAGGTTTTTGCTTGACCTTGTCCACAAACTCAAGATTTATGCATACGACTATTTTACATTGTTCGGGGATTATCCATATACCCGACCGATGTCCAAATATTTTAATAAGTCAATCTTCAACTTTGGCAAAAATCTTCTTGAGCCCATTGATAGACTTAGAAAGAAAAGTACCAAGCTAAAACGACCCGAGAGCAGAGAATCTATCCTTGCATTCAACCGCCGTCGCGCCGTCAAAAAAATCCTAATGACTCACGGCGTCAATTTGGCACACGCGATTAAATACCCCGTAACTTACGGCGCGTTTATTAACAGCGACTTTTATTATTCGTTTGCAAAAAAAATTCTCGATACGATTCGGGAGAACCATGGGAACGCGACGGGGCTTTACAGTAGCGATGAACATTTAATGGGCACTTCGCCCGCTCAAGGGGTAGAGCTTTGCACGATTGTCGAAGCAATGTATTCGCTTGAAGAAATAGGAATGTTCGTTAAAGAAAGCTGGGTATACGAGCTACTCGAGTTCCTTGCGTACAATACTTTTCCTGCCGCCTTCTCTCCGGATATGTGCGCGCATCAATATGTTCAGCAACCAAACCAAATCGCGGCGGATGTAAAAAAAAGGCAGTTTTTTGATACGGATAAGTACGCGAATACCTTTGGGCTTGAGCCCAATTACGGCTGCTGTGCCGCCAACATGCACAGCGGCTTCCCGAAGTTCGTCGAGTACCTTGCGCTAAGCCATTCTACCGGACTTGCTTTCCCGGTGTACGGGGCGGCGACCTTTACTACTCGCCATAACGGCGGCGACCTTGTAATCAAAGAAAGTACCGATTATCCGTTCAAAGAGGATATCGTATTCGAAATACTGCGCGCGGAAGGAGAGGTTGAGTTGCACTTCAGAAAAATCGAAAATACCGACTTTGTGTTGACGCATAATGGGGATATAATCGAAAACGGAGCGTTTTTCAAAGTACTTGCGAAAGAGGGCGATACCGTTGTGATTAAGGCTAAGCCGAGACTTAGCGTCTTGGATAACCCCGATAAGAGTGTCAGTGTCAAATACGGGAATATTTTGCTTGCGACAAAGCTAACCGCGGACGAAAGCTACATAAAAGGCAAGGTTCCGTTTGAGGACAGAGCCTATACAACGCGCGACGAATGGCGGCTTGCGCCCGTGCTCGAGAATGGCGAGGCAGTCTTTATTAAGCGCATAGATAACGCGGTGAGCGAAAAGCCTTTTGAAATACCGCCGTTTGAGATAACTATAAAGGGCGCGTTGATTAAGAATTGGAAACTTGTTAAAAACAGCGCGGAAATTCCCAAGAAGCCGTATGTACTCGAAGATGCCGAACTGACGCTTGTACCATACGGCTGTACCCGTTTAAGGGTAGCGCAATTCCCAAGAATTGAAAAGTAGCGTTGGGATATAAGGATTTTTTATTTGAGATTAACGAATCGAATATAACATGTGAACAAGTATTGTTTATTATGCGAAGTTTATTCTTGCAGAGTTTTATTATGCGGAGTTCTATTGCTCGGAGTATATTATTGTAAAGGTCTATTATGCGGAATATTATCATTACGCGTTTATCTTTAGATTAAACTACTAAACATCGACGGCTCAATATCGTGCCGTCCGGTTTGTGCGTTGAAATAATTGGTATATTTTATGATATGCTCAAATGAACATATGCGCATTTTTGCAAGCTAATCCCGACCCGTTACCTTGAAAATAACGGTATAACCGTAAAAAACCGTTATTACTTAATTTTAATGTGTTTTTTGTTGCCAATTTATAATAGTTTTGTAGTATAATAGCTTTATATTAATGTGGAGGCTTTTATGAATATTTGGCGCGATGTTAGTCCTAATAGAGTTACGCCGACGGACTTTATCTCAGTTATCGAGATTCCAAAGGGCTGCAAGAACAAATACGAGCTTGACAAAGAGACGGGTATGCTGATATTGGACAGAGTACTTTATACCTCGACGCATTATCCCGCTAACTACGGCTTCATACCCCTCACCTACGCGGACGACAAAGACCCGCTTGATGTCTTGGTGCTGTGCAGCGAGACAATAGCTCCTTTAGCATTAGCGAGGTGCTACCCCATAGGGGTTATGGCAATGACGGACGAGGGAGAGTTCGACTATAAGATTATAGCGATACCTTTCGGTGAGCCTACTTGGAACTCTTTCCGCGACGTATCCGAACTGCCTATCCATATCCTTGACGAAATCAGACATTTTTTCAATGTTTACAAGGCGCTCGAGCATAAGGAGACCGCGGTAATGGAGATTATGGGACGCGAAAGGGCTATCGCGATAATAGACGAGGCAATAAAATTTTATAGGAAGAAATTTCAATAACAAATGAACAAGATTTATGATGTAACGGTGATTGGCGGCGGGGTGGTAGGCGCCGCGATTTTGAGAAAACTAGCGGGATACAAGATATCTTCACTCCTACTCGAAAAGGAAGACGACGTAAGCTGCGGCGCAAGCCGCGCCAATAGCGGAATCGTACATGCGGGCTATGATTGCGTACCCCATACCGCGATGGCTTACTTTAACACAAAGGGCAATAAAATGCACGAGGCGCTTTGTGCCGAGCTTGGCGTACCCTATAAAAAGACGGGTTCGCTAGTTGTCGCGCCCGAATCCGGTCTTTCGGGACTTCAAGTACTTTACGAACGCGACAAAATCAACGGTGTCAATGTCGAGCTTATCGAAAGAGAACGAATTGTTGAGCTTGAGCCCAACGTTGCAGACGGAATAACTCGTGCGCTTTACGCGAAGGATGCGGGAATCGTCTCACCCTACAAGCTTACCATTGCGCTTGCCGATAGCGCCGTAATCAACGGTGCAGAGGTGGTATTGTCCGCCGAGGTAACGTCGATAGAACATGTGGGAGGCTTGTATCGCATCTCTACTGCGAAAGGCGATTTTTTGAGCCGTGTGCTTATCAATTCTGCGGGCGCTTGTGCTATGAGCATCAACGCAATGCTTGACGACGAGCAGCACCCCGTCAATTATTCTTTAGGCGAATATTTTGTGCTTGACAGTACGGAGAGGTCGGAGATTTCGAGAGTGATTTTCCCACTCCCCAACGAAAACGGCAAGGGGATACTTATTGCTCCGACCGCGGACGGGAACGTTCTTTACGGGCCGACTTCGCTTGATACCGACACAACGGACACAATTGTTACCCCCGAGGGGCTCGAAAAGATAAAACAGAGCATAATGCGCATATACAAAAAAGCGAATTACAAAAAGGTCATAAGGGTATATTCAGGGCTACGGGTTAAAGTTGGCAGCGATTTTGTCATAAAACATTCCGAAGTCAACGACGGTTTTATTATGCTTCTTGGGATATGTTCCCCCGGACTTACCTCCGCTCCGGCGATTGCGGAATATGTTGTAAAAAAGCTAGTATCGCGGTTCATCGAGCTTCCCAAAAAGGAAGCGATGATTGCGTTGCCCGAACAAAAAAAATTCGTCAATCTTCCAAAGGACGAGCTTGCCGCACTTATCGCGACGGACAGTCGCTGGGGGCGTCTGGTATGCCGTTGCGAAAAAGTCAGCGAGGCGGAAGTGGTCAACGCGATACATTCGCCGATACCGGCGACTACCGTTGACGCGGTCAAAAGGCGAGTTCGAGCGGGTATGGGGCGCTGTCAGGGCGGATTCTGCGCGCCGCGCGTTATCGAGATAATATCGCGCGAGTTGGGCATTCCTATTACAGCGGTCAGAAAAGGCGGTAAGGACAGCGAGATTGCGGTTGCGAGAATCAAGGAGACGGACGAATGAGATATGACGTTGTGATAATCGGCGGCGGTCCCGCGGGCATGGCTGCTGCGATAAGTGCTTACGACGAGGGCGCGAGCGTTGCAATATTCGAGCGCGACGTCCGCTTAGGCGGAATACTCAATCAATGCATACATAACGGCTTTGGGCTGCATTACTTCAAGGAAGAGTTGACAGGGCCGGAATACGCCGAACGCTTTCGCAACGAAATCGAAAAGCGCGATATAACGGTGTATCTTGAGGCAATGGTCTTATCCCTCGATAACGAAAGAATGTTCGTTACTGCGCTTACCCCTTCTTGCGGTTTTATGGAAGTTCAAGCGGGTGCGATAATATTGGCGATGGGTTGCAGGGAAAGAACCGCAGGCGCGATTAACCTTGCGGGTAGCCGCCCTACGGGCGTATATACCGCGGGAATGGCGCAACGACTTTCCAACATTAACGGCTACATGGTCGGCAAAAAAATAGTAGTGCTTGGCTCGGGCGATATCGGCTTGATAATGGCAAGAAGGATGACATTCGAGGGCGCAGAAGTCAAGATGGTGCTTGAGTTGATGCCGTATTCTTCGGGGCTTAAGCGAAATATCGTGCAATGCCTTGAGGACTACGATATTCCGCTAAGATACAGCTATACCGTGACAAGAATCGCGGGCAAGCATCGGGTAGAAGGCCTATACATCGCGCCGGTCGATGACAAGCTGCGTCCGATTCGCGAAAAGGAAGAGTTCGTGGAATGTGATACTTTATTGTTATCGGTGGGGCTGATACCTGAAAATGATTTGATTAACGATATGGATATCGAAATGAGCCCGATAACGGGGGGCGCGGTAGTGGACGAGAACAGACAGACCACGCAAAAGGGGATATTCTCCGCGGGTAACGTGCTACACGTTCATGACCTTGTGGATAATGTGAGCGCGGAAGGGGACATCGCGGGCAAAGCGGCGGCGAGATACGCGCTCGGCACACTTGCCGAGGGCGAAGCGGTTTCGGTTGCCGCGTCGGGCGGCGTCAGATACGTGCTGCCCCGAAAGCTTTACAAGAAAGAGGGCAAGACCAAATTATATTTCCGCGTCGATGCGGTATATAAGGGCGCGAGGTTAATTATAACTTCGGGTGGCAAGACACTGTTAAGCAAAAGGTATATGATACTATCGCCCGGCGAAATGGAAAGCGTCGAGCTTGACAAAGCGGGAATCGGCGCGGATATCACGGTTACTTTGGAGGCGAAATGAAAACGATATGCATAATGTGCCCTATGGGGTGCCCGCTCACGATTGAGAGAACGACAAAAAACATTGAGGTCGTAGGCAACACCTGCAAGCGCGGAATTGAGTACGGTATTCAAGAGTTTACTGCGCCTAAGCGCGCCCTTACTTCTCTTGTCAATGTCGATAACGGCGGGGTGCTTTCGGTCAAGACCTCTATGCTGATAGATAAAGCGCTTATTTTTCAAGTGCTAAAGGAGCTGAAAGGCATAACGGTATCACCTCCTGTCAAAATCGGTGATGTAATTATTGCGAATGTATGCGGAAGCGGAGCGGATATCGTAGCGACCGCCACGCTTGATTAAGTGACGGCGACGGAGTTTGCTAAGCATATAGATTCCGGCGAGATTTGCCCTTGTTATGCGATAAGGGGCGAGGACGGGTATTGGGCAAAGCAGGCATACAAAAAGTTGCTTGCGCTCTCGGACGGACTCGATGTCTTTATTGCCTCGTCGCCGATAAAGACGGCGGAGGCTTTGCAAGCGTTAGAGACCTATCCGATGCTTAGCGACAAAAAAATCGTTGCGCTTGAAAGATATGAAAAATTTAGCGCCGAGGATAAGGCGCTCATCAAAAAATATCTCGACAATCCTGCGCCTACTTCGATACTAGTCTTATACTATTCGGAAGCGCTTACGCATAAAAATATCAAGCAATGCGACTTTCCTCGGCTTTGGGAAGGGGCGTTAATTCCCGTTATCAACAGACTTGCGCGCTCTCTCGGCACGTCGATATCCGTTGACGCCGCAAGACTTTTGATTGTCTACTCAGAGCTTGATATGGCTATAATCGACAAAGAATTAATTAAGCTTGCAGCATATTGCGGCGAGGACGCAATCGACGTCGAAAGCGTCAAGGAATGTGTGATTCCGAACATAACCTATAAAGTATACGACTTTGCCGATGCTTTGGCAAAGGGTAGCTATAAAAGAGCATACGGAACTTTAACGAATCTTACAAGGTCGACGGGAGAATACAGCCGATTTTTAGCCGCCGCCACGACATACTTCAGGACGGTGTTTTACTCAAAAATCGGCAGAATGACTGATGACGCGCTTGCGCAAGCGCTCAAAACCAAGCCCTATGCGGTAAAAAAGGCGCGCCAAGTTGCCGCGAAGTATAGCGCCATGGTGCTTTTTGAGCTTTTGAAAAAGCTATACAGCCTTGAATTCGAATTCAAATCGGGCAAGACCGATTCGGAAAACGCCTTAGAATTGGCTATTGCGGAGGCTATAGAAAGGAGAATTAAGTGAGCAAATTTTTTTTGAAAATCCCCAAAGGCTTGATGTCCTTGCTTCTAATAATTTCAGGTGCGTTGAAGTCACTTTTTATTATCCAAATGAGCTATAACGCCTC
Source organism: uncultured Christensenellaceae bacterium (assembly GCA_964408255.1). Lineage (GTDB taxonomy): Bacteria > Bacillota > Clostridia > Christensenellales > CAG-1252 > SACC01. The sequence goes on along the minus strand of CAYOYS010000029.1, from coordinate 6,434 downwards.
GGTTGCAAGCTTCTTTAGTTATTTTAATCCCGAGGCATCGTTATTGACGGCTTTGTTGATAATAACGATAATTCTAACGGGCATAATCTATTCTCTTGCGGTAAGGCTTGTTATACTTGTCGGCTATAAGATAGCCAATCGCATATACCTTGGCAAGGTCATGCCGATTGCGGCTGCAGAAAGACCGCGCGTCATCGATTATGTCGAATTCAAGGTAATTGCCATAGGCTATATTACCTTAGCCGGCTTTGTATCGGCGCTTCTCAATATACCGATGTATCTTTTCCCCTTGAGCTTGACGCTTTGCCAAATCATCTCAATCTATATAGAAATGGCGGCGCTTATTGTTATGGCGTTCGACTTAATAAAACGCTTTGAGCCTATCTTTTGCAAGAGGGCGATTACCGCGTTGCTTGTTCCTTTCGGCGTATTCCTTGTGCTGAGAGTGTTGGTGGGGTTGTGATATGAAAAAATCAGCATTATTTATTTTTATATTAATCGCCGTTTTTTTGATTATGCCGTTATCGCATAGCGCCGCGAGGGCGGATTCGGGGGCTGCGTACGATTTTTATTATAATTTTGTAACCGCGCACCCTAACCGCACGGTAGCGACCGAGAACGAGGTAGCCGCCGCGGATAACATCGCCGCTATTTTGGAGAACGATTGCGGTTATTCCGACATCGAGATTGATGCTTTCGAATTCCAAGAAGAAGTAAATTACTTTTATTCCGTCGAATCCGAAACGAAGAACAGTCAAAATGTAATAGCATATAAATATTGCGGTATCCCCGATGCCAAATTGCTTGTAATCGGGACATATTATGGCAACATTGTCGAACGCGCGTTAAGCACAACCGAGATAGTAGGCGGCGAGGGCGCATATGACAACGGTACGGGAGTCGGCGCGTTGCTTGCTATAGCGGAGCGGTTGCGTGAGACAGTTTTGTCTTTTGACATAGCGTTCGTATTCTTTGGCGCGGAGCAACTCGATTACGCGGGCTCTCGTCATTTTACAAGCAGCACTAATCGGGAAATTTTCGGCATGATTAATATCGTCAAGGTAGGCGGCGGCGACAAGTTGTATGCCTATTATGATGAGGTCGGAAGAACTCACGGCGCTTTTCTTGACACGCTTATTGGCCGCTTGGGGTACGATATCAACTCCGCTCCGCGGAATAGGAATTTTATCTATTCCGATTCCGTTAACGGATTGCCTTACACTCATCAAGGACTTGAAGCGTCAAATGCAATCTTTATGGCAAATGGTATACCGAGTGTCAACATATTCGGCTACAATTGGGGCGGTGCCATAGGTTCCGAATCTGCCAAAAACCTCGACATTGCAAAAACCGCGGCGGACACGCGCGACACCCTTGACGAACTTTACGGGGCGGAAACAATCCGTCAAAAACTCGAGACGGTTACCGATTTTGTGGTCAATGCGGTAACGGAGGAGGGGTTTGAGTCAAACTTCGCGGCGGCAGTCAACGATAATACCATGCCGCATTTGACGGGAAAAGCCTTGCAAACGTCGCTCAAATGGATACTGTTTGCGGCGCTTATTATATCCTTTACGCTAATAATGGTTCGCGCAAGCAAGATAACGGCGAACTGCCCTAAGGAAATTATAAATGAAAATGCAGTTAACGAGGACGATATATTTACATTCGGAGCGTCCTTGGAGGACTCGGGCTTGGAGGAAGGAAGAATCGGTAATGATGAGGATGATATTTTCAACGAATTTTGATTTTTACCGATTTGTCTTTGCTTTTTAACGCGTAGTATTATAAAATGATAACAATGGACAATTTTGAGGTTTATATTAAGAATATCAGCCCTTGGGCAATCGTCGATTTGCTACTGCTGCTTACGGTAGTGGGGTTGATGATTGCTTTCGTCATACGCAAAAAGAATATAAGGCTTGCGTTGCTACTTTTTGGCTATGTCGTGCTTGATGTCTCAATCAATATAATGTCGGCGTTTTTAGGGGGCGCAGCGCTTTATGGCTCGACCGTGGTGCTGAGATACTTTACGGTTTTTTTAATAGTTGCGATGTGCGTTGTGTACCAAGCGGACCTCAAAGCGATATTCTCCAAAATCAGTCGCGCTTGGGACGAAGACGTATATTCGGCGCATAACACGAGTGAGGACGACTTACACGACGCGGCGAAAGAGATAATCAAAGCGACGCAACACATGTCCAAGAACGATATAGGGGCACTCATTATCATATGCCCTACCAATGTCCCGAATAATGTGGTCGAGACGGGCACTAAGCTCGATGCGTTGCTTTCTGCCGAGATTCTCGAATGTATTTTTAATACCAAATCTCCTCTTCACGACGGCGCAGTTGTGGTCAAGAACAATATTATTCTTGCCGCAGGCTGTTTTTTGCCGCTTTCGCAAGACCCCACAATCAGCAAAGAACTCGGTACGCGTCATCGCGCCGCGGTCGGAATCACTGAGGAAAGTGACGTGCTAGCGATAGTTGTAAGCGAGGAGACGGGCATTATAAGCGTTATGCGCAAGGGCGAGATAAGGCGTTACATGACTTCGGACAAGCTTATGGAGATTCTCGAGAACACATATGGCATCAATTATATCTCGCGAAGAACGGAGCGCAAAGCGTCAAAAAAATAAAAAACTTCACTTAACGCGGTCGTTTGTTATATTATTTAGTATACTGCAAGGAGCGGACGATGAATTACGTAAGAATACCCGAAATACTTTTGCCTAACGAACAGATTGACATACAGAAATGGGCGGTCATTGCTTGCGACCAGTTCACTTCGCAGAGAGAGTATTGGGACGAACTCGACAAGACTGTGGGAGAAGTGTCCGCCCTTAGACTGATATATCCTGAGGTATACATGAACGACAACCGCGAAGCGCGTATAGACAGTATCAGCAAAAAGATGCGCGAGTATCTATCCGATAAAGTTTTCCGAAGCGTAGACGGTATAGTGCTTTCCGTGCGTACCACCAAATATGGTCACAGGCGAATAGGTCTTATCTTATCCTTTGACCTTGAGCAATACAACCCCTATTCTAACGATTTGCCGGTAAAAGCCACTGAGCAGACGGTGGTGGAGCGGCTTCCGATAAGGATTGAGGTCAGAAAGCGCGCGACTATTGAGTTGCCTCATGCGCTTTTACTTATGGACGACGACAGCAAAAGCATTATCGAACCGATATTCGAGAGAAAGGACGCCTTAACCAAGCTATATGACTCGGAGCTTAACTGCGGCGGCGGTCATGTCGAGGGCTATCTTGTTGATAACGGCGAGGAGGTCATCAAAAAGCTCGAGGGGCTTGTGGATAGGGAGCGCCTTTTGCGCAAGTACGGTACGGATAATGAAATCCTCTTTGTGGTAGGCGATGGCAATCATTCAATAGCGGCGGCGAAGGCATGCTGGGACGATTTGAAAAGAACGTTGACTGAGGAAGAGAGGAAAAATCATCCGGCGCGTTATGTTCTTTGCGAACTTAATAATATATATGACGAACACTTGTTGTTCGAGCCGATTCACAGAGTGGTGACGGGGGCGGGCGAGGATTTAATCGACGGCTTAAAGGAAACATTGAACGGGGACGGCAAAGTCGAGATAAGTTACCGCGGCAAGCGTTACGAGATAAATGTCCCCATGTCCGCGGCGATAGCAATCAAGGAGATTCAAGAGTATATCGATGCATATATCGATGAGCATCCCGAAGCGGAACAAGATTATGTGCACGGTTATCAGCATACGCTTAGCGTTGCGGGTAGCAATGGTATCGCGATATTCATGCCAATAATCCCCAAAGGCGACATCTTCGTATATGTCCAAAAGAACGGCGTACTCCCGCGCAAGGCGTTCTCTATGGGAGAAGCGGAGGAAAAACGGTATTACCTCGAAGCAAAAACTATTATTAACAACAGATATGTTTAGGAGCATACTATGAACGGCACAAAGGTATGTAAGTTCGGCGGCACTTCGATGGCGTCGGCGGACAATATTAAAAGGGTAGCGGATATCGTCAACAGCGATTCGTTGCGAAAATTCACCATAGTTTCCGCGCTCGGCAAAAGATTCGAGAACGATATCAAGCTAACGGACGCTTTATACAAATGTTTTGACGAGGTCAAGTCGAACGGAAGCTGCAAAAACGAATTCGCCCCTATTCGGGAGCGTTTTTTGTCGCTTGCAGCGGACCTTGGGCTGAAAAGCGACTATATGGCGCTGCTCAATGCGATAGAAAAAGCAATCGATGATTCCAAGTCGCCCGACACCGCGGCGTCGAGAGGCGAATATCTTTCGGCGATGATGCTCGCCGAATACGCGGGTTTTGAGTTCGTGGATTCCGAAAAGATAGTGGCTTTTGACGAGGACGGCGCGTTCAATACCGAGTACACCAACGATTTGGTCTCAAAACGCCTTGCCGCAATCAAGGGTAAAGCGGTCATTCCCGGATTTTACGGAAGTATGCCTAACGGCGAAATCAAGACTTTTTCGCGAGGCGGCTCAGACGTCTCAGGCGCGGTAGTTGCGCGCGCGGTTAAAGCGTCGGTATATGAGAATTGGACGGACGTATCCGGATTTATGGTAGCCGACCCGCATATCGTAGACAGTCCAAAACGAATTAAAGAGATATCTTATCGGGAGCTTCGCGAGCTGTCCTATATGGGCGCGAACGTCTTGCATCCGGACAGCATATTCCCCGTTAGACAAGCGGGAATTCCTATCAATATACGCAACACTTTCCGCCCCGATGATGCGGGTACGATTATCCGCGACAACGTGTCGCACGATAGATTGATTACCGGAATCGCAGGCAAAAGGAACTTTACAAGCATATTGATTGAAAAATCCATGATGAACAACGAGATAGGCTTTACGCGAAAGATGCTTTCGGTGCTTGAGAGATACGGCATCTCTTTTGAGCATATCCCTTCGGGCATAGACACGATGAGCATTGTTATTTCGGATTGCGAAATCGGAGGCAAAATGGAGAAGCTGTTATCGGGTATCCGCGATGCGGTAGGACCGGACAGAATCGAGATTCAAAGCGGTCTAAGCCTTATTGCAACGGTGGGGCACGGTATGTCTTATAGACCGGGCACTGCGGCAAGGCTTTTTTGTGCGCTGTCTCGTTACGGCGTCAACGTGAGAATGATAGACCAAGGCAGCAGCGAAATGAACATCATAGTCGCAGTAGCTACCGAGGACTACGAAAAGGCGATTAACGCAATCTACGAGGAATTTATAAATTAAGGAAATAATGAACAAATACAACTAATCCGACAAATCATTAAATAAGACCATAAAAATCATTAAATAAGACCCCGAATCAGCTCAAATCGGGGCAAAAGCAAAAAGCGCGCGTGTTTTGACACCGCGTTTTTTAATTCTGTAGTTTTGTAAAATTTTATGTTTGAACTTGTACAAGTCCTTTTCCTAATTGCAACTCGGGGCAAAAAATAAAGATGTACATTTTGCCAACATGTCCTTATGTCCGTATTCTTACTCATATTTTTTTACTCATATTCTTACTCGCACCCTTACTCGCACTCTTACTCGCACCCTTACTCATATTCTTATTCGCACCCTTACTCGTATTCTTACTCGTATCTTGCTTGTATTTAACTTGTATTCCGACTTTCTGCAATCTATTCAATTCTTGTATTCGAATCTTTTATAAAAATTACTTGACATGTGAATTTGCATTGATTATAATAAACGCAAACCCCACCCCACGGGGGAGGCGGTAAGCAATCGTATATTGGAGGTAATATGAATAAGTTTTGTGACAAGGACCTTGATAATAGGTTGGCAAGCATCGAAGGGCATGTGCGCGGTATCAGGCAGATGATACGGGAGGATAAGCCATGCGAGGAGATTCTTATGCAGCTTTCTGCGGTCGAGTCCGCAATCAACCGCGCCGCAAAATTGCTGCTTAAAGTTCACCTTGAACATTGCGTGAAAGAAGGAGTTGAAAACGGCGATTACGGGGTACTCGAGCGCTTTTCCAAAGTGTTGGATAAATATATTTAGAAGGTAGAATTATGAAAAATGATAATAATAAGAACATGGAGAACAAAGATTACGAATGTGAGCATTGCCGCGCCGAAGCAAAGCGGCAGGACTTGGAACAACTCGGACATACCGATGAAGCCGCAATCGGCGTAAGCTGTTGCGGTACGGAGTTCTCGGACAAAAAGGCTAAGGACACAATCGGCGTAAGCTGTTGCGGTGGCACAGAGTCATCGCATAAGCAAGTCAAAGACACAATCGGCGCAAGCTGTTGCGGTGGTGCAGAACTGCCAAATAAAAAGACCGACGGTGCAAGTTGTTGCGGCATGGAATCGTCGGATAAAAAGGTCAAGAATTCGGGCTATACCAGTTGTTGCGGAGGTACACCGCCTATTAAAAAGATTGAGGGTGCAAGTTGTGCA
>CAYOYS010000028.1:0-13949 GCA_964408255.1 uncultured Christensenellaceae bacterium | reverse complement strand
ACTTTTTGAGTAGACAACATATCTTTTTATTTTATTTTTTATTAATCGGCTAAGGGTACTTTGTTAAGAACACTCCTTGCGGTCAGCTTGTGCTAAAAGTCCGAACCTGCATCAAAAATCCGCGCCTTCTTATGTATATAGCTTTTGTAATTTTTAATAATCCTATTTAACTTATTTTTTTATAAATTCATATTAATCCATGCAGGGTTTTCATAAAAGTTTTCTTTTATGGGGCGGTTTGAGAGCGGATAGCGAAGCCGCAAAGCAGTGTTTGAAGCAGTATGCTAACCGTTTGTGATTAAGTTACATATTTTGAGTTGATTTTTCTTTATAATTACATTGTTAAAAAATTATTTTTTGTTATCGGCACAAAATAATGGTAGTGACAGTATTAGCAAAAACGAGAAAGCAGATAACATAAATAGTTTCGCTAAATCGGGAGGACATTTTATGAAAGTATTGATAGTAGGCGGGGTCGCGGGCGGAGCGACTGCCGCATCGAGGATTAGGCGACTTGACGAACATGCCGAGATAATCATATTCGAGCGTGGTGAGTATATCTCTTATGCGAACTGTGGGCTTCCGTATTATATCGGGGGGGTAATAGAGGACAAAAGCAGATTGACCGTTCAAACGCCCCAAGATTTTCGTGACAAATTTGATATTGATGTAAGGACTCTTTCCGAGGTAATAAGCATTGACAGAGCGAACAAATCGGTCACCGTAAAGGATTTGAAATCCAATCAAGAATATCTTGAAAGCTACGACAAACTGCTCTTGTCACCCGGTGCCGAGCCTATTCGCTTGAACATCGAGGGAAGTAAGTCGGATAAGGTATTCACGTTAAGGAACATTCCGGACACTTTTAAGATTAAAGACTTTATCGATAACACAAAGCCAAAAAGCGCGGTAGTCGTAGGCGGAGGGTTTATCGGTATCGAGATTGCGGAGAACCTTGTGCATCAAGGAATAGACGTGACGCTACTTGAGCTTGCCAATCAGGTGCTTGCGCCGATAGACTTCGATATGGCGGCGGACGTTCACAATCACATTCGGGGGCATGGGGTCAAACTTTTGTTAAATACGGGACTTAGCCGAATCGTTGAACGCAAAGACGCACTCGAGATATACGCGGGTGAGGAAAAAATCGTTGCAGATTTTGTTGTTTTGGCGCTCGGCGTTAAGCCGGACACCAAGCTTGCCGCCCAAGCGGGGCTCAAGCTGAACGAGCGGGGCGGAATAGTAGTCGACAGTAGTATGCGTACCGAGGATGAGTCGATATTTGCGGCGGGTGATGCGGTTGAGATAGTCGATTTTGTCACGGGTAAGCCGGCGATGGTGCCGCTTGCCGGTCCGGCGAACAGAGAAGGGCGGATTGCGGCGGATAATATCTGCGGCATATCGTCAAGATACAACGGAGCGCAAGGCAGCGCGATACTCAAAGTGTTCGATTTGACGGTAGCGTCGACCGGGCTCAATGAAAAGACGGCAAAGCGCGCGGGCATCGAATATGAAAAATCCTTTACCTATTCGGGAAGCCATGCGGGGTACTATCCCGGTGCGGTCAACATGAGTATCAAGACGCTCTTTGACAAAAAGACCGGACTTATCTTAGGCGCTCAGATTGTAGGGTACGAGGGAGTGGATAAGCGAACAGATGTGCTAGCTGCCGCTATACGCAACAGACTTACGGCGTACGACCTTACCGAACTTGAGCTTTGCTATGCGCCTCCGTATTCCTCGGCGAAAGACCCCGTTAATATGGCGGGATATGTAATAGAAAATATTTTGACTAAGAAAGTCAAGGTGTTTCATTGGGACGAGGTCAACGCCTTAAAAGACCGTACCGATGTCACTCTTCTTGACGTAAGACTAAAAATGGAGTACGAGAATAGACGCATTGAAGGGTTTGTCAATATTCCGCTTGAGGAGCTTCGCGGAAAGATTGACCAACTTGACAAATCTAAGCCCGTATATGTTGCTTGTCAGATAGGGCTTAGAGGCTATATCGCCGCAAGAACTCTTATGCAACGCGGTTTTGACTGTTACAACTTAAGCGGAGGCTTCCGCCTATACGGCAGTATATTCAACAAGACGGACACGGTCGCTCAATTCAAGATTAACGCGGAAACGCAATCGGAGGAAAAAATGGAAAATGTCAAGGTTATACAGTTAGACGCATGCGGACTGCAATGTCCGGGACCGATAGTCAAATTGGCTACTGTGCTCAAGGAAGCGAATGAGGGCGAAATCATCGAGATACGGACGACAGACCCCGCATTCGCCTCGGATATAGAGGGATACTGCCGTAGAACGGGCAACGCATACCTTGGAATGACCGACGCTAAGGGCATCTCGCTAGCGAGAATCAAAAAGGGCGCGGCGAGTCCTCAAAGCCAACCCGCATCAAGCTACAATAATAAAAACTTCATAGTGTTTTCGGGAGACCTTGATAAGGCAATCGCCTCTTTTATAATGGCGAACGCCGCCGCCGCTATGGGACGCAAAGTAGAGATGTTCTTTACATTTTGGGGACTTAATATCTTAAGAAAGCCCGAGAAGGTAAGAGTGAAAAAGAGTCTTATAGAAAAAATGTTCGGAATGATGATGCCGCGCGGCAGCACAAGGCTAGGGCTATCCAAAATGAATATGGGCGGAATGGGTGCCGCAATGATTCGCGGAATAATGAAAAGCAAAAATGTGGACAGCTTAGAGGAGCTTATCAAAACCGCAATGGACAACGGTGTCAAAGTAGTCGCTTGCTCTATGAGTATGGACGTAATGGGCATTAAGCGCGAAGAGCTTATCGACGGCGTAGAGCTTGCAGGAGCCGCGGCGATGCTTGCCAACGCCGAGGAAAGCGATATGAGCTTGTTCATATAACACATAGGCTAAAAAACTCGCTTGATAAGTTTATAGAATACGCGTCCGATTTATGGGCGCGTATTCTATATAATGGATTCTTTATTATTAATATTGCAACAGATTTTTTATTATTAAATATTGCAACGGGTTCTTTATTATTAATATTGCAACGGATTTTTATTAATATTGCAACAAATACTTGTCCTCTAGATTAATTCCTAAACGGACTTTTAATTCCCTAATTAAACGAATACTTGTTCCTAAATTGAAGCAATACTTGTCCTCAAAATTGAAATGGATTCGTTATTCACCAAATTGCAACAAATGCAATTTTTTAATTAAAACGGATTTATTCCCTAATCAATACGGCAAGCCGTTCTTTCGAAAGAATCTCGATATTGCCGCTCGCAAGAGCGACTATGCCCTCCTTCTCAAAGTGCTTGAGCATGCGGGATACCACCTCGCGCGCAGAAGAAATAAGCCGTGCAATCTGTTCGTGCGTCATTCGGATAATGAGCGATTTGTTCTTTACCGATTCGTCATAGAGAAAAGTCGCAAGCCTTTTGTCAAAGCTTAGGAATAACAGCTGCTCCATCGCCCACATAACCTCGGAAAATTTGGCTGTCGCGGTCTGGTTGGCAAAATTCTCAACATAAATATTTTCATGCATCACCTTTTCGAATGCGGAGATAGGAATCAAGAGCGCGTTGCAGTCCGCAAGCGCTTCGACGGTGACGTCAAAAGAGATGCTTTTTAAGGCGCAGGACGCGCTCATGATACATATTTCGTCCTCTCCGAGGCGGTACAGCGTGACTTCCTTGCCCGACGGTGAGGTCAAATATGCGCGCAATTCGCCCTCGAGCAAAAGCATCACCCCCAAACATTCGTTTTCGTTGGAATATATAATTTGTCCCTTGTCAAAGCGCACGAAATATGCAGCATCGGCAAGCGTCTTGAATTGCTGCGGCGTGAGGTTTGCCGAAAAGGACATTTTTTTGAGTGTATTCGCGATTTCAGGTTTCATTATTTCCTCCGACTAACCGATTGTAAAAGAGGCGGTTTTCGACGCGTTATATTTATTAATTATATCATTGCGGTTGCCCTTTTGCAAGAACGCAAAGAATTTTAACATAATTTCCTTAATGCAAAAGTTGCTTTTAAGCTGTATATTGTAATATTCAAGTTGAAAAATCCGTATAGGTAGTGTATAATGTTTTTATAGGAACCCGAGGAGGGCTTATGGCGTACATTATCGACAAAGAAGGCTGCGTTGCCTGTGGCTATTGTGAATACATTTGCCCCGTCAATGCGATAAGTGAGAGCGCAAACGGTAGATATTACGAGATTGATGCCGAACAATGCAAGGGGTGCGGTCATTGTGCGGACGCTTGCATTAACCTTGCGATACATCCGGACGAGAACCAAAAAAGAATAGCGAAGATTTATATAATCGAGGAAAAATGTATCGGCTGTTCTATTTGTCAAAGAGCTTGTCCCGTAGGCGCCGTTAGCGGTGTTATTAAGCAGCCCTATATAATAATTGAGTCAAAATGTATAAAGTGCGGAGTTTGCGCCGCGAATTGTAGAAAGGACGCAATAGAAATAATATATAAAGTATAAGTAGCGCGGCAAATATCGCCGCAATGCCTTGCTTGTTACGCAATCCGAATATCGGCAAGTTGTAAGGCTTTTTTAATTCAAAAAATATGTTATATTGAATCGGAATATCCGCTAACTGCACGGTTTTTACCCGAAGATGCATTTTATATTGAATCGATGATCTGCGCGCCGCGTTGTCTTTTAAGCTATTGAGGTGAGCTGCTTGCTTCTTCTGACTTGGGATAAATCAGTTTGCCGCCGAAAAGCTCGGCGCACGCGCCGTATCTGTTGAGTTCGTGCACTTCGGATTTGTTGACGTCGAGAATATGGATTACATTGAAGCCATTTGACTTAAGAGTATTGGATATTATCAGTCTATGGCATCGCCACGGTACGCTTTCTGAGCATACAATGCATGTTCGCGCGCTTTTTGCAAGGGTTGTCAGCTTATCAATGCCGTTTTCGTATTCTTTGGTCAAAGTATACGCCGAATAATTCTTAAATGCTTCGTTGCGCCACCCGTCTACAAGCGAATAATCAATCCCCGCTATCTTATTGCGCCGCCCTCCGAGTTCCTTGATATGGGTATATTTTATGCCTGCGGCAACGACCCATACCGCCATACTTTCCTTATTGAAGCTCGGAACATATCTGCTGCCCGGATAGGAGCGGACGTCGACCAATAACTCAATATCGAATGATTGCAAGATATCTATGAACAGTTCGCGGCTATGCGACGAATGTCCGACTGTAAAAATGGAATCCATATTACTTTTAATATTCGCAGCCCGCCGCCGAATATACTTAAGGAACGTTTCAAACCAAAGGAATTCCGCCTAAATAGAAAGACTGTGTCCAAATAAAGGAACTGTCCAAAATAGAGGACTCCGTCTAAGTAGAGGGACTGCGCTAAATCAAAGGAACTATGCTAAAACAAAGAAACCGTTTTTAAGTAGAGAGATTGTGCCAAATAGAGAAACTCTCCCCAAATTGTAATAACCATACAGACAAAAAGAACCTGCGTCTATACAGAGAAACTATCTTTAGGGGCAGTTTGTTCGCCGAAGTCAAGCGTTCCGCCCCAAAGTTGCTCTTTTTTGACTCCTGCCGCCGTTTCTATATCGTTTATTTCTTCGGGTGTCAATGCGGCAAGTCCGCCGCTTGTTTTGATGCTTTCGACGCCTTTGAGTACGGTATCGAAACGCCGCTTGCCGATTTTTGTCTTGAGTGCAAATAGCAAACATATCGCTAGCATGACAACGGGAATGATAATAAAAAGCCATTTTACTGCGGCGACGACGTCGTTCGCGGCATATGCCGCGGGGTCGAAGTCCTCCGCCGAACTCCTTAAACGGTTATATGTGTTTTGGTCGAAGCCGAACAGCTTTAATCCTGCGCCCAAAATAAATATGGACACGCCGCTTGAGAATTTGCCCATAAATGTCGTCATGCCGCTAAAAATTCCCTCTCTGCGCTTACCGGTGACAATCTCGTCGATATCAAAGATATCAGTCAGCATCGACCAGACCGACAGATTGCCCGCCGACGCGCCAACGGCAATCAAAACGGCGAATATGACAAGAACATAGATAGGAGTGTCTCTTGTGACGAATATAAACATAAGCGCGGTCGCAATCCAAATAGGGAAGCCGATAAAGAGCGGGAAGACCTTTCCTTTTTTCTTGGCTATTCCGCTTTGGAGCAGCAGGAATACAATAGACGAGACGAGCAATGCGCCAACTAACAGCTCATAGCTTTTGTATCGTAAGATAACGAGGTCGACATAAAATATAAACAAGGCTAAAACCAAATCAATCGCGATTTGGAAGGCTATGAATATGCCGAGATAGTTGCGGTAGGGCTTGCTTTTGAGCGCCGAAAAGAAGTCGCGCAGCGTATTTTTCTCGGGTGGGGGGAGGTCTTTGCGCTCCTTTGTTCCCAAAAAAGTCAAAAGCCAGCAGATGCCAAAAATTATCGAAAGGATTACCGCCATTGCAAGATAACCTTTTTTTTGAGCGGGGCCGTTGACGTCGCCTCCTATCGACTTTATGATTAGATTGGGAACGACCGCGCAAACAAGCGCTGCGGCACCCGACATCATCATTCTAACCGTAGTAAAGGAGGTTCGCTCGTTGTAATCGGAGGTAATATCCGATAAAACCGCGTTATATGGAATCATGACAATTGTCAATGCAGTGCCAAAAAACATATACGCAAAGCAATGATACACGGTTTTGCCCGCGATGCTCTGTATTCCGAACGAATAGAAAAGCATTATGAATGAGAGAATAACGGGTATTATTCCTATTAAAAAATAAATTCGCCGTCTGCCGAAGCGCGAACGCGTACTGTCGGACATTCTGCCCATAATCGGGTCGGTCACTGCGTCCCACAACTTGCCGATTAGGATAATCACCGTCGCGTAAAGAACGGGAATGTTCTCAATAAGAATTAAGAAGTTCATATAAAGCAGATTGAATACAAGTGTTGCGCCGCCGCCGTATACGTCGCCGAAAGCGTAACAAAGCTTTGCCTTGAATTTATTCATTTTTGTTCTCCGCACATTTATTTTTTAGGTAACCGATAACCTCATTGAGGTCGGGAATAGATTTTTGCGCGCCTTGACGCGTAACTGTAATCGCCGCTGCCGCAACGGCAAACGATACTGCGTCGTCAATTGCCGCGCCCTCGGCAAGCCGAACCGCCAAAGCTCCCGAAAAGGTGTCGCCCGCGGCGGTAGTGTCAATTGCATTGACAATCTCGGCGGGCATGTGGACAATCATGTCTTTACGGTTGTATACCACTCCTTTTTCTCCAAGCGTCAAAGCCACTTGCGCTACACCCTTTTTCAATATCATAGCGACAGCGCGCTTTGCGTCCTTTAGCGTCTTTATCTTGAATCCCGCAATAATTGCGCCTTCCGTTTCGTTGGGCGTTAGTATATCGATTTTGGAAAGCAGAGCATCATCGAGCGCGGCGACGGGCGCGGGGTCTACTAACACCATTACTCCCGCCCGTTTTGCTATCTCGACCGTATACTCAACGGTCTCAAGCGGTATTTCTAGCTGTAACATAACTATATCGCAATTCTCGATAGCACTCTTGCAATTCTCGATTGCCGCCTTATCCAAAAACGAGTTCGCGGCGGAATCTACAATGATAAAATTATCGCCCCCGCCAACGACGACAAAAGCGGCTCCCGTCGCCGCGTCCGCAACCGTTTTGACATGTTTTATATCAACCCCATAATTGCGAAGTCCGGCGATTAGTTCGGCGCCCGAAGAATCCGCCCCGACACAGCCTATGAGGACGGTATCCGCCCCTAAGCGCGCCGCTGCCACCGCTTGATTCGCGCCTTTGCCGCCGTGTGCTGTGAATCGATTCTCGCCAAGTAGCGTTTCACCCAAGGCGGGAATTTTTGATGTCGTTATTACGGTATCGATATTCAGACTTCCTACAACGCATATTCTGCTCATTTTTATTTCCTTGTAAATATTGGTTTTTCGCATCTATTACCGGATTGCGCCGCTTGTTAGCCAATTAGCGCCGACAACGCATACCCTCCGCCAATATAAGCTCGAGTTCGCCGCGGTTTTCGTCGGGACGATAGTAACAATCAAGGATACGTTCGTAGGGGAGGCTGTTGATTCTTTCGTTCATGATATTAAGCACTTTGATATTGATTTCGACCGCTTTTCTCGCGGGCATTCTCTCGGGGTTGATATCAATGCCTATGTACTCCTTAAAGCCTACTGACTTGAGCGCGAGCAAGCCCGCTTCCGCTTGCTCCCATTCGACTACTCCCGTGTTGAGGTCTTGGTCGTAATTGCCGAGCGGCTGGCTGTTGAAATGCGGATGCGACATGCGCCCTTCGCGGCAAATTCTTGAGAAAGCGTAAGGGGTATCCTCGTAGCCCATGCGGATATGCCCGATTTCGGGCTGCATTCCGACAAGGCAATATCCCTCGTCGAGTAGCTTTCTATTTATCGGATTTTTTAAGCGCGCCTCAACGTCTCGCGCCAATATTAGACCGTCCGAGATAGTCCGATAGATATTGTTGGGTACGGGCTCGCAAGGCTTGGATTCGATACGCACCATTACGCCCGGAACCTCGTCCATAGCGTCGGCAAGCGCCCCTTCGAAGTTTTCCCACATCTGATAATAAAGATTGCCGTACGAATAGGTATAGCCGTCGATTCCCGGCCAAAGCCCGCATGCGTCCGCGCCTGATAGCTTGACGAACTTCAAAACGTCGATAAACTTTTTCGTTGCGCTGTCGCGCACCTTTGCAATAGGGTTGGAAAGCGTCCCGAACTCGAACTCCTTGCTAAAAAAGGTGTGGGGACCGACGCCCGATATGCGGATGCCGGTTTCCTTTTCCAATCTCTTATAAAGATGCAAGTTTTCTTCGTTGATTTCGGGGCCGTAATGCGCCTCCAATCCTTTTACGCCGAGGCATGCCATTTCTGCTAGCATATCGATACGCTCGGGAATATCGATTGCTTCGCCGTAGGGCTCGTGAAAGCGGCTTCCCGACGGCGAAAGGTACCACATACCGACCGTCGGCTTGATTTCCATTTGGAATTGTTGCAAGCGCGCAAGCATTTGTTCAAAATTCAAAAAACTTTTTTGATATTGTAAATTTTGTAGTCCCATAATAATCTCCTTGTCTATACGACCGCCGCAATCGCGACGGACGGTTATTGCTTTATACGTTCTAATAGCTCCTTGAAGCTTTTGATTGTTCCGGACGCTCCGACTCGGCTTACGCACACCGCGCCCGCGGCGTTGCCGATTCTCGCGCAGTCGCTTAATGGCATACCGCGTGAGAGCGCAGCTAGAAAGCCCGCAACAAAAGCGTCGCCCGCTCCCGTAGAATCTACTATCTTGGCATTGTAGGGCGGCAAAATCGTTTTTCCCCCGTCCTTAGACAACAAACAGCCGCGCGCGCCTAGCTTGATGACGACTGTTTTTGGACCGCAGGTATGGAAGATATCCGCTGCTTTATCCGTTGCGCACTCTCCCGTTAACGCGACTGCTTCGCGCTCGCTCGGCATAAAGAGGTCAACATTTTTTAGGACATTCGCAAAAGTCGCCATGTCGCTACGACAAGGCTCCGCCGTAGTATCCAATGCGGTCACAAGCCCTAGCTTTTTTGCCCGCGCAAATAAGCGCGCCATGCCGTCTCCGTCGAGCGAGGGCAAGTCGAATGCGCTGCCGACATAGAGTAGCCCGTAACAAGATAGTACATCATTGGGAATATCCTTTTCGCTTAGGGCATGGCAGGCACCTTTATACGAAATAAAGCTTCGTTCTCCACTTTCCCGAATAAGCACTGCGCTCGCCGAGGTAGGTAGGGGTATTCTTTTCAAAAGGCTTACATCGACTCCCGATTCCTGCGCGCTTTGAATGAGAAAAGCTCCGAGTTCGTCCTCGCCGACCTTTGATAAAAGCGCGGCGTTAATGCCTAATGCCGCAAGGTTGACAGCAACATTGTAGGCGTCGCCCCCTCCGTTGAGTTTTATAAACTCGGCGGTCGAGGTGTCTTGTTCTAGCGACCTTTCGTTGACAGGCTTTATCGATATATCCCAAACGGTCAATCCTACGCAAAGAATTCTCATAAATAGCTCCGTTATCCTTGATTTGTCCGCGCGTTGGGCGCGAACAGTTCGATTTTTCTTTCCACTAGTTCTCCCGCGGCGTCACTTGCCGCTTTGAAAAGGCTAAAAACATTATATTTGAAGCCTTGCTGCGCTTGTGCCGCCGAAAACGTTCTCCCGTATTCGAATATGAATTCGGTGCATATATTTATCTTGGCTATTCCTAGCTCGATTGCCTTGACAATCATGTTGTCGGGCGTAGCTGAGCCGCCATGAAGTACAAGCGGAATAGCGACTTTGGCGGCGATTTGCGCAAGTCTTGGCAAGTTAAGTCGCGGCGGCTTGGTATAAAAGCCATGCGCCGTGCCAATAGAGACGGCGAGCGCGTCTATGCCCGTCTCTTGTACAAAGCGCGCCGCCTCGCCGGGGTCGGTTTGGTCAAAGGAGTCGTCATTCTCAATATTTCCTTCGCTTCCACTTAGCTTGCCCAGCTCCGCTTCCACCGTCGCGCCGTATGCCGCCGCCGCGTAAACGACGCGTTGCGTCAGCTTGACGTTTTGCGCGAACGGCTTCATCGACGCGTCAATCATGACCGAGGTGAAGCCCGCGTCAAGCGCGCGCATAACTTCGTCAAATTCCTCGGCATGGTCAAGGTGTAGCGCAACGGGATAGGGCGAATCTGCCGCCATAACCGCAAGCTTGTACGCGTTGCGATATCCGCCCATATAGTCGCGCTCAAAGTGCCCGACTTGCAGTATTACCGGTGACTTCTTTCGCGCCGCCGCCATTACTATCGCTCTTGCGGAGTCGTACGACCAAAACTCGAATGCGCCTACGGCATTTTTGTTAAGGCGAGCATCAATTAGCATTTTTTTCATTGTTGTAAGACGCATAACGCCTCCTTATCTAAAAAACAAATTATTATCCAACTCGGTCAACGCCCTTTCCCAAACAACGGTATATGTCGATGCCTCGAATATGTTTTCGATAGGGTTCATGAGGATTTTTGTGCCGCCGTTAAGGAAACCGCAGCGCTCGTAAACGCCATCGACAAGCATTTGAAAATATTTAAGTGCTCGACGCATCCATTTACATTCGATGATTACAACAGACGGGTCGTACAAATTTATGATATTGACAACGCAGGCGGAAAGGTATCTGACGGCGTTTTTGAAAGCGCGGTTAGCGGCGGCATCAACATCGGAACATTCGGCTAGTGTCAGTATGAATTCGTTCTCCAAAGAGCGGTTGCCCAACACGTCTTTGACTTTGACACCGTTAAGCCTATCGCGCTCTAGTGCGTAGGCTTCGATGATTGCGCTGTGAGAGGCGAACACCTCCACGCAGCCCTTGTTATTGCAGTTGCATTGTTTGCCGTCTATATCGAGCGTCATATGTCCCGCTTCGCCCGCTATCCCGTGCGCGCCGTGATAGACACGGTTGTTGATTATAACGCTTGCGCCTATACCTTCGTCAATTGCAAGATACGCCATGTACGGCGTTTGCTCGATTTTGTTGGACAATTTTAGGCAGGTGATGTGGGAATTGGTGTCTTTTTCGACGAATACGGGAATTTTCAATTGTTTTTCAAGAATATCCTTAACCGGAACATTGCGCCATTTCGGCATATTCGTCAGGTTATAGACAACGCCCGTTCGGTGATTCGTCTGTCCCGGAACGGTAACCCCAATGCCCAAAATGTCCGCTTTTGTTTTTTGGAGGCCGGCAATCGCGCCCTTTATTGCGTCCGCAATGCTCGCAAGGCATAGGCTTGCAGATTCGCCGCAAGGTAGCCGCACCACTATGCCGTCGCCCGTCTTATCGCCGCGCAAATCAAAAACATCCACGAACGCTCTGTCGATTTGTACATTGACACCGACAATCAGCTTCGATTCGGCGTTCAAACCGTATAGCACCGCCTTTCTTCCGCCTTTGGAATGCTGTATGCCTTGCTCCAAGATAAGGTTAAGACGTAACAACTCCGCAGTAAGTGTCGTTACTGTCATAGTGGTAAGACTTGTTGCCGCGGCTATTTCGGGACGCGAAAGCGGGGGGCTTGTGCGCATTACCTCGATAATCTTCAGCATATTCCTTTTTCGTATGGCGGCGGTATCGTTCATATCAAGCCTTTTTCTCGCTGTCGGTTCTTTCCGCAATCAACACTCCGTATTTGCCGAGCGTGAAGGTATTGCCGTCTGCCGAACAACGCAGGCTTGCTATCTCTGACCACCGCTTGCCGTCCTTTAGCTCGACTTTTTTTGCGTTCGCCTTGAAATTCAAGAGTATCAGCGCCTCTTTGCCGCCGTGGGAACGGGTATACCCAAGCACTCCCGACGGCAGCTCGTCAAGGAATTCAAAACGACCGACGCTCAAAGTCTCGTGCTTTTTCCTAAGCCAGATTAGCTTTTTATACCAACTTAAGAGCGAGCCTGAATCGTTTTGTTGATTTTCCGCGTTCACTTCGAGATAGTCGGAATTGACACGTAGCCAAGGCTTTACCGTCGAAAAACCTGCGAACTGCTTTTTGTTCCATTGATAGGGTGTGCGCGCCCAATCCCTGCCATAAAACGGCCAATATTTTTTACCAACGGGGTCCATAAGGTCCTTATGTTTTATAAACTGCGACCGCATACCTATTTCCTCGCCCATGTAAAGGAAAGGTGTACCCCTTAGCGTCAAAAGCATAGCGATTGCCGCTTCGGCGCGCGGTATTGCGCGGCTTTTGCGGAAGACGGCATGTCTTGTGATATGTCGCGGGACATCGTGGTTGGAAAGGAAATAGCTTGGCCAGCTATCGCTTGGAACGAGCGACTCCCATTCCGCTATGCGCTTTCGGAAAGATGCGGCGTTATAGCGGGCGAACGCGAACGCGAAGTTGAATACCATTTGAGGTCCGTCGCCGTCCTTTCCGTAATAACGCGCGGCTTCCTTAGCATTGAATGTAAATATCTCGGCAACAAGCGCTTTTTCCTCGTATTTGTCCGCAGTTTGGCGCATTTTTTTGCCGACTTCTACGCTCTCGGGCAAATCCTTGTCGTAGATGTGCCGTTGCATATCGTAGGGGCGGATACCTATGCAAGGTGGATTATTTCTTAGTTTTTCGTCCTTATAGGGGTAGTTAAGTACATCGATGCGAAAACCGTCAACGCCCTTTTGAAACCAAAAATCCAATACCGAAAGTACCGCTTTTTCGACCTCGGGATTGCGCCAATTTAGGTCGGGTTGTTCGGGTAGCGAATTATGGTAGTAAAACTGCATTGTCTTGTGCTCCCAATCCCAAGCGCGTCCCCCGAAAGCTCCTAGCCAATTATTGGGATACTTTTTATTTTTAGGCGCGTCTTTCCATATGTACCAATCTCTTAAGGGGCTATTCTTTGAGGACCTCGACTCGATAAACCAAGGGTGCAAATGCGAAGTCACGCTTGGAACAATATCCATAAATATCTTTATGCCGCGCTTGTGCGCCTCCTCTAAAAGACGCTCAAAGTCTGCCATAGTGCCGTACTGCGGGTCAACGTCGCAATAATCCATTATATCGTAGCCGAAGTCGTATTGAGGAGAAGGGTAGATTGGATTAAGCCATATTGCGTCTATACCTAAGGAGTTCTCCGTGCCGTCGTTGAGAAAGTCGAGCTTATCGATAATGCCTTGTATATCGCCAATGCCGTCCGCGTCAGAATCCGAGAAACTTCGGGGATAAATTTGATAAACAACTGCCTTTTGCCACCATTTGCTTTGCATATTACACCTCCGGGGTTATCTTTCAACTTCATAAGACTCTTTTATTAAGTTCGCTATTTAGTATACTTTATCCATTTGCCTTTGTCAATACCAAATCAAAAAATTATGTTTTGATAATTTGCTTTTTAGCAACACTCGTTTTGC
>CAYOYS010000027.1:8634-14009 GCA_964408255.1 uncultured Christensenellaceae bacterium | reverse complement strand
GCTTCCGCGTATATCGAGAGGTTATTCTTATATTTTGGTCGCTAAGGCACCTGCTGTTATGCTTAATTATCACGAGATAGCTTCCGTTATCGAAAGGCTGCTTTCGGCGGCCGGTAAGCTGAAATGAAGTGTATAGCCAAGCAATTATTGTATTTTTATAAAAAATATATTTCCTCCGCGCTTCCTTCGGTTTGCATCTATACTCCGACTTGTTCGTCCTACACCTATCAAGCGGTTATAAAGTACGGCGCAGTAAGAGGGAGCGTTATGGGATTTTTTAGAATATTGAGATGTAACCCCTTTGCAAAAGGCGGTTTCGACCCCGTACGAGAGAATTATAAAGGAAAGGCAAAATGGCTGATTTGATATTAACCTTTTTGGGCGATGCGCCCAAACTAACCAATTTTATAGGCAAGCTGATATACTGGATGTACGAAGGTATAGGCAATTTTGGCTGGACGATTGTCGTGTTCACGATAGCGTTGAAAGCTATTTTGTCCCCGCTCGATTTTTGGCAAAAAGCGGTCACCCGCAAGAACAACAAGGCGCTTAAGCGAATGAAACCCGAACTCGAGTCACTAAAGAAAAAATTCGGTTCAAATCAGCAGATAATGCAGCAAAAGCAAATGGAACTTTACAAAAAAGAGGGCTATTCGATGCTCGGAAGCTGTCTGCCGACTGTGCTCACATTGGTAATATTTTTAGTAGTGTTTTCGGGCTTTAATGCCGCGGTACGATACGAGAACCAAATGCTAGTTTATAATCTTGCGGAGTATTACCGAACCGAGATAATCGAGGAAAACATCACGGACATCGCGGAAATGGACGCGATTATGCTCGAAAAATATACCGAATACAAGGTCAATCAAAAATGGCTGTGGGTGGAAAACGTATTCATGCCCGATTCTTGGGCGGACACTGTGCCCTCGCGTGATACCTATGTCGGCTCGGGTCTTGGAAAGTTGAATTCGCGGCTTCCTGAAAACACCAACTTTTCTGTCCCGTCCAAGTACGATGGCTCGGTATACAACGCGCTTTTGAAACCCGCCATGGAGGCGTATAATAAAACGAAATTTTTTGATATTTCCGCTTGGAACGGCTACTTGATACTTCCATTGCTTTCCGTAGTTTTGAGCCTTATTTCCAATAAGCTTATGAAGGGAAGTCAGCCCGAACAGCCTCCTCAATACGACAAGGACGGCAAAGAGGTAGTCAATCCGAATATGATGAAGTACATGACGCTGATTATGCCTTTGATGATTGGTGTCTTCGCAATTTTTTATAGCGCGGCGTTCTCGATTTACATGTTCACCAACTCGCTAATTACCGTTTTGTTCAATCTTGGCTACAATTTGATAACGGGAAAAAAGGACAAAATGGAAGAAGAGGCGCTATTGCGCAATACGTTTAAGAGGTAGATTATGGCAACGATAGAAAAAGAGGCAAAAACAGTTGAAGAAGCGGTTAGACTTGGGCTTACGCAGCTCGGATTAACTGAAAACGAAGTGGATATAGAAGTAGTCCAAAAGGGAGGGTTATTCAAGAGCGCGTTGGTGCGCTTAACGACCAAATATACCCTTAAAGATAGAATATTCGATTATGTCTCAGACCTTCTTGAGCATATGGGGCTCGATTGCTCCGTAGACATAGAGGAGGCGGAGACAGGCTACGAAGTAGAGCTTTCGGGGCGGGACAGCGCGCTTGTAATCGGCTACCGCGGTGAGGTGCTCGACGCGCTCCAATACCTTGTGCTTATTGATATTAACAAGGACCGCGAGGACTTTATAAGGGTGACGCTAGACGCGGAAGGATATCGCGCGAAGCGAGTGCAGACGCTCAAGGAGCTTGCGGCAAGGCTTGCCGACAAGGCGCTAAGGACGAGCCGCGCGATAGAACTTGAGCCGATGAACGTTTACGAAAGAAAGACTGTTCATGAGGCGCTTGCCGCGAATACGCTAGTCGAGACTTTTAGCACGGGCAACGAGCCCAACAGATTCATAACCATTCAACCCAAGCAAAAGGAAAAAAGCTATGGCACGAACGTTTCGTTCCGCAAAAACGGAATGAAGACGCGTAGCTTCGGTTCCAAGCAAAGACGGTTTTGATTCGACGGTTCGATTAATTCGGCATGGATACTATCATCGGAATATCCACACCTATTGGCAGCGGGGCGATAAGCATTGTTAGGCTGAGCGGACAAGACGCTCTAAGCATAGCGCTCCGCTTTTTTGAGTCCAAGGCTATTGAGTGCAATATGCCGCTTCCCTCAAGAATGTATCTCGGAGAGTTTTCGGACAAGGACTTTAAGGAAAAATGTATGCTTGTATATTTTGCTGCGCCGCGCTCCTATACGGGAGAGGATATTGTCGAATTGCAGCTTCACGGCGGCGTAAGGCTGACGAACAATGTGCTCAAGACATTATTGAGCGCGGGTGCGCGGCGGGCGACCGCGGGCGAATTTTCGCGCCGCGCTTTTTTGAATGGCAAAATGACACTTGCCGAGGCGGAGGGAGTGCTTAGCCTTATTAACGCCGAGAGCGAAGCGGAGCTTAGCGCGGGGTATCGGATGATGGAGGGCGCATTGGGCAGAAAGCTGCGTCCGATAAGTGAAAAGCTACTTGAGTTAATAACCCTTCTTTCCGCGGCGCTTGACTATCCCGACGAGATGTCGGACGAGGTACAAGCAAGCGGCAATGCAATATCGGCTATTAGGACCGAGCTTGCCGCGTTCTACGCTACGGCAAAGACGGGGCGACTTATCAAAAACGGCATCAATGCCGCAATTATCGGGCGCCCCAATGTTGGGAAATCATCTTTGCTTAACGCGCTGCTCGACGAGGAGCGGGCGATAGTGACCGCGTATCCCGGAACGACTAGAGATACAATCTCTGAAAGCTTAGTGTATGGGGGGATAAGAATCAATCTGCTCGACACTGCGGGAATCCGCGAAGCAAAAGAGCTTGTTGAAGGCTTAGGCATACAACGCGCCGTTCAAGCGGCGGAGACGGCGGATGTTATTTTATACGTAATCGATATAGCCGAGGGCAAGACGGCGGAGGACAAGCAGCTTTTGAGTAGCTTTTGCACAAAGCGGGTAATCAAGCTGTACAACAAATCAGATTTATTCGCGGAGGCAAGCTTGCGTAGCGACGAATATGCGGACGGAATAATCATATCGGCGGTGCGGCGCGAGGGCATCGAAAAGGTACTTGACGCGCTTATCGAGGATGTTGCAGAACGACGGCTTTATGGCGATATGCTCACCGAGGAGCGGCATATCGATGCGGCAAGAAGGGCGCTAGAGCATCTTAATTCTGCGGAATCGAGCTTTGGCGTTATGCCCGAGGACTGTGTTTTGGTAGATTTACATTCATGTTATTCCGCCTTGTCCGAAATAGACGGAGGAACCGCGACCGAAGAGATAATCAATAACGTGTTCTCAAGGTTTTGCGTGGGCAAATGAGGAATGTTTTCCATGCAATCGTAGTGGGAGCGGGTCACGCGGGCGCTGAAAGCGCGCTCGCCTTAGCCCGCTTGGGCAAGGACACGCTGCTTGTCGCGACCGAACTCGAGACGGTGGCGTATATGGCATGTAACCCGAACATAGGCGGCACGGCAAAAGGGCACTTGGTACGCGAAATCGACGCATTGGGCGGCGAAATGGGCATCAATGCTGATAAAAGCTTGTTGCAGATTAAGATGCTTAATGCGACCAAGGGCGCGGCGGTGCAGAGCTTAAGAGGGCAGACGGATAAGATTGTTTACCATCGAGAAATGCTCAAGACGCTTAGGAATACGCCGCGTTTGACCCTTTGCGAGGGTGAAGCAGAAAAGCTTATTGTTGAAGCAAAGAATGTCAAGGGCATAGTGATAGACGGAAAAGCTTATTTTGCCGATGTGGTGATTCTTGCCTCGGGAGTGTATCTTAAAGCGAGAATAATTATGGGCGAGGAAAGCCATGAATCAGGGCCGTCGGGCTTTAAGCGCGCTTCGAAGCTCTCGGAAAGCCTTATGGAAAACGGCATTGAGCTAAGGCGGTTCAAGACGGGAACTCCCGCGCGCGTCAAAGCGGACAGTATCGATTATGATTCGATGGAGCGGGAGGACGGAGACCAAGATATATATTGTTTTTCTTTTTTGACCGATACCAAACTTACCGAGCAAGTGCCTTGTTATCTGACTTACACCAATGCGCAAACCCATAAGATAATACGCGACAATATCTGCCGCGCACCGCTCTACAATGGCAAGATAGAGGGCACAGGACCTCGGTATTGCCCTGCTATTGAGGACAAAATCATGCGCTTTTCCAACAAGGAAAGGCACCAAATCTTCGTAGAGCCCGAGAGTTTGACTAGCGACCTTATGTATATTCAAGGTATGAGCACCTCGATGCCTAAGGACGTGCAGCTTGCGATGTATCGGAGCGTAAAAGGACTTGAAAAAGTGGAAATCGTCAAATGGGCGTACGCGATTGAATACGACGCAATCGACCCGACAATACTTAAGCCGAGCTTAGAGCTAAAAGGCATCAAGGGTCTGTTTACCGCGGGGCAGATAAACGGTAGTAGCGGGTACGAGGAGGCGGCGGCGCAAGGGCTTATTGCGGGCGTTAACGCAAGTCGTATGATAGACGGCTTAGAGCCGATAGTGCTTAAGCGGCATCAGGCATATATCGGAGTGCTTATCGATGACCTTGTCACCAAAGGCACCAACGAGCCGTACCGGATGATGACGGCGCGCGCCGAGTACCGCTTGACGCTAAGGCAGGACAACGCGGATTTAAGGCTGACGCCTTTGGGGCGCGAAATCGGGCTTGTTGACGACAACCGCTACGACCGATACTTAAGGCGCAAGGCGGAGCTTGAGCGCGTTACCAAAGCATTTGAAAAGACATTGCCGCCCTCAATCGCTTCGCCGATAGTCGAGCGTGGCGGCGAGCCGCCCTTAAAATCAGGCATAAAAATCAAAGAACTTATCAAACGCGCTTGCGTGACATATAAAGACTTACTGCCGCTTAACGCGCTTGAGGGCTTCTCGCAAGCCGCGATAAGGGATGTCGCGATAGAGGCGAAATACGAAGGATATCTCTCCAAAGAACGGGCGCTGCGCAAGGAAGCCGAGCAGCTTGAGAGCAAAGCGCTTCCCGAGGATATAGATTACCTTTCAATGGAACACTTAAGACTCGAAGCAAGACAAAAGCTTGATTGGATACGCCCGAAGACTTTGGGGCAAGCAAGCAGGATAAGCGGAGTATCACCCGCGGACATAAATGTCTTAATAATCTATCTCATCAAGCGCGCCGCGCGATAAACGATAAATGCAGTGCGAAATAAGCCGTTGGCGGGCGCATGGTACACACACAATAACGACAA
>CAYOYS010000027.1:0-8534 GCA_964408255.1 uncultured Christensenellaceae bacterium | reverse complement strand
AAAAGGATATGGAAAGTTTAAGAGCATATATGGATAATCTTACGGAAGAGAATAAGCAGAAAGCGCTTAAAGATTTTTCCGTATACTATGATGAACTGATTATCTGGAACAAAAAATTCAACCTAACGACAATAACCGAGCGCGAAGAAGTGGCAATAAAACATTTTGCGGATAGCTTGGAAGGGTTACCCTATTTCGTAGGGAGAGTTTTGGACGTTGGTAGCGGGGCGGGCTTTCCCTCTGTGCCCATTGCAATGCTCAACGATACTCTTACTCTTACACTTATCGATTCGGTCAACAAAAAAGTAAACTTCCTCAAGCATATAATTGAAAAGCTGTCACTTAAGGCAATCGCGCTTCACATACGGGCGGAGGACTTAGCGCGGACTAAGCACAGAGAGAGCTTTGACACCGTGACTGCCCGCGCGCTTGCGCCGCTATCTACGCTTGCCGAATACCTTCTGCCTCAAGTTAAGGTAGGAGGCATAGCGGTAATATACAAGGGCGAGGCTACGGCGGAATTAAATCAAGCAAAGACAGCAATCGCTACGCTTGGCGGCAAAATCGAACAGATAAAAAAATATCGGTTGCCCCGAATGGACAATGAACGTACTCTTATCCTAATACGCAAGATTGTGCCTACGCCTAATGAATATCCGAGGTCAGGCAACAAGCCGCGCATGAGTCCGCTATAGTACGAATCGCACTGTCTTTTGATATTAAAATAGCCGAGGATTGCCTCGGCTATTCCAATATATGTGTGTACATTTTATTTTAGATTTTTAACTATGCAGCGCGCTTGCCTTCGGTTCGGATTTTTGTGTACTAAGCGTTAAGTTTGGGTTTTTAACGCACTAAAGCAATGGTTGCGTTATAAGTCAAGTGTGTTCGCTCTTCAACATTGATTGTTCTCTTAATGCGCGGCAAAGCCATATATTACGAGGGTTAAAATATAGCGAATTAGTTTATTTGCGCTCGGACAGTTTCCTTGAAAAGACGTCGCCTTTATTGAGTCTTTCGGTCTTTTTTCTCCAAATCGGGGGCAGGTCGACTTCGCCGCCTCTTACCGATTGTATTATATCCGAATAGCCGTTGATAAATTCCTCTTCTTGCTTGGCGGCTTTTTTGGCGAAGGTGATGTATTCCTCGGGCGCCGCGTTGTTTAAGCGCAAGCGCTTCTCCTCTTGAAGCCATTGACTCTGGAGCGAAAGCAAGCGGATACGATATTTTGTCTCGTTGACGTTGCCGCCGAATATTCCTCTTAAGAGGTATTCCCGCTTTAGCCAATATTCGAGAGATTCGAGTTCGTCTATCTTGAGTGGTCCCGATAGCTGTCCCAAGTATACGGGCTTATACAGCGAAAGGCAGGGAGTGGAGCAGCCCGTTACCCATATGGTCGGATTTTGCTGAGCGAGATTGACAATCATGCTCCCCGTGGTGTGGTCACCAAGCGCCGATTGGTGCATACAGATACTGCTTACGCTGCCTTTTGAATATAGATTTTTTTCCGAAACGTGGCTTTGCAAGGTAAACATCATGGAAAAAACATCTGTCTTAATCCATTGTTCGAGCATCCTTTCGCCCGAACGCTGACGTACTAGGGATTTTGAGAAGTATGTATATAGCTTATCCGAGTATTTTTTTGCGAATGGCTCGTCAAGCGCCTCGTTGCTCATAAGGTAATCGCCGTTCATTGAAAGACGGTTGCTAATATTGCCTTGCCGCTCTATCTGACGCGCAACATATTTGTTGCCTGCCGTCTCGAGTATATAGGCTTGATTTGGGTCGGCTATAAGATAAGAATTGTCGTAATAAAAATTCTTGTCGAAGCCGCAATTTCCGCCTTGCGAAAACTCTTCGAGTAGCGCGATTATTATATTAAGACATTCTCCCGCACTTTTGCCGCGCTCAAGCGCGAGTCTTACATAATCCATGCCGATAAGCGCGGGCTTTTTGTTGATTTTTTTGGTAAAAACCGCTTCGTTGCCGATAGCAACATTGAATTCGTTGATTCCCATTTCCGCGCCCCAAGTCCAGCTCGGCTTGACAAGAACACACGCGCAAGTCGAGGGAACTTGCGGTATGGATATATATGTACATTCTACGGCGGGCGATTCATGCGCCGCCGCGGGAACAAAGATAGTTAGATTCGGTTCGTTGCAGCTTCGGTCGCTGTTCTTGCCGAATACCGCGTTGACGCGGTCTTTTTTGAAAAGGGTGTCGCACATAGCAGAAAGCCTCCCCCTAAATATTATTTATACGGTTCAAAACGGAAGAATCGTTATCATTGGCATCGCCGTTTTGGTTTCGTTACTTTTTTAGGATTTTTTATTGACCAAGTATTAATTATAATAACATATCACAATTTATTATTCAATATGCTTTTAGATTAAATTTTGTTATATATCCCATAATTTCGGGCCAATAAGCGGCAAAAACAATGTCGTAGCGGCAAAAAGGGCATAAATTGCAAGAATTGAGGCGGGCACAAATATAGGTCGTTGCCGAGGGTTAAGCGTTCGGCGGCAGACGCTAATTTATCAATTAAGCGATTGCAAGCGGGCTGTTTTGTAAAAAACCATTTGATTTTTTTGGCTAATATGCTATAATGAACGCGAAGGCCGCGCCTATTGGGGAGGCGGCGGCGATGTTATCACTTATTTTGCACTGAGGAGAAAGCATGCAAAAGAATAAAAAATCCAGTGGGTTTTTGGATATTATCTCAAAAATGAATTCGACTGCCGTAAGAGCTGTCGTGCCGTCTGCGTCTACGACTAAGACGCCGACACCTAAGATTATGCGAAGCGAGCCGCGCATTGGCGCAAGCGGTTCGGTGAGCGAATTGGATATCGGACTTATCGAGCCGAGCGGCAGCCAACCGCGTAAGTCTTTTGACGAAACGGCGCTTAAGGAGCTTGCCGCGTCTATCGCCGTGCATGGGGTGATACAGCCGATTATAGTTACCAAGGTCGAGGGTAGATTCGTAATCGTTGCGGGAGAGCGCCGCTATCGCGCGGCAAAAGCCGCGGGAATCAAAAGAATCCCCGTAATCGTCAAAGAGGTCACCCGCCGCGGAATGAGCGAACTTTCGCTTATTGAAAACATACAGCGCGAGGAGCTCAATGCTATCGAGGAAGCGGAGGCAATGAGAATATTGCTTGAAGAATACAACTTGACACAGGAAGAGCTTGCCGCCTCTCTTGGAAAGAGTCGTCCCGCCGTCGCCAACGGACTCAGATTGCTAAAACTTCCTAACGAGGTGATAGAGTTAGTGCGCTCGGGTGCGCTTACCGCCGGTCACGCAAGGGCGCTACTCTCATTAAAGGACAGTGCATTGCAAATAAAATACGCTAAAGAAGCGATACTAAAAAAAATCAGCGTACGCGGTCTTGAATCGAGAATTGACAAGGCAAACACGGTCAAGACGCTTGCGCAAGCGGCGCGACAATCTCCCGAGCTTAAGGCTATGGAAAAATTATTGCAGCGCACATTCGCCACCAAAGTCAAAATTAGCGGCAACGACGACAAAGGAAAGATACTTATCGAATATTATTCCAAGGGCGAACTGCAAAAAATATACGAACTGTTAGAGGAGCTTAACGATTGACTTCAACGCTCAAGAAAGCGTAGTATAAATATAGGGGGTAAGTCATATGAAAAAGAATCTCTCAAAATCAATACTTTTTGGGTCGGTTTATCTGGCTTGCATAGTGTTGTTTATCTTAATGACCGCGACCAAGCTCGGCGCGTTGAAACTTTCTGACCTTAACGGGGGCTATGGAATGTTCGATATGAAACTGTTTTATACGCCCGAAAAGTTCTACGAAATCTTGACGATGCTCGGCGCAGACGGCAGAATGCATTATTTGCAGACCCACATTATCGACTATGCTTTTTTGACCTTGTTTGCAACGGCGCAATTTTCACTGCTTTATTACTTTTACAACAAGCTCAATCTTCCCACCAAAGCAAGCTGGCTGTTTTTACCTGTTATTGGAGAGTTCTTCGCTGATATTGCGGAGAATGTGTCCATCGACGTACTGATTAGATGGACATATCCCGTGCAAAACGCATCGTTAGTTAGGTTCGCTTCGGCAATGACTATACTAAAATTTGTTTTCTTAGCCGCGTGGATTGTGACGCTTGTGGTGCTTGCTGTAAAGTACTTTGCCGAAAGAGCAAAAAAACGCGAACAAACACCGCAAAATTAATGCAAAAACCGTTGACAATTTTATTGTTGTTAATGTATCATATAACAAAACCCGAAAGTCAAAATATTTCCCTTAGAGTTACCTAATCCGGAATAAAAAGGTGTTTGTTTTACAATCGGAAATTTGAAAAGGAGGTGGATTCTAAGATGGAAGACAAGACTTTGGTATGCAAGGACTGCGGAGAAACATTCGTTTGGACGACTGGCGAGCAAGAATTCTATAAAGAAAAGGGATTCGAGAACGCTCCCCAAAGATGCCCCGAATGCAGAAGAGCGAAGAAGCAACAGCGCAATAACTTCAAAAAGAAGTTCTAATTCAACGATAATACCGCGGAAACCCCGCGGTTTTATTTTTCTGTCGTTCGCACGACTGTCAAATATATAATATCGAAATGTACGATACCAAGAGGCGCAATCCTAAAACGCATAGCGCCGAAACGGTACCGAAAATGAAAAGTACCGAAATGATTAGTAAACGCAACCCCGTCGCAAAACTTGCGGCGGGGTTGTATCTGATTAAGCTAAGCTATTCTGATTGAGCTAAGCTATTCTAATTGAACCGAGGTGTTCTAATTAAAGCGAATTATCCATAGGCTCGGCGGAATAAATATATTTGAAAAAAGATTGAGTTTTTTGCCTACTCGAACTGAACAATCTTTTTAATAGGCTCGGCGGGATAAATGTACTTGGGAAGAGGCTGCATCGGGTTATATAGCTTTTCAATGTCGAATATCCCCATGTTCCCTTTGCGGCGGAAGCTGCCTTTGGCAAGCAAAGATTCCATCTTTAAGCTTGTAAAGAATATCGACGCTTTCCCCTCTGGCAAAGACGCCGCAGCATCTTTTTTCGCGCCGTCGAATACGATGCGGTCAGTCCCGGCAGGCGCCGCCTGAATTATCGGGACAAGTCGGGGATAACCGTCATTATCGACATAGGAGATAAACTTCAGCCCGTCTATTTCATTGAGCATTCCCTTTGCTATAGGATTGAGTATTTCTTTGCCGCTTTCCTTTTGAGCAAGAGCCTTAGCGCGGGTCTTTAGTGCGCCGCCGACAATTTTGAGCATAGTTACGGTACTTTTCGGCGACAAATCTTTTAGCTTAAAATAATGCACCTTGCCTATACCAAAATAGCTGTTATAGCGGAATAGCGGCTTTTTGTTGTAAATATCGAATTCGGGTCCGCTTATTTCGGTCTTTTCGTAGTCCATAGCTCCCGTCCAATACTCGAGCGCGGGAGTGAATATCAAAAACCCCGCGCGCGTTCGCTCGGTCATGAACTGCTTGCTCAAGCCCTCGGTAAATTGCCCGAATGTCATCATATCCTCGCCCAACGGCTGAATAGAGGACAAAAAGGTTACATGCGGATACCCCTCGGGGTCGATTGTCGCGACTAGCCCGATTTTGCTGTCCGCGCTCATTTTGCCGTAATCTTCGGAATTTGAAAAGAATTTGTTCATAACGACTCCTTTTATTTTGTCGGAGCGAACAATTTTGAGTTGATAATATTTTGTCCGCTTCTTATTTTGTCATGCCCTTGACGTATACAATATTTTTATTGGTAAGTTCGCGTTTTGCTAAGTCCGCGAGCCGTTCGATTTTGGCTGTTTCGATAAGCGGCGCGCCTTTATATTTCCATTCGAGGTCAAGCATCTCATATTTGCTTATGCAAAGGTTGTTGAAAGCGCAAAGCTCCCAACGCGTTATCGTGTTTGTATTAAGGCTCTCAATAAAGCGAGCGATAGCCGCAATATTCTCTTCCGAATCGGTTGCGTCGGGGATAATGGGCGTCCTTATCCATATTTCTTTCGCGGTGTTGACGAGTTTTTTGAGGTTCTCAAGAATCAGCGTATTGGACGCGCCCGTATGTGCTTTATGGCTTGTCGCATCGGCAATTTTCAAATCGTAAAGGAATATATCGGTATATTTTGCTGCTTCGGCAATCGTCGGATAATCCAAACAACCCGCCGTATCCACCGCGGTATTTATACCCGCTTGCTTTAGCCTTTTCAATAGCGCGAGGGCAAAATCGCGTTGCAAAAGCGCCTCCCCGCCCGAAAGCGTCACGCCCCCGCCCGCGCTTTCGTAATATTCGCGGTCCTTGATAAGCTCCGAGAATAATTGTTCTACCGAATAGCATGTTCCTTTTAAGACAAGCGCCGCCCCCGGACATTCTTCGGCACAGACAAAGCAGCCGATACATCGACTGTTGTCGATTGATATGCCGCTTGCGCCGCCGCTTATCGCGCCTTGCTTGCAAACGTCAACACAGCTTAAGCAACCGATGCACTTGGTCTTGTGCCAAAGCACCGCGGGAAGCTTAGAGATGCTCTCGGGATTGTGACACCACTCGCAAGAAAGGTTGCAGCCCTTCAAAAAAGCGGTGGTTCGCAGTCCCGGCCCGTCCTCGGTGGACATTCTTTGTATGTCTAGTACGATACCCTTTTCCATTACATACATCTATGGCTTTCGCGCGCTATTATCTCGTCTTGAAGCTCTCGTCCTATGCTCGTAAAGTACGCATTATAGCCGGTGATTCTGACAAGCAAATGCCGATAATTTTGAGGATTTTTTTGCGCATCGCGTAGCATCTCGGGGTCAAGAATATTAATTTGGAGCGCCGTTCCGCCGTTTTTGACATAGCCTTTAAGAAAGGCTTTCAGCTTTTCTTTGTTCTCGGCGTCCTTGACAAGCGAGGGGTTGAGAGTTACGGTATGTGACGCGCCGTTCGGGAGATAGTTGAAGTAACCAAGATAATCCCCGTCGTCGCCCTTGCCGCCTAGCACCTTGCCGACAGAGTTGGCGTTCGAGGTTGGCCCGTTGATGTCCGCGCCGTTGACCGGACAGATTGCGTTGGATAAGAATTGCCCTCTTTTGCGCCCGTCCGGACTTGCGGGAAGAATATATCCCGAGCTAATCCAATAGTTCCAACTGAGCATACCGCCGCGGAACTGCTTGCCCGTCTTGGTCTTATAGCGCCAACATTCCTCCGCCCAAAGCTCCATTACCCGCCGCGCCAACTCGTCCGCGCAGTCGTCGTCCCGTCCGTATTTCGGCGCTTTGTTGATTGCCGCAGCTTGCAGCTTTTCGTAGCCCTCCCAATTATTTTGAAGTGCTCGAATTAACTCATCCATTGTGCAAAGTTTTTTGTCAAAAACAAGGTATTTTACGGCAAGCAGCGAATCCACGGTACTCGCGTACGTTACGACTTCCATCGTTACATAGTTAAGCTCCGCGCCGCCCTCGGTAACGTCAAGTCCTTTTTCGGCGCAGCCTTTTACTATCGACGAAAGGTAGGGCGTAGGGCAGTACTTCGCCTTGAACGCATCCATTTCGTCATAAAAATTCGCCATGAGTCCGACGATATGCTTAGTCTGTATCTCGAACGCCGCGAAAAACTCCTCAAACGTCTTGAAGTTTCTCGGGTCGCCGGTATCGGGCGCCGCATCGGATTGTTTGATTTTTTTGCCCCAAAGCATATCTTTGTACTCTATCAAATCCTTGCCTCCGTTGAGGGTGTATTCGACTGCCTTTAGAAGGTTGAGGTTGCAGTCCACAGTCGCCGAGCGGTCGTTGCCGCACATGGTGTTCTCAAGACAGCCCACCGAGGCGTAGTCGAACACGGTGTCAGAATTGATATATTTTTCTGCGCCCGAGCGTTTTGCCTCGAGAAGTAGTCCTGCCATAGACCTTTCGTCGAAGTTGAGAAGGAAAGGCGCGCCCTGACTAGACGCAATCATGTCCGAAACCTTGTCAAGTAGCTTTTCGGGTGACTTCTCGTGCAGTCTTACGTTCGGCTTGGGCTCAAGCAGAGGGCTAAGCTCGTCAATGACCTCGAGAAAAACATATGTTAAGTCGTTGGTCATATCGACGCCGTCTTTGCCGCAGCCCGAAATGTTGAAAAGTTGTCCGTAGCCCGCTGTGATGCCCTGATTGGTACCCGTTCTTATCATCGAATCGTACGCGGTGTTGCAGTGAATGAAGAAGCATTTGAGAATCTCTTTGAGGAATTCACGCTCCTCGCCCTTGTCAATCGACGCCTTATAATAAGGATAAAGATATTGGTCTATTCTTCCGAACGATACGCCCGGTCCCGGATAGTTCTCGTCGGACATGACAAGCATATGCGTAAACCACAGCGACTGCACCGCCTCGTAAAAATCTTCTGCCGGAAGCCATGGCACTTTTTTGCAAATCTCACCCATTCTAAGCAGCTCTTGCTTGCGGTTTTCATCGCGCTCGATTGCGGCAAGCGCGGTACATTCCTCAGAATATTTCTTGGCAAGTAGCTTGGGTGTTAGACAAGAGCCAATCATTGCGCGTAG
>CAYOYS010000026.1:0-14026 GCA_964408255.1 uncultured Christensenellaceae bacterium | reverse complement strand
AATATTTCTTGGCAAGTAGCTTGGGTGTTAGACAAGAGCCAATCATTGCGCGTAGGTTAGCGCCCTTTTTGCCCTGCTTATCTTGTTCTGATAATTGCTCGTATAAAGCTTCAAAATATTTTTGCTTCGCCTTGAATCCCTCCCGTATCACCGAAGGATAGTCGGGAATAAGGTGTCCGCTCGTAGGGCCGCAGTTGCCGATACCCCTGTCCTTTAACTCGAACAGCCGTTGACGGAACCCGCCCTTAGCGCGCAGTTTGGACTTGTAATCTTTTGCCTCTTTTGCCGTCAAGCAGCGCGAGGTAGAGATGTTGAAGCGCGCGCCGCATAATAGGTCATTGGGAAGAATTTCTTGCGGAACATGCTCGACTATCGCCTTTTGATTGAAATACTGCTTTCTCTCGGCGATACTCTTTTTATAAAAATCCTCGGGAACCTCTATTTTGTCCGCGCTAAGCAGATATCCCTTTACGAAAGTGTTGAAAAAGCTATGAACCTCGGGAACGATATAAAAGGTCAGTTCATCGTAAATATCGTCGTAGGGAGTGCCCGTAGTGAACGCTTTCGCCTCGTTGTTCCAATTTCTTTCGACTCCCTTAAAATAGTAGTCTCTAAGTTGTTTGATTCGGGGAGAAAGATTAAAGGGCTCTTTAAGTTTGCTCATGGAATCCTCCTTATCGATACGGTTGCCCGTACGCGTTTTATTTATCGACCGCTTGGCGGTGCTTCTTCAAATATGTTGCGCCTTCAAAGAGCAACTCGCTCATGACCTTTGCCGCCGCGTTGGGGTTGCGCTCGGCAATCGCCTTAAGCAAAGATTGATGCCGCGCCGTTACTTTGCTCCAATCGCTCATCGCAGAATAGAATTCTTTTATCAAGCGCAAATACGTGCCCTCCATAGACTTGATAAGCAACGGATATATTGCGTTAGCGCTTGCGTGTGCTATCTCGTGGTGCAGCGCAAAATCAAGTTCGGCGCGCTCTTCGATGTCGTTATACTCCGTTTCCTTTTGGATAATAGCTTTAAGATTCATAAGGTTCGCATCGGTTCGATTCAGCGCGGCAAGACGAGCAAATTCCTCCTCAAGCAGTCTGCGCGCATCAAGCAGCCCCCACAACAGCTCGCTGCCTTCCTCGATTGCCGTCAGCATTATCTCAAGCAAAGCAATATTGCCTTGACGCTTGTAATCCGCGACGGTAACGCCCTTGCGCGGCGCAATCTCGAGTAACCCTTTGGCACCGAGCTCAACGATTGCACTGTGTACGATTATGCGCGATATTCCGTATTCTTCCGCAAGCGCGCGCTCAGGAGGCAATCTGTCGCCGATACCGAACCTGTTATCCGCGATACCCTTGATTATATTCCTCATCACCTTGTCTTGCTTGCTACTCGTCATTACGCCGTCCTTTTCTGTGGTAATACCACAATCATTATATCATACATTCTTGCGCTTGTAAATATATATTTTTTAACGTTTTTGAACATTCTTGGTTGCAACGGCAGCTCGATATAACCCGTGAAACATGTTCAACATAACAGGATAACAAGTGAAGCAAGTTCAATATAACAGGGTAACAAGTGAAGCAAGTTCAATATAACAGGGTAACAAGTGAAGCAAAATTAACATAACAGGACAATAAATGGAATAAGTGGAATAAGAACAAGTGGAATAAGAGCGATATAGTAAGCGGTTTGGTTTTTAGAATATTGAAATTTGCATTTGTGTCTTCGCTTGGACATCAGTTGGCATGCTATTTTAATGTTACTA
Source organism: uncultured Christensenellaceae bacterium (assembly GCA_964408255.1). Classification (GTDB taxonomy): domain Bacteria; phylum Bacillota; class Clostridia; order Christensenellales; family CAG-1252; genus SACC01. Next base: position 12,257 of record CAYOYS010000026.1, on the reverse strand, counting down.
TCATTCTATAATTTATGCCCGCACCCGCTTGCGCCTAAAGAATATATTGCATTACTATACGCGCATATGATATACTTTATATATAATTGCAAATTTTTGTCGAAATTAACCGCCGTTCTTTGCCGCAAAAACGGCTTTGAACGGTCAACAAAACAAGAAGCGATTCCGAAAGCGCTACGGCACATGTCGGAATTGCAAAAAGGAGGAATGGACAAAGAAAGTTGATAAAATATTTTGCATGGATTTTCGATATTAGATTCGTCAAAATTTTTACTCATAGCATTGCAATGTTGTGAAAATTAGACGCTTTAGCGCTGATGACGACATGAGCCGAAAAAACTCCAAAATATTAGCTACTTGGAATTGTTCACTCCGCAAAAAGGCGTAGACCGAATCGGCCTTGCGAGGGCTTAAAGATATGATAGAGCATAATATTGAGGCAGACGAAGTATTTCCGCTGCAAATAAGTGGATTATATAAAAAATATTCTGAAAAGACCGATTACGCTGTCAAGGACATAAGTTTTTCTTGCGGCGAGGGGGAAATAGTCGGACTTCTTGGCGCGAACGGCGCCGGTAAGTCTACTATACTCAAGTGTCTTTCGGGCATGATTCCTTTCACCGAAGGGGAGATAAGGATATGCGGGTATTCCATTCAGGAACGACCTGTTCAAGCAAAGAGCAATTTTAGTTTTGTAACGGACAATCATGCCGTATTCGTCAAGATGACGGGACTTCAGTATCTCGCGTTCATGGCGGACGTGTACGGCGTGTCTACCGAAGTGCGCAAAGAGCGGTTCGATATGCTCGAAGAGGCATTCCGCCTAGGCGACAGCGTCAAGCGTCTTATCAGCGGTTATTCCCACGGAATGAAACAAAAAATTTGTATGATGGGCTCGCTTATGCATTTTCCCAAGCTTTGGATACTCGACGAGCCGATGACGGGGCTCGACCCGCGTACTCAAGCCTCCGTTACCGCTTTTATGAAAAACTATGCCGCGGAGAATAAGACTATACTGTTCTCCTCTCACAACCTCGAAGCGGTTCAGCGAATATGCGATAGAGCGGTCATACTCGATAACGGAGAACTTGTCGCCGATATAGTTATCAAAGATTATCTTAAGGAAAACCCCGAGGGACTCCAAAAATTTTACGCCGCGAGAGAGACGTGATTATGTTGGGAGTGCTGCTTAAAAAATATTTGAATGAAAAATTGTCCGTATTCAAGCGCGATAAGGCGCGGCTTGATATCGCGGGCAATATTCTTTCGTTATTGCTCGCCGCATCGATAATTACCGCCGTTGTCTTGGTCTTTGCGCGGTTTATAGGCATGTATTGCGATATAAGAATCAACAACGTTCTCGACGTTCCCGCAAGACAGCTCGAACTGTTGACTTGGCTGTATGCCGCGCTGTTCGTGTTGGGCGTATTGAGCGGCGCAAAAGCAATCAATCATATGATATTCGAGAGCGAGGACCAAAAACTGCTTTTGGCATTGCCTATTGCGTCAAGCACGATATTCTATTCTAAGTTGATTATCCTCTATATAAGACAAGTCGGAGTATTTCTTTTGACGCTCTTGCCGCTCAATCTTACCTTTGCGGTGGTCGCCGCTCAAAGCGCTTATTATGTGGTGATGACTGTTTTAATGTGTTTGTTCTTTCCTTTGATAACACTTGCATTCTCAAGCGTATTTTGCATGCCGCTTTTTTATATTAAGCGGTTTTTGCAGTCCAAATACACCCTTATACTCGTTCTTGTTACCGCGGTGACCGGAGTGCTGTTCTGGGGCTACACCTCTTTGCTCAGCGCGGCAAAGACTATGCTTGTAACGGGCGAACTACGCTTCTTCTTTAAGGAAAGTACGATGCAGGCAATCGCTGTCGGCACCAAATATTTTTATCCCGCCAACCTTATGGCAGAGCTTGTGTTAAAACGCTCTGTTTTGCTTAATTCTGTCTTGCTTCTTGCGATAGTGGCGTTCGGCGCCGTGCTTGGTTTTTTTATTGTATCGTTATTGTTCAACAAGGCGAACCAAATCCGCGTCGTCACACAAGGAAGGGTATATTCGTCTAGGCACGGCTTAAAAAGACGACCTTTGCTTGCGGCACTTATACGCAAGGAATTTGAACTTGTGTTAAGGACGCCCGGCTATGCGTTTCAATATTTTTCCATGGCGGCGGTCATGCCTCTTATGGTATATTTTTGCATGGGAATAGGGAGAAGTCTGCTCGAGACCTTGGTGTTTGCAAACAGCAACTTCGAACTTGCGCTCTTTGTCACTCTTTTATTCAATACGTTGACCAATACTTTTTGCGCGACCAACATAAGCCGCGACGGACCGGTATTTTACGCGATGAAGACGTTGCCTGTGCCCTTTAATCAAATAGTCAAGGCAAAAATAATCTTTTGTTCTTTGGTCGCGGTGTCCTCCGCTCTGATAAGCTGTGTCGTCCTTGCGGCGTCGGGCTTTGTTACGCTGCTCGAGGCGACATTCGTATTCCTTGCCGCCGCTTTACTTGCAGGCGCTCAAATCTGCTTTGCGACGCGGAAAGACCTCAATCATCCCGTATTTTCTTTTGACGAGGATTGTGAGGTCAAAGAGTCCAATTCTACCGTTTCCACAATCGTTATTATCGGGCTTTTAATCTCGACAGTTTTGGGGGGGCTGTCGCTTTATATTTCGGTATTCTCAAGGCTCAACGGCGGACGTCACGCCGCACTTTTTACTCTGCTGTTCGTGGGTTTATCCGCGCTTGGCTTGTTCGGCGGCGCTCTTGCGTACCTACTTACGGGATTGAAAAAGCGGTTTTATGAGATGACGGAGGGGCAAGAATGAAGAAAAAAATTATGGCGCTTATGATAGTCATACCCCTTATACTTATGCTGACCATATTTTCGGTCGGCAAAGCCGTCAGCGTCGTCGTAGACATACCGGTTAGCGGAATCCATATCATCACTCAAAGCTCAGACGGAATAATAATGCTTGATATGGCGCATTATTCGAACGATATATATATTCTTGCAGAGGTCGAACCGTATAACGCAAAAAACAAAAATTACACATACGCTATAACGGGCGTAGGCGGTCAGAGCGCTGCGGATATTGCGATTGACTCTTCGAGCGGATTATTGACGCTTAACGGCACGGGAAGCGCGAAAATTACCGTTACATCTGCATCCGGCGGATATACCGATAGCTTAATCGTCAACGCATACAGTAGCAAAGTCATCGGTCTTTCTCCGAGGTTGGAGAACGCGTTCGGGCAAACAGTTGCACTTATGGAGTCGGGCAACACAGAATATGATTATTACGCGGATATTGCGAGCGGTACTTACACATTTTATGCGGGAGTTTCTCCGGTTACCTTATCCGATAGTGCCGTTATATGGGCTACCGACAATGCGGATATTGCCGAAATCAACGCGGTGACGGGAAGGCTCAAAGCTAAGCTTTCGGGAAGTGCGGATATTACGCTCGATAGCGGCAACGCGGTTAGCGAGGGCGTAAAAAAGACGGTAAGGCTTAACGTTACGCCCGCTTCGACGCTGTCCGGCATCACCATAAACGGCGGAGAGGGCACAGATTTACTTTGTGCGGAAAATGCCCAATATGCAGAGTTTTTGGTGGAAAAGCCGCAAGGTTCATCTGATATTTTGTTGTCAGGTGTGGGCATGGGCGGCGTACAGAGTTATACTGTTACGCCGATAGATGGCGAGCATCGCTTGAGAGTTAGAATCAAACTAAATTATGGACACGACAACGAAATGCCAATAGAGATTTCGGCGGGCGGTTTATCCAATATCATTACTTTGAGATTCCAAGCATATTCGCTCGATGTGTTCACCGTCTATCACATGAGTTCGGACGACCTTATGCTTCACAAAAGAGGTTCGTCAGTCAATTATGCCGTAGTATGCGAGCCTTACTCGGAAGATATTACCTATCAATTGGCGATTGCGGATACCGCGATGATAACCTCTTCGGAACTTTCCGCGGGGATATATTCGCTTTCTGCACTTACTGTCGGTGAAACAACGCTTACGGTAACAGCATTCAACGGTGAGGGCGAGGCTTGCGCAACCGTTGCGAAGACAATTAGAACGGTTGTTCCGATACGGTCTATCGAATTCATCGACAACGCGCAAACTTACGGAATAGAAGACCTTTTGACCATTGGCGGACAAAGGATTGTGAACGATGAATACACGGTGGATAGACCAAAGCTCGGCATCAAATTGCAAACAGATTTGGGCTTAGAGGATTACTCGGGCAAAATGCTTGTATTCAACACCTCGGACGCAGAAACGGTAATACCCTATGCGACGCTTGCCGAATTCAAGGTAAGCGTAACGGGCGAGGGCACGGCTATGGTAAGCGCGGCATGGCAGTATGCCGATTATTTTAAGGAAAACATATCGGGTTATATCACTCTTCGCGCGGTGAGCGAGGCGGTCAATGTGTCGAATTATGACGAACTCAAGCGCGCGACCGAGGAGGGTAAAAAAATCGTCTTGACAAAAGACGTGATGCTTGGCAAAGAGAACGCGTCTTTAACCGAGCTTCGCGCTATGGCAAAGACGGTGCCGACCACATATGATTGGCAGTTTTATAAGAATAAGGGTCTTGAGCGGCCGAGCGTATATTATCTTATCGAGTTCAAAGACGATGTGTATGGCAACGGCTACCGTATCAACGGCGAATATATTACTCGCGCGACAGATAGCACGGGAGTTCCTTTATTATTCAAAGGACCGCTTGACTTTGTTGCGATAGCAACCGCCTCGGTCAAGGCGCAGGACAACATTGTTTTCCTTGTCAGAACGGACGGTGTAACGCTCAATAACGTGATACTTGAGGGATGCTTGGACCAAAGCTTAATCGAGGGTGACGGCTACGACTTGTCAAAGCTCAATTTTACCGGTACAACGCTGGAGATTGCCGCTTCGGTTACATTAAAAAACAGTCGGGTTGCCAACGGCAGAACGGTGGTGAGAATCTACGCGGGAAAGACAACAAACGCAAGCCCGATTATAGCGTCTTTTGACAGTCATAACGCCTCCGAGGAGAGAATCGATGTCCTTATCGAAAGTTGTATTTTGACCTCTGCGCAGGAGTTTATTTTGAAAATCGGCTCAAACCGCGCGGTAAAAAGCCAAGGTGATTCGGAGAGCACATTCAGCCCCGCAAAGTTCCATAAACAAAACGGGGAGACATACAATGCATTTGACGCGTCTAATGCCTCGGACGAGTATTTCAAAGAAAAATTTTTGATTAACGACGTAACCGTCAAAAACTGTGTACTTGCGACCTCGGGACTCTTCTCAATCGGCATGGATACGCACTTTTCGGGCATTATGTTAGCAGGACTTGGGAGCGCAACTATAACGGATTGGTCCGAGCTTGCCTGCACTTCTTACGCATGCGCGTTGCATCTTGTCGGCGAAGTCAGGCTTCTCGATTGGAAAAAGCTCGGCAACGTAGATAGCTCGACTCTTATCGAGACTATGGGCGACGCAAACCCCTTTTTGACTCTCGATATATCTTCAATGATTGATAAAGTATACTCTAATGGCAATTTTAATGATATAATATCAGAATTAGAGGATGAAGCGTATGTGCACGGAGGAATCGCGCTCTACGGAGGAGGCTATAATTACTCTTTCGTAGACTTTACCGAGTTGACCTCTGAGCAGCTCGCGTCTTATAGGATAAACTTGTCTATCCTTGCGGAGGGACGCGAACAAGACCTTTCGGATACCTTGTATATGCAGGGCACAATGCTGCCTCTTGCGGCGGGGTCACAAGATTTTAGGTTCTTTATGTACAACAGCAACTCCGCGAACGATTACAACACTCAGCGGCAGACCGTAGAAGACGGTACCGCGTACATTATTCCCCGAGCGGAATAAGGAGGGAGTATGAAAAAGAAAACAGTCGTCATTATATCGGTATTATTGTTGATAGGATTGATTACGGTATTTTGCGCGTGTTACCAGCCGATAATCGGAGCAACTCGCGTTACCGTAAATTACTATGACGGCGAGACGCTGTTGAAAAGCGAATCGCTCAAATCGCTCGAACAAGCTCTTGAATATATTCCGGCAAAGGAAGGAATGGAATTTAAGGGTTGGTACCTTGACAACTATTTCGCAATCGGCTTGAACACTCTTGGAGAAACTTCGGATGTCGAAGTATCGGTATACGCGTATTTTGAGCCGTTGTTTTTTGAGGTAGTGTTCCTTGACGACGATAACAACGTGCTTTTGGTTAACGACGAGGAGTCACAATCGATAAGATACGGTAACGGCGCGACCGCTCCCGCTGCTCCCGAGAAAAGCGGCTTTGTGTTCGACGGTTGGAGCGTTGCTTTTGACAATGTGAAGTCAGATTTGACGATACGTCCGACTTGGCAAGCCGCGGCGGAGGGTTGCGCGCTTATGTTCATGCTCGGCTCAGAACTGCTGTTCTCGGAAGAAGTCGAGGCGGATACCGAACTTGCCGCTTATGCCAATACGGTTGAGGAAAATCTCGCAATACCAAGAGGCTTTGCATTCGACGCGTGGTTTTACGACAGCGCACTTACACTTCCGATAGCCGTTAATGCCGCGACTGTTCCACAGACAGGCTTGACATTGTTCGCAAAGCTCAAGCTTCTTCCGATTACCGGATTGAGCATAGCGCACGGCTCGGACGCGTTCGTTTATTCGGAGAGCTTAAAAGTGATTTTGACGGCGGAGGTTGCTCGCTACGACAATATTATATATGGTTACGAATGGTATTTTGGTGAAGTAGGCGGGAGCGCCGTTTCCGGGAACTTGCCGTCCGTTACGCTCGAGGGACTTGACGCGGGCGCTTATACCGTGGCAATAAAAGTGACGGCTTCCGCGCCGAACGCGGGCTCAGTAAGTGTGTCGGATACAATCTCTTTCGATGTGGAGCTTGCAAGCTTAGAGGACTTGGAGGCTTCAGATAGGATTGAGGCTGCGGAAGTCAGCGTGACATACGACGGCAAGCCGCACCGCATAACGATAACGGGACTTTTAACAGGCGACACGGTCAGTTATGCGCTGTTCGGGGACAGCTACTCGTCCAACGAGATTGATTGTATAAGAGCGGGAGTCTATAATATTGCATTTAAGGTTGAAAGACGAAATTATATACCTTTTGAAGGAGGAACGATTCTTACCGTTACAAAAGCGCCGCTTACTGTAAAAGTGCAGGACAAGACGGTCATTTACGGCGACTTGATGCCGTCCTTTACATATACCTATTCCGGCTTTGTTAACGGCGAAGACGTGAGCGTCGTAACGGGCGATGCGCAATACGCATATGGAAGTATCAATACTTTGACTATAGGACAATTCGCTATTAATGTGGGAGGCTTTACCGCGGCGGATTACGAAATTACATACTTAAGCGGTTATCTAACCGTCAATAAGCGACCCTTGTATATTACCGCGGACGATAAGGCTGCGGCGTATGGCGGAATCGCGCCTATCTTTACGGCAAAGATAACCGGCTTCTTTGGTAGCGACGGCGCAAACTTGCTCGACGGTGAAATAAGTTTTGATTGCGAATACGCTCTAGGAAGTGATGCGGGCAATTATCCTATCCTTCCCAAAGGTCTAAGCTCGGACAAATACGAGATGTCATATGTATCGGGCAACCTTGCAGTAAGCAAGCGTAGCCTTACCGTTACTGCGGACAATAAAACGGCATATTACGGAGACAACACTCCGGCTTTGACAGTTAGCTACTCGGGCTTTATCGAGGGCGATGACGAGAACGGATTAGAGGGCGAATTACTATTCAATTGCAGGTACAGAAAGGGCAACGACACAGGGACTTATTCGATTGCGCCCGAGGGACTCGAATCGGCTAATTACAATATAACTTTCGCCAACGCAACACTTACCGTCCACAAGGTTTTACTTAATATTACCGCGGACGATTATGCCGTAACTTATGGCGACAATTCCCCCGATTATTCCGTTCGGTACTCGGGATTTATTACGGGCGAAAACGAAAGCAAGCTAACAGGCATTTTGCGTTTCGAATGTGTATATGCTAAGGGAAGCCCCGCGGGAAGCTATACGATAACGGCGGGCGGGCTTGGCTCAAATAACTACGATATCAGCTATATTTCGGGCAGCCTTACCGTTGAGAAGAAGGCGCTTACCGTGACCGCGGACAAGAAAACCATTGTTTATGGTGATAGTATACCGACATTCAGTATAGGTATGGACGGCTTCATCGGCTTCATTGAGGGCGACAGCGCAAGCGACCTAACGGGAGAGGCGTTCTTCTATTGTGAATATGTACTTGGTAGCGGCACGGGTAGTTACGATATCGAAATAAGCAACCTTTCTTCTCCTAATTATATGATTACCTTTGTGAAAGGTACGCTTCAAGTCGACAAGGCGACGCTTACGGTTACCGCCGCGAACAAAGCGGTGATTTACGGCGCGAACGCTCCCGCATACACCGCTACTTACTCGGGCTTTATTACGGGCGACGGATTAAGCGAGCTATCGGGTACTCTTGCCTTTGAATGTGAATACTCTAAGGGAAGCCCCGCGGACAATTATACGATAAAGGCAAGCGGGTTCGACTCGGATAATTATAATATCGTTTATGTTGATGGGACACTCGAGGTCGGCAAACGCAATATAGAATTGAAGGTGAGAACGGATTTTGCCTACAACGGTAATGTTTGGGAGAAATCTGATTGGTCGGGAGTCACCGGATTATACGGCTCGGACGAAGTGCGCGGCACTTTGAAAACGGTTAGCGAGCTTGCGGGAGTATATGCAGCGGCGGGCGCGCTTAGCTCAGATTTTGTTTGGGTCGACTTCGACATCTCGTCGCTGTCGGAAAGCGTTGCTTCAAGCTATGACATAAGCTATGCATTGAGTATAGAGATAAAAGAAAACTGTTTTGATTACACCGCGAACGACACGAACGCGACCTATAATGGCGGCGCGTATTCGATATCGGTATCAACTTCCTTGTCAAGCGGCGAAATTACTTACAGCGAGAACGGCGTAGACTACGGCAGCGACAACCCGTCGTATACACAAGCGGGAACTTATACCGTATATTATAAAATTTCGGATTCTTTAGAGTATTACGATGCTATTATCGGAACATGCGAGGTGAGAATCGCTAAAGTGACCTTGACGGTAACCGCCGCGGACGCGACAACGACCTACGGTCAAAGCGCGCCTTCGTTCTCGGTGACGGTCACGGGCTATGTCAACGGCGAAAACGCCTCCGTGCTTGGCGGAAGCTTGGCATACGATTGCAGCTACGAAGTAGGTAGCGGCGCAGGCACGTATACGGTAATGCCGTACGGCTTGGATGCGGATAATTACCGCTTCGAATATATCGGCTCGGTCTTGACGGTGGGCAAGGCGGCACTTACTGTAACCGCGGCAAACAAAGCGGTTGCGTACGGCGACTTGACACCTCAATACAGCGCCGAATTCTCCGGATTGGCGGCGGGCGATACCGAACTCGACCTTTCGGGAACCTTAGAATATAACTGCGGGTATATCGCGGGAAGTGCTTTGGGAAGCTATCCGATTACCCCCTACGGTCTATCCTCTTCCAACTACCAAATAACCTATGCGGCGGGTACGTTGACAGTAAGCGCCAAGAGCATTACCGTATATGCCGAGGATAAGACGACCGTTTACGGCTTAGCCGCCCCTAATTTTAGCGCGGCATGCGATGAGCTGTTTGGCTCCGATACTATCGCGGATATAGTCGGGTTGACTTTTGAATGTAATTACGCGGCGGGTGACGGTGCCAAAGATTATACGATTACCGTCTCGGGAGGGAGCAATACCAACTACTTAATCGGGTATAGTTCGGGGACATTGACCGTAACGCCGAAGCAGATTACCGTGACCGCGTCCGATAAGACGGTGGCATACGGTACCGCGAGCGTAGCTTATACGATTGAGGCTTCCGGACTTATAACCGGCGATAACGTCGCAATGCTCGGCACTCCGGGCTTTGACTGTGAGTATGCGTTCGGCTCAAGCGTCGGCAGTTACACAATCACTCCAAAAAATCTTACCAACGCTAATTATAGTTACATCTATGCGGACGGAGCTTTGACCGTAACCGCAAAGAGCGTGGCGGTTATCTGGTATGGGACGGACGTCGATTACTATTACAACGCATCCGACCAAAGCGGCTCGGTCACACCGGGAATTACCGATATTTACGATAATACGATATATACTTCGGTAACCTTTGTCGGAGCGGGCTCCTCTTTCCTCAACGCAGGCAACTATATCTTGACCGCAAGCCTTGTCAATGCCAACTATACGCTAACCAACACAATTAAGAGCCTTAGAATGTTCAAGGGCGAGTATTCGGGGATTACCCACAGCGCAATTACTAATCGCACGTATTCTCCCACGCAGACGCTCTCGGACATCGCGCTTGCCGACAACTATTTCTGGGCGAATCCGGGCGCGGTTCCCACCGTTCCTGTAACGGGCTATGCCGCGTACTACAACGCCGATTACGACAATTACAATAACTTTGCGTTGACCGTTACCGTCAATTTGCAAAAAGCGCTTGCCGTCGTTACGGGAAGCACAATCCAAGAGGCAACCTATGGCGGCGGAGCGGCATCGCTTTCGCTTGGGGTGAGCTACGAGGGAACGGCATTGCCCGCATCGCTCTATACCTTTAAGTATACCAACGGCAACAGCTTTACAGCCGCCGGCACTTACAAGACTTCGGTGACGATAACTAGCGACAACTTCAGAGTGAACGCTACCGATTGTTATATGAAGGTCAAGGGCGTGTTGTACGGAAGCACTTATTATACAATCGAAGATGCGCTCAACGCGGCGTCGAGCGGTACGGTTATTGTCGCTACCGACACTTCGTTCGCGTCCGCGGACAACAGCTGTTACAACGGCAGCGGATACTACACCGTCAAATCGGGAGTACATCTGCTTGTTCCTTACAGCAACGCACACTCTACCTCTATGAACACGGTGAACGGCACGGCTACCGCATTGGGCAGCAAATATGTCCGACTCACAGTCCCCTCGGGAGTCACTTTGACTGTCAAAGGTACGCTTAACGTCAATGCCGAAAGAAGTCATCAAAGTACGCGCAGTATGGGGCATACCTCGGGGTCGTACGGAGAAATGAAGCTCGAGGAAGGCTCGTTAGTTATTCTTAACAGCGGCGCGACGCTCAACAGCATGGGCTTCGTCACGGGCACCGGCTATATCAACGCACTATCCGGCTCGAAGGTATACGATGTACTCGCGATAAAGGACTTCCGCGGCGGAAAGATATCCTATAGCATCCGTAACGACTACTTCGCGTTCAATCAATATACAATGCACAACATAGAGGCGAATTTGAGGATTTATTACGGCTCGTCGATGTACTGCCGCTACTATGTGTATACCTCGGTAGCTTCTGTCAATTCGGACATGATAGTAGTTGGCAACGGCGCAGTGTTCCAGCTTGCCTCGGGATATCTGCAAAAATATATGGACGCGGCTACCGGCAGAACTTATCTCGATTTGTATGGTACGATGACGACCAATTCAGTGACCTTAGAACTTAACAGCGGAATCCCCTTAGTCGGCAGTTTCAGCATCAATACCGCGAACAAGGAATTTCCGCTTAGCGGCAACTATACGGTAAGTATAAAGTCGGGTAGTACGGGCACTATCAACAACCGCTTCAAGCTGCTTCCGGGCGCCGAGTTTATAGTAGAGCAGGGCGCAACGCTCAACATTACGTCAAGCGGCAGGCTATATATGTTCGGCAACGGCGTAACCTTCAGCAACGGCATCTCGGAAGGAACTCCGAACACCCCCGCATACGGTAGCGCGACATGCAGAGTCAACACAAGGACAAAGAACGTTACCTATTCGCTTACGGACAACGCGCGGCTTATAATTAACGGTACGCTTAATATGGCAGGTTATATAGGCGGACTTATCGAGACCTCGGGCACAACGGGAGTGATTAACCTTACGAGCGGCACTCTTTCAAGTACGATGAAAGACCGTCTTAATGTTACAAAGGTAAATACATTTGGCGTTGACTACACTCTCGACGACGTTGCGTTTACTGCGAAAGGCTATCTCAACGGCAACACCTCGGTTATGGTCAATCTATCCAAAACCACCTATCACGCAGATTCTAACGGAACCAACACTTGGGTACAACAATAGCCGAACAAGAAAATAACAATAAAGTAGTCG
>CAYOYS010000025.1:0-14229 GCA_964408255.1 uncultured Christensenellaceae bacterium | reverse complement strand
CTTCGGCTGTTTGTCAATTTTCATCTCAAACATCTATCGCCCTAATTCAATGTATCTGTTCATTGTTTCCTATAGTTCTTCCCGAGATTGCGCAACACATTCACCCGAATTATCGCAAAATTGCGAATGACGCATACATTTTGTCCGATGAACCAATAGCCTTATATGCTCATATAGCGAGCTATCCGTCTTAAAGAGTGGCAAAAGAGCGTTGATAAAATATTTTGATTGGGTTTTCGAGATTTATTAACAACTCAAAATTGTCTACCCGCCGCAACACAATGCGCCGCAAACATATAAAAAAATCAGGCTTTGACCTGATTTTTATATATTTGTTTATGATAACACAACAGCTTATCCGCGCGCCTCTATCATACTCTTAACTTTCATTAAGCGTATTGTGTTCGCTCTTTCGTTCTCGTCGAGCTTCATAGTTATATATTTTATTGTTTCCTTGATATCGGGAATCATAACATACTCGAGCGCGTTGACGCGGCGGCGGTTCTTCTCTATCTCGTCCGCAAGCATGTTGCAGGTCTTTTCGACCTCGGCAAGTTTTAGAAGCTTGGTCAAAAGCCCACTCATCGTTGCAATCGAGCTGTCAAGCTCGCTTGTAATCGTCAAAAAGCTGTACGGGTATAGCTCTACCGCCTCGTCGCCCGCTATGGTCAGCTCGGGAACTTGCACGCTCATTACGTTCTTAGACGCCGTTCTCAATTCCACCTCGAATGACGGCATTGCTACCGCTTCCTCGAGCGCCGCGTCGTCGCTTATCGCCCTTGCAAGCAAAAAGCCCGAAAGCGCCGCTTGAAGCTCTCTTTCCACTTCTTCCCTAAGTCTTTTATTTTCTTTGATATAGACCATAAACTGTCTGACCATTTCGTCCGACTTGTCCTTGAGCAGTTTATGTCCCCTGACCGCCGTCTTCAGCCGTATCTTCAGCCGTGACAGCTCCATGCGGGTAGGATTGATATTAAGTCTTGCCATAATCCTCCGTTTAGCCTAGTAACGGCTAGTTATCGGCTTTTGCCGCTTCGTAATATTTTTCGATATAGACGTCCTTGACGCGCTTAAGTTCGGATTTCGGAAGAATCGTCAAAAGCTTCCAACCGAGATTGAGCGTCTCATCTATGCTTCTGTTTTTGTCGAAGCCCTGCGAAATATACAGCTTTTCGAACTCCTCCGAGAACTTTGCATAGTGTTTGTCTATCTCGGTCAATGCCGCGTCACCGAGAATCGCCGCGAGTTCTTTACATTCTTTGCCTCTTGCGTATGCCGCGAAGAGCTGGTTCATAGTGTCTGCGTGGTCCTCTCTGGTCTTGCCCTTGCCTATGCCCTTGTCCTTGAGCCTCGAAAGTGAAGGCAGAACGTCAATGGGCGGTCGTATCGCCTTCTTATAAAGCTCTCGCGATAAAATAAGCTGACCTTCGGTGATATAGCCCGTAAGGTCGGGTATCGGGTGAGTCTTGTCGTCCTCGGGCATGGTAAGAATAGGTATCTGCGTAATCGAACCTTTTTTGCCCTTGATTCTTCCCGCGCGCTCGTACATTGTCGCAAGGTCGGTATAAAGATATCCCGGATAACCCCGTCTGCCGGGAACTTCTTTCCTCGCCGCACTGACCTCGCGGAGCGCCTCGGCGTAGTTGGTTATGTCGGTGATAATGACAAGAACGTGCATATCCTTTTCGTAGGCGAGGTACTCCGCGGCGGTAAGTGCCATGCGCGGAGTCGCGATACGCTCGATTGCGGGGTCGTTCGCTAAGTTCATAAACAGCACTGTTCTATCGATTGCGCCCGTTCTTTTGAAATCGGAAATGAAGAAGTCCGCCTCTTCAAAGGTAATTCCCACCGCGGCGAACACGACCGCAAAATTGCCGCTCTCGCCCCCGATTACCTTGGCTTGGCGCGCAATCTGCGCCGCAAGCTCGGCATGCGGCAGTCCGGACGCCGAGAACACCGGCAGTTTTTGACCGCGAACAAGGGTGTTCAATCCGTCTATTGCGGATATTCCCGTCTGTATGAATTCGTCGGGATAGTTGCGCGAAGTGGGGTTAATAGGCTGACCGTTGATGTCAAGGCGAGTATCGGGGATTATCGGAGCGCCGCCGTCAATAGGTCTGCCCATGCCGTCGAAAACTCTACCAAGCATATCGAGCGATACCGCAAGCTCTAAGCTCTTGCCCAAAAAGCGCGCCTTGGACGTGCTGATTTTTAAGCCCTGCGAGTTCTCGAACAGCTGTACCAACGCTTTTTCGCCCGATACCTCTAGCACCTTGCCGCGCCGTACTTCGCCGTTCTTTTGGTATATCTCGACAAGCTCATTATATTTTACGCCGCTGACCTCGTCCACAAGCATAAGAGGCCCGACAACTTCCTTAATCGATGTGTATTCCTTTAACATATTACAGCTCTCCTTTGCCGATAAGCTCGCTGATTTCGTCGTTCTGCTGCTTTTCTATCTCGTCGAACGCAATAAGGTTGTCTTCCTCGATATATTTCGCTCTGCCGATTCGCTCTCTTACGGGCAGTTCGATAATATCTTCGACGTCCACGTTCTTTTCCAACGCTTTTTTGCCTAATTCGTAATTATCGACGATAAGCTTCAACATTCTGTACTGCTTGTTGAGTGATGCGTATGTGTCGATTTCGTGAAAAGCGTTTTGGTGAAGATAGTCTTCTCTTAACGACTTTGCCGTCTCCATAGTGAGCCTATCCGACGGGGACAATGCGTCCATGCCGACAAGGCGGACTATCTCGTCAAGGCTCGCCTCGTCTTGAAGAATCCCCGCCGCCGAAGCACGCAAATCGTTCCATTCGGAAGCGACATGCTCGCTAAACCAATCGCCGAGCTTGTCCGCGTAAAGCGAATAGCTAATAAGCCAATCGATTGCGGGGAAGTGCCGCTTATAGGCAAGGCTTGCCGAAAGCCCCCAAAACACTTTTACGATGCGCAATGTGCCCTGCGAAACCGGCTCGGAAAGGTCGCCGCCGGGAGGTGACACCGCGCCTATTGCGGTTATCGAGCCGAGCTTATCTTCTTTGCCCATGACCTTGACGACGCCCGCTCTTTCGTAGAACTCCGCAAGACGGCTGGAAAGATATGCGGGATAGCCCTCTTCGCCGGGCATTTCCTCAAGTCTGCCGCTCATTTCGCGTAGCGCCTCCGCCCATCTCGAGGTCGAATCCGCCATAATCGCGACATTATAACCCATATCGCGAAAATATTCGGCGATTGTGATTCCCGTATAAATAGACGCTTCGCGCGCCGCAACCGGCATATCCGATGTGTTCGCGATAAGCACCGTTCTTTTCATTAACGCTTCGCCCGTTTTGGGGTCGATAAGCTCGGGGAATTCGTTAAGAACGTCCGTCATCTCGTTGCCGCGCTCCCCGCAGCCGACGTATACGATTATATCCGCATCCGCCCATTTTGCAAGCTGATGTTGCACAACCGTCTTGCCGCTCCCGAACGGCCCCGGCACCGCCGCGACACCGCCCTTTGCCACGGGGAACAATGTGTCTATTACCCTTTGCCCCGTTACCATTGGCATCTCGGGCGCAAGCTTGCTCTTGTATGGGCGCCCTTTCCTTACCGGCCACCTTTGAAGCATTGTAAGTTCTGTTCTGCCCTTATCGGTCTCCAAAATAACCACGACATCGTCAATCGTGTAGCTTCCCGATTTGACCTCGGCGACAATGCCCTTAACACCGTTCGGAACCATTATTTTGTGCATGATAACGGGTGTCTCTTGGACTGTGCCGATAACGTCGCCCGACTCCACGCTGTCGCCCGCTTTGACCGAGGGCGCAAAATCCCAAAGCTTGGAGTGGTCAAGGCTCGCAATGTCGATGCCGCGCTTTATTCGGTCGCCAAAATTATCTCTTAATATATTCAGCGGGCGCTGTATCCCGTCAAAAATACTTTCGATAAGACCGGGTCCTAGCTCGACCGATAACGGATAGCCCGTGCTGTAAACGTTCTCGCCCACGCCTAAACCGCTCGTCTCCTCATAGACCTGTATGGACGCTTTGTCGCCGCGCAGCTCAATAATCTCCCCGATTAACCGCTCGTCGCTGACTCTTACCACGTCGTACATCTTGCTGTCGCCCATATTCTCAGCGACAATCAGCGGTCCCGCCACCTTAATAATCTTTCCATTTTGTTGCATATTACTTATCCTCTCTGCCAAAAAAAATATCCGTGCCTATCGCTTTTTCCACATCCTTATGGATGCCGGTCATGCCGAACCCGTTGGAGCCTTTGCCCGAGGGAACGGGTATAACCGCGGGATAGGGTCTTGCCTTATACCGCGCAAGCAAATCCTGCATGCGAACGGCAAGCTCGTCGGTAATAAAAATCACCTTATAGTTCCTTGCCAATGCCTTAAGCGTCTCGCGCGCCTCGTCAAAATCGGTAACCGCATGCGCGCTTACCCCTATTGCTTTGAACGCTAAAACGCTGTCTTTGTCGCCTATTACGGCGATACTGTCCTTACGCATATAACTCACGCAACCTTTGACGTATTATGGCTCTATCCACATTGTTATTAATGCCTACTAACACAAGCTTCGCCATTTTTATCTCGGCAAGCTTACCGAGGTAATAGCCCGCGATAGGCGAGGGCGAAAACATGTTATGCCGCTCCGCTTTGAAAATCGAAAGTAGCGCGTTATCCGAGTAAGCTTCAAACCGTATCAGCGCGCCCTGCTTATCCTCGATTATCCGCTCGAACGCCTTATAATAACCGCCGTAGCGCATTGCTTCCGCGATAACCTCGGCGCTCGACTCGTAAAGCGGAGTAAGTGTCTTGCGCTTAAGCCGTCCGCCCTCTATAAAGCTTTGCTCAAAAAGCTTTAATGCCATTCCCGCTCTTTTACAACGGAAAAAAGAGGAAATGTTCGTAAAATCTATAAGTTTTACAAAATAATCTTTGATAACGCTTTTCTTGGCGGCGGCTAACCGCTCCGCAACGTCCTCAAAATACGCTTTGTCAAAAGTCACATCGATAAGCCGCGGACTTCTTTCCCCGTTCGCGAATGCCGTGTCGATATACATCGCGGCATTTGCCATCGGGGCGGGGAACGCGCCGTAATTGTCCGAACGCATCCCGTCACCGAGCTTGTCGGTATCGAGGATTCCCCGTGGCTTGAGCATATGGGACGCTTCGCTTTGTCGGGAATATTTCAGTTTTGCGAACACCTTGGCGTTGTGATAATCGTTCTTAAGCAAAAGACATTCGATACCGTAACCCGCAACAAGCAATGAACGAATAAAATCCGTGACATTGCGCTCTTCAGACTCGAGAACGCGGTCAAAATTCTTGGGATTATCGATGCCCGCGCCCCCTCCGTAATTGCTTTCTGCAAGGATTTTTACCGCTTCTTCGAGCGTCGGGCAATCGAGCATACGGGTAATTTTGTCCGCGTTAAGCAGATTGTTTTCGAGCGACTTTATTCTCCCGTTAGCGAATTGTAAGCTGATTGAGTCCGTCATTTTAATCCTCGAATATCATGCGCGCGATTTTTGCCTCTCGCTCTTCTCTCAAAGAGGCAAGCTCAAGTTCAAGCGTCATGTTTTTTGTACAGTTGCGGCACTCGAGCATGATTCCTCCCGCAAAACTGCCGTAATCGGGGCTCAAGTCGAGCCGAATTCCTTTCTTCTCCGCGGTTTTTGCAATAAAAGCCTTGGTCACGACCACCTTGTCCGCTTGCGCCGCAATCACTCTGTCGCCGTCTTCTGCGGTTGAAAGAAGCATGCTTTCGATATACGAAAGATATTGCGCTTTAGGGAGGGCGCGGATAGCCTCGACTGCCTTTGCGAATACTTGCTCAAGTACGTCTTGCTTCGCCTTCAGCCTAAGCTTCTTGACCTCAAGCTCCGCTACCGACAGTTTGCGCCGCAAAAGCTCGGGCACAAGCCGCTTGGCATCCGCAACCGCGGATAGTTGCGACTGCTCGCCTTCGCGCTCCGCGTCTTGGGTAAGCTTTGCCGCTCTCTCTTGTGCCGCGTCCGTTATCTCCGATGCTTTTTGCGCTGCGTCGGAGAGTATCTTTTCTATGATAAGTTCCTTGCTCATAGCATTTATGCTGCCGCCGCGATTTTGGTCATAAATACCGCGAGGAAGGAAATAAGCAAAGCAAGCACGGCATAGGTCTCGACCATAACCGCCATGATTATCGCTTTTCCGCTCTCCTCGGGTCTTTTCGCGACCAGCCCGACACCCGACGCCGCAACCTTACCTTGATGCACCGCGCTAAGCAGTCCGACAAAGGCTATGGGCAAGCAGCCCGCCATAAGCGTCAAACCTTCGGTGACGGTCAAAGCAACGCCGCCCGAGAAAAGACCGACCTTAATGAACACTATGAACGCGATAAGCAGCCCATAGATGCCCTGTGTACCGGGAAGAAGCTGAAGTATCAAAATCTTGCTGAATTTATCGGGGTCTTCGCTCGTTACGCCCGCCGCCGCGTGACCGGCTATACTTACGCCGATAGCCGAACCAATTCCGGCGAGAGTCGCCGCGAGCATCGCCCCTAAAATCGCATAAACCATTCCTATTCCCATAGTAATAAACCTCCCTTATTACTTGTTATCCAAATAAATATATTTTGTATCCGAGCCGAAAGGCACGAACTGATGCCCCGAGCCGGTATAAAACCTACTGAAAAACTCGATGTACTGCAGTCTGCAGTTGTGGACATACGTTCCCAATGTGTTGATTCCGATATTGAAAATATGTCCGCCGATATAGATAGGGATAGCGATAAGCCAACCTATTCCGAAAGGCAGTAGCCCGGCGACTACGCTTGCTATCTTATTGATTACCATACCGACGACGCCGGTGGCGAGTCCTAAGCCGAACAGCCTTGAATAACTCAACACATCGCTCAAAAATCCCGTTACATTATAAACGTTGCCTAACCCGCCAAGAATTTTTTTGAACACGCCTTTTTTGCCCAATGCACCGCCTATTAACACCATCGCAAGCCCCGCAAGCGCGGTATATGAGCCTGCCGTCTTTAAGGCTGCCGCGGCGGACGGGAACAGTGCGCCGCCTCCGAGCATCACGCCCAACCCAATAAATATTACATACCAAGAATATATTCCGAAAATCGCGTTAAGCGGCTGTTTTGCTCTAAAATAATTGACCGATTGTATGCCCATGCCGAAGCATATTTGGAACAAGCCGAGCCCTAATGACAACCCGAGCATAGCTAACGGATTCTCCATAGGATTGAACAAAAGTGCGGGTATAAGCTCCTCGCCGAACCATGAGCCGAAAAAAGCTCCCCAAATCACCGTGGATATACCGCCCATTGATATAACAAGTAAGAGTTTGCCCTCGCCTTTTCTCGGTTTTTTGAGAAGGTATAGAGTGAAGCCGGCGACTGCAAGGATTATGCCGTACGCCGCGTCTCCGAGCATTATGCCGAACAAAAGAAAATAAAAGAACGCGACAAAGGTGTTGGGGTCCCGCTCTCTTGCGTTAGGTACGCTGTACATATTGGTTATGCTTTCATACGGCGCAATGACCTTATTATTGTAAGCAAGCGTCGGATAAATTTCTTCTTCGGCAGGGTCCTCGAAGCTCAAATTGCAGATGATGCCCGACTTCTCGATTGCTTCTTTGATTACTTTTTCCGCCTCAATGGGCGTCCACGCAGTAAGCACAAAGCATGTACCGGTAAAACGGCAACGTTCTCCCGCCGTTGCCTTATTATATTCCACGCCGTAATAGTCGAACAGTATCTTAAGTTCGGGTTCGATTATGTCGTAGGAAAGCGTCTTTATCATAAGCGCATCGCGCAAAGCCTCGAGCTCGGTATGACGCGCTTGAAGCTCTGCGACTTTGCTTGCCGCGTCAGTATCGTAGTCAAAGCTTGTCCTTGAGAAGTCGGCTTTGGAAAGGGCGTCGAGCAGCTCATTTTTTCGTTCAATCGGGATAATTACAGCAAGCGCCGAGACCTTAACTCCCGTATAAAATTCGTAATATACAATCTCAAACGCATCAAGCGCCTCTTTTGCATTGGATTCAGAATCGGACGGGACAATACCCAAGATAAAGCTTACCGACTTGCTGTCTTTGAATGCCGAAAACGGCACACCGATATCCTTATATGCCGACAACTGCTCTATGAGATTATTGAGGCGCGCGGCTTCGGCTTTGATGTCGAGCAGCTCGCCGTTGATTTTTTCAAGCTCCGCCACCGCCGAAAGCAACTCTGTTTCCTTTTCAACAATCGCCTCGAAAGTGTCGAGCGACACCGTCGGCTTCGCGTATTCCAAAAAGCCCTTTTTCGGAGCGGTATACTCGAAAAGTCCCGCTTTTGTAAGTTTTTCCGCGCGCTTTCTCTGTTCCTTAAAGAACGCGAAAGCAAAGTTGAGCCTTGCGAGCTTGGAATTCAACGCGTCCTTTTTCTCAAGCGCCGGAATCTCCTCCGTGTTCGCTATCTCCTTGGTCTCCGACAACTCCACCGCGCCTGAGCGCAAAAGAAGCCGCATAAGTTTTTCGCGGTCGGAGCCGTGCGTTATCGCGGTAAGCTTTCTCATCTTAGCGAGTGCCATATTTTGATAACATCCTCCCTACGATATAGCTTAATGCCTCTTGGCTCTTTTCCATTCCTTCTACAAACTGCGCCGATGCCTCCGCCTCGCCCTTGCCAATAACCTCGAGCGCGGCGCTCTCCGCCTCCGCTTCGCCCGCGTCAAGTATCTCTTTCACCTGCAACTTAGTTCTCTCCTTGACGGCTTGCGCGATTGCGAGCTTTTTCGCTTCGGCATCCGAAAGTATTTCTTTACTTTTCGCATACGCCGCAGCGATTGTCTCCTCTGCTTTCTTTTCAGCTTCGATTATTGAATTGATGACTTCGTTAATCATTCGAGCACCTGCCTGTATTTTCGTTAAGCGATTGTATATGCAATAGCTTATGTGAGTTCTTGCAACCTATTATTGCAACCTATTATTGATTCGTCGTACCCGCAATAAGGTGTGTATTTGATTTTTGATTATATAGTACAATCGGTATACTTCATTTGTCAGTATGCGTCATTGGTAGTATTCCAAATCCTTAATAAACTATCTCGGTATCCGTAAAGAGTGGCAAGTCTTGCAATGCCACACATCGTCTTGCATAATACACATGTCGCAATCAAGGGATATCCATTACCGCAATCTTTGATGTCGTTGATGCCGTTGGCTATCGTGACACTACGCGTTATTTTAGCGCGGCTTTTCACATTCTCTTTTTTCAATCTCGCTAATCTTATCTATACGGCGTTGGTGTCGCCCTCCGGCAAATGGAGTATTAAGCCATATGTCTACTAACTTCACCGCCTTATCGGGAGAAACGACGCGCCCTCCGAGTCCCAATACGTTCGCCGCGTTATGCTCGGCGCATGCGCTCGCCGAAAACTCTTCGGTAACTACCGCCGCTCTTATTCCTTTGACCTTGTTCGCGGCAATCGTTATTCCAATGCCCGTACCGCAGAGCAGTATGCCTCTATCGGCGTCTCCCGATGCTACTGCATCAGCTACCGCAATCGCATAATCGGGGTAATCGCAGGACTCCGAATCAAAAGCGCCGCAATCGACAATCTCGATGCCTTGCCCTTTCAAATATTCCAAAATAGCGGGCTTAAGCACTATTCCGCCATGGTCGCATCCTACGGCTATTCTCATAATTACCTCCTTACGGTGCGGCGACTGTAAAAATTTTACACCGCGCGCGGGCGAATTGTCAAGCAATTAACAAATGTTGTATATTACATGTAATCATTAGATATTTACTGTGCGCGGGTAAGCTATTAATAATATTGTAAGCGTATCTATTAGGTTGCTGTCGCTGCTTGCAGCTTATTTATAAGCAATTAATAATATTACAGATTGCGCCAATCTTTGTTGCAAAATTCAGCATTAACAACAACAGACAATTCATAATGTTGCGGATTGCTTATACAATCGGATGTTCGATGTCTTTGCCGTTAGGCTCTCTCGAGGTGTTTTTTGCTTCGGGCTATTCTCAAGATAACAGTTGCGAAAGCTTCTCTATGAGTATTGTAATCGCGCTTTTCAACTCTTTTGCACAAGCGTGATATGTCTCTTGACTCCCGCCGTAAGGGTCTGCGATATCACCGCAGCCCGTCAAAGCGCCGAGCGAATATGCGTTATCGGGGAATCTCAATCGAGAAAGATGCGCGTCGGTCAATGTCACGATTAAATCACAATTTTGTATAAGTTCTTTATTCGCCTGCTCCGCCTTATGCGGCTTGGGACGGATTCCGAGCGCACATAGCGCCCGATACGCGTATAACTGCATACCCTCACCCGTAGCCGCCGAAGTTCCGAATGAGCATACTTCGTAATCGGCAGTTCCCGCCTTTTGCAACAACTCTCGCAAAATGTTTTCCGCAATGGGAGAACGGCAAGTGTTGCCCGTGCAAACAAAAGCGATTTTTTTCATATCTTGTTCCCCCTTTTCGCCGCCTTTGCAATTCGGTTCATAAGCGAGTAATATATTCCCTCATCGCCGAGATTCTCAATTATTATAAGGTCAAACGCCTTTTCTCCCTCGCGCAAAAGCGAATAAAGTCTGCGCGCCGCAATCTCCGCGCTTGTCCCGAGCGAGCGTACACAACGACAGCCGAGCGCTTGCGCCGTACTGTCGCGAGCTAGGATTATCGCCCTTTGTCCCTTTTCGGCGCACTCGTCGTACAACCTTGCAATATCCGTTGCATCCGCGCCGATTACGCAGTCACAATACGGAGAATAATGAAGATACTTCATGCCCGGTGCAAGCGCTATCTCGGGGTCGTGCCCACAGTATCCAACAGAACAGACCCTGTCAATCATATCTTTGGTGATTAAGCCCGGACGCAGTATTACGGGCGCTTCACCGGTGAGGTCAACTATTGTGCTCTCAATCCCCCCTTCGGACACGCCTCCGTCGATAATCAAGGGAATCTTGCCCCCAATATCCTCCATAACATGCATAGCGCAAGTCGGGCTGACATGCTTGGATGCGTTCGCAGAGGGCGCGGCAATCGCGGTAGAGCGACGTATTAATTCTCTTGCCACAGTATGCGAGGGGAATCGTACGCCAACCGTATCGAGTCCGCCCGTTACGATATCGGGCACGGCGGGTTTCTTTTTGAGAACCATGGTAAAAGGACCGGGACAAAAAGCGTTGTACAGCTCTTTCACATATCTAGTGGAGTCCTCGGCAACTTCGCGCAACTGCTCATAACAAGCTAGATGCACTATGAGAGGATTGTCCGTTGGACGACCCTTGACTTCGAATATTTTTTGTACCGCGCAAGGGTTGAATGTGTCCGCCCCGAGTCCGTATACCGTCTCCGTAGGAAAGGCAACTACCTCCCCTTCCATGATAAGTCTTGCGCCCAATTCGATATATTTATTTCCTTTGCCAATCTTTGTAAGCATAACTTGATTATTATATCATAGTGCCGTTGCTTTTTCATCCAAAAAACAACAAAATTACTTAAACGACAAGCGATTAGTGCGCCGAACGAGATGCGTTAAGCGCTTATTCGCAGGTAAAATAATCGGTTATTATTAAGGCATTTTAAGCAATTTAATAAAAATTTATTAAATATCTGCGTCATATCGGTATGTTGATTGGACATATTTGTGTTAAGATAATAATATAACTATGGGGAATGTGTCATTATAATCAAAATAAGTAGGGGAATGTGTTTTTATAAAAACATACGGAGGTCGGGGAATGGATGTAATAAACGAAATATTCAATAACTTAGCAGAGCAACTACCATTAGAATTTTTGCGGGGCAACTTTTTAGTGTTTGGCTACGCTTTTTCCAAATTGTTTGCAATAGCCGCGGCGCTATTTTTGCTGGCAATAATACTTATAATTATATTGCTTGTCATAATCTCAAAAGAGAAGAAAAAGAAAAAAGCGACTGCCAAAGCGGTTGTTCCCACATCGAGCAATGCACCGAAGCTTGACGATTCTTCTCTTTCGTCCTCTCCGGTCAAGACCGCGCGTCTTACCGATAACACATTGCAGAAAGCGGTTGCAACGCCCAATTGCGAATTCGAGCTTCCGCCCGAAGACGAGCTATCCGCCGCCGAACAGATTGTAGATATCAATCAGGTAATAATCGACGAGATGGACGAGAAGGCAAAAGCAGTTATGCTCGATGAGTTCGATTTTGATATCGAGATAGACGCGCTTTGTGACTTTGATACCGAACTCGAGGATTCGGAGGACGACGAGAAAGAGGAGCTCTATGAGGAAGAGCTTGTTCAAGCTATGCCTACCCCTATCGGGGCGGCTGCGGCAACACAAAAACCCTATACGGCGGACGGCGTAGCGCAAGACGCGCGCCTACGTGTCGAACCTAAAAAAGATAAGCAGCGTTATGAGCGCTCTTTCAGCGCAAAGCTGATACAGACGGGAGCCAACAACAAAGCAAGATATAATGTTATCAAAAATATGTTATCCAACTACGACAAGGTTCGCAACTCTATGAGTTGGAATAACGAGAGCTTCATTTCGGGCAAAAAACTTATCGCAAGAATCTACCTTGTCGGTAAGACGCTGAGAGTCTGTCTTGCGCTCAATCCCGCAGATTATAGCGAAAACATCTATCATCATGAGGATAAAAGCGCTACAAGCAAGTATAAGACCGTCCCAATGATGATAAAAATCAAATCTCGTCTTGGCTTAAAGCGCGCAGTTTCGCTGATTATCGACCTTGCTAACAAATTCGAAATCAAGAAGTCTAAAAAGCTTGAAATCGTCGATTATATCGCGGCTAATTCCTATGTGAACGATGCGGAGTTGCTAAAGCGCGGTCTGATACGTCCGGAAAATCCCGACCGTTACAAAATCAAAAAAACCGCGGCAAAAGGAGCAAAACCCGCTGTCAAGGAAGAAAAACCCGCGGCAATCAAGCCCGCCGCTAAGAACGCGAAAGCGCTAACCGCCGCTGCAGATGCGTCGAAAAACAAGCGGTAAATCTGTCTTTGCCAAAAAGGCGAACGGCATACATTTTTCCTTGATTGCGAACAACGACTACTGTTGCTTGATTACACCAACGGCTATACATTTTTCGCGGGAGCAGTAATCGCGCTAAGCTCGGCTGTAAATAACAAACTTATATAAAAGACAAAACGCCCGAAACTTATGCTTCGCGGCGTTTTTCTTTTGTCCGCTCCCCTCTTTTCTGCGCGGTGTTTTAACCCTTTCTGCGCACCGTAAAAAGCGATACGCATTGCGTTGCCGCGTATCTTTACAGTAGGTCTTCGGGCTTATAATCGGGTTGGATATAAAGTACTTCTCTTTTCGCGGTTATCTCTTTTGCAAAAACCGTCTGCCATTCCTCCGCGGTATAATCCTCAATGGTAAGTGATATATGAGCGCTTGAGGCGTGAAGGGTATCTTGAAGCGCTTGGGATAGCGCTAATGCAAGCTTTTTCTTTTGCTCATCCGTTCTACCTTTTAACATTTTAACTGAAATATGAGGCATATGACGTTCTCCTTTTTTTCTTTTATTATAACACCGGCTATTGGCGGGCGCAATATATACTTTCCATACCAATTATCGATTTTTATTGATTTATCGCTTTTTTTGGTCAACAAAAACAGTTCTTGCGGCGAATTAAGGATTATAACCGCAAAATTCGACAAGATAAGCTAATCTCATACAAAAATAGAACCGTGCCAAACTACCTTATAACGGCATTTTTACGCTATAATAGTCATAGGGGGGAGAAAGCGAGGGGATTATGGCATTAAAAGAAAAATCCGAATTAAAAAAATTAGCGGCAAATGCTAAAAACAGGCTTAAACTAGGCTTTTATCGCGCAAACGATTCCGCCGTTGCAAATTATTTGGAATACGGCAATATAAAGATGTCGCAAGAAGACGAGATAATGTACCGCAAGGTCGTGGAGATACTCGATTCCAAGGAATGCGTCATTGACCCTATCGGGCGGCTTATGGATAAATGTCTATATGAAAAAATGAATCAAGCGGGTCGTATCAAATATGTGCTTGAACTATCCAAAACCTACATACGCTTACAAACAAAATATTTTCAAGAACGGCGGCTAACCTAACGACAGCGGCGAATATTGCGCCAAAGGCAACCGATTCCGTCATTGTCTAGTGCGGCAATCGGTCATATTCTTTCTTTGGAACGACTGATTTTTGGAACGCGCGGCATACCGATTGCCGCGCTTTTTT
>CAYOYS010000024.1:4052-14282 GCA_964408255.1 uncultured Christensenellaceae bacterium | reverse complement strand
TAATTATTTTGGAGTACCTAGACAGACTTGAACTGTCGGCCTTCAGAGTCGGAGTCTGACGCTCTATCCACTGAGCTATAGGTACATGTCAATCAATGCATTTTAGAATCATTATACCATATGCTCCGATAATTAGTTCTTCCTGATTAAAAATAATGTCTGTAATTAATTCCTTTTTCTTGCCCGAAAGCTTAAAGGCTATATTGTCGCAAGAGGGATTGGCGACTACATAAAGCTTGTTTTGTCCGCTGCCGCGAAGCATTATCAATAAATCTCTGTCCGCAAAAGATATCTTACCGCTCAATGCCGCCGAGTTGTCCTTGCGGATTTTGCCAAGTTTTCTATAAAACGCCAAAATCTCCGTGTTCTCCTCTCCCCACGGATACGGACGCCGATTGATTGGGTCTTTGAAGCCTTGAACTCCCACCTCGTCACCGTAATAAATAGAGGGTATTCCGGGTAGGGTATATTCGAGCGCCGCGGCGATTTTTAAGCGTTTTACGGCAAGCGCGAACTGCTCATCGCCCAACCTGTAACGCAACTGCCTGTCCTTTTTCCAATGCTCGCCGCCCGTCTCGGCGAATACATTAATGATTCTTTCGGTATCATGCGAGCCAAGCATAGTCATCGAAGATGACAATGCCTCGGCAGGATAATTCTCAACGATATCCATAACGTCGCGGATAAATTCGAACGCGCGACAGTTACGCACAAAGGAGATAATCGCGTCTTTGAAAGGATAGTTCATCACGCCGTCTAACTGTCCCTTGGTGAAATATGGCCGCAAAGTGCCATAGCTGTACTTGTGCGAGGCATCCTCCCAAACCTCCCCCAACAAGGTCGAGGCGGGGTTGACTCTCTTGACCGCCGCGCGGATTTCGTCCAAGAACTCAATCGGGAGCTCGTCCACAACGTCGAGCCGCCAGCTTATGCCCAACGCGCTCCATTTTTCGACTACTCCGCCCTTGCCGAATAAAAATTTTCGCAATGAGGCGCTGTTCTTATTGAGCGTCGGCACAACCTGAATCCCCCACCAACTCTCGTAGACCTCGGGATAGTCAATAAAATGATACCAATCGTAATACGGCGAATCCTTGCTTTGATACGCTCCCACCGAGTCAAAATGCCCGTGCTTGTTAAAATAGATGCTGTCCGAACCCGAATGATTGAACACACCGTCGAGCATAAGTTCCATGCCGCGCGCCTTTGCTTCCTTAATAAGCTCCTTAAGGTCGTCTTCGGTGCCGAGCATGGGTTCAACGGTCAAATAATCACCCGCGTCGTAGCGGTGATTGGAATTCGCCAAAAAAATCGGGGAAAGATAGATAATAGTAACGCCAAGGCTCTTGAGATAATCTAGCTTTTCGGTAATTCCCTTAAGGTTGCCGCCATAATAATCGTTGGCGCGATATATTCCGTCGCTGTCTACAATCGTCACGTCGTCTTTCCATTTTTTCGATACGCCTAACCGCGGCAAAGAGGGAGTGCCCGAGACTGCGAACCTGTCCACAAAAATATGATAAATAATATCTGCGCCCGACCTTAACGGTGCGTCGTAGTCCTCGGGGTATACGGTGAGCTGCCATTCGGGCAGAAACTCGCCCGCAACCGCGCTGCCCAACTCGTTTTTGCCAATATAATGAAAATCACCCGAGGGATAGTCGACCTCGAACCGATAAAAATATATGCCCTCGCTACTAGGCTCGAAGGTGCAAGAATAAATATTCTTGTTCTCCAACCTTTTTACGCAACTTAGCGAGTGTACCTCGGTTATATCGCCAAGACGCAACATAAGCCGTATCGCGGACGGATGAAGCCAGCGGCTCACCGAAAAGTTAACGGTAATTCGCTCCCCTTTTCTCACCGCTCCAAAGGGATATTTGTCTTTTCTAGAATTAAAGTGATACATTGATAGCTATTTTATCCTCGTCAAGTCCCATATGCGACCGCTGTACTCTCTTACCGCGCGGTCCGCCGCGAAGAAGCCTGATTTTGCGATGTTGACAAGGGACATTCTGTTCCACCTCTCCAAATCCCTGTATGCATTGTCTATCTCGCTGTGAGCTTGGGCGTAAGCGCGGAAATCGGCAAGTACCATATAGGGGTCTGCGACTCCGTTTTTGCCGATTGTAAGCAAATCCGCAAGCTCGGCGAAGCTTACGCCGCCGATACCCGCCCTCATATAATCGATTACCCGCCTTATATCGGAATCGTTGTGGTAGTATGAGGTGGGAGCGTAACGCCCTTCCTTTTGAATATTGACCGCCTCTTCCGCCGTCAAACCAAAGATAAAAATATTCTCGTCGCCGACGTTCTCATGAATCTCCACATTCGCGCCGTCAAGTGTGCCAATAGTCACCGCGCCGTTAATCATGAACTTCATATTGCCCGTGCCCGACGCCTCTTTGCCCGCTATGCTTATCTGCTCGCTGACCTCGGTAGCGGGCATAATCAACTCGGCAAGGGATACGCGATAATTCTCGAGGAAAACAACCTTTAACTTATCTTTTATGGATATGTCACTATTGACGGTCTTTTCCAACATATAAATAAGGCGTATTATCAGCTTTGCGGTGTAATAGCTGCTTGCCGCCTTTGCGCCGAAAACAAAAGTTCTCGGCAGTATATCGAGGTCGGGATTGTCCTTGAGCTTGAGATACAAATCGATTATATGAATCGCGTTGAGCAACTGACGCTTGTATTCGTGTAGCCGCTTGACCTGTACGTCAAAAATCGAATCGGGACTGACTGTGACCTCGTTGTGCGCCTTGATGAACTTTGCAAGTCGTGTCTTATTCTCGCGCTTTATCATAGCAAGAGTATCGAGCGCCGCTTTGTCGCCCTTATATTTTAATAACGGTGTCAAATCCGCCGACTTTATAAAGTTGTCTCCAATAAGTGTCTTGATGTAGTCGGACAAGCCGGGATTCGCCTCGCAAAGCCATCGTCTGTGCGTAATGCCGTTGGTTACATTAGTGAACTTTTTGGGCTCCATAATATACGCATCGGCGAACACATCATGCTTAAGTATCTCGGAATGAAGCGCGGAAACGCCATTGACGGTGTGCGAGGCATAAAGACAAAGATTCGCCATTCTGACCTCGCCGTAGCCGAGTATCGCATTTTTGGCTACTCGTTCCCAATCGTTCGGAAAAGCGTTCCAAAGCTCTCCGCAATAGCGTCTGTTAAGCTCTGCGATAATCTGATATACTCGCGGTATCTGCGCTTCAAGAAGATGCTGAGGCCATTTTTCCAATGCCTCGGACATAACGGTATGGTTGGTGTATGAAATCGTCTTTTTGACAATATCCCAAGCTCTCTCCCAATCGTAATCGTAAATATCGACAAGTATGCGCATCAGCTCGGGTATACATAGAGTCGGGTGCGTGTCGTTGATGTGTATCGCCACTTCATCCGCAAGATTGTCAAAATCGGAGTTGAATTTGAGATGATTTTTTAGGATAGACTGTATGGATGCCGAAACGAAAAAATACTGCTGTTTAAGCCGCAACGCCTTGCCCTCGATATGGTTATCCGCAGGATACAATACCTTGGAAATCGACTCGGCAAGCGCCTTGTTCTCCGAGGCCTTGAGGTATTCGCCGCGACTGAACAGCGCCATATCAAAATCCACGGGCGCTTTTGCCGCCCAGAGCCGTATGCGGTTGACCGCCTTGGTATTGTAGCCCGAGATGTGCATATCGTACGCAAGCGCAAGTATCGTCGTAACTCCGGTATGCCGAATCTTGAGTCTGCCGTTCTGCCAATCTTCCTCGACATGACCGCCAAAATTGACCTCAAAGGTCTCTTCGGGGCGAGGAGCAAGCCATACGTCTCCCTTTTCCAGCCAATCGTCGGCCATTTCAATCTGCCACCCGTCCACTATCCTTTGCTTGAATATTCCGTAATCGTATCTTATCGAGAATCCGCATGCAGGGTAAGACTCCGAGGTCAAAGCGTCCATATACGCCGCGGCAAGCCGCCCAAGACCTCCGTTGCCAAGACCTGCGTCCGGCTCCTCTTCCATAATGTCGTCGAGATTGAATCCGAAGCTCTCGACCGCTTCCCGAACCGGCTCGGTAATGCCAAGATTGAATAAATGGTTCTTGAGCGAACGTCCGAGCAGGAATTCCATCGACATATAATAGACCTGTTTTTTCTTACGCTTTCTTATTTCGTGTTTGAAGTCAAGTCGCTTTTGCGACAATATGTTGCGTATTACTAAGCAAACCGCCTCATAAAGCTGTGTCTTAGTCGCATCCTTTGCCCTTATGCCCTGATACCTCGAAATATAATCCTCGATTTGTTTCTGCATATCCTTTGTTGTGAGAGAAAAGTTCATTAAGTTCTCCTTGGTGTATTATTTGAGCAGCCCGTTGTACAATTTGATGTACTGCTCCGCCGATTTATCCCAACTAAAATCTTTGTTCATGATGTTCGCGACAAGCGTTTTCCAATCTTCCTTGTTATTATAAAAGGTGTCGACTGCTCTCCATATCGCGTCCAGCATATCGTGCGCGTTGTACGAATAAAAGCTGAATCCCGTACCCTCTTTGGTATCGTTATTGAACGCGGTAACGGTATCTTTAAGTCCGCCGGTCTCCCTGACTACCGGTACTGTGCCGTAGCGCATCGCTATCATCTGCGAAAGCCCGCACGGCTCGAATTTGGACGGCATTAGGAATATATCCGAGCCACCATAAATTTTGGACGCTATATCGCGCGAAAAGTTGATTATCACGCTGAACTTTGCCTTATACCTGTGTTCAAGGTCTTTAAGCATTGTTTCGTATTTCCAATCGCCCGTACCGAGAACGACAAGCTGCACATCCGCCGCGAGCAAGTCTTCGGCAACCGCGGTCAGCAAATCTACTCCCTTTTGGGAGGCTAGGCGCGTGACCATGCTGATTAGCGGCTTGGTCGGGTCGGTGCTCAAGTCAACAAGCTTGCAAAGATTTATTTTGTTCTCGAGCTTACCCTCCAAATTGTCCGCGCTAAAAGGCTTGAATAACGCGGGGTCGGTCATGGGGTCATATTCGCCGATATCGATGCCGTTGAGAATGCCCGTTAGCTTATATTTTCTTGCCGAAATAATGCTCTCTAAGCCGTACGCAAAGTACGGGTCGGTAAGCTCCTCGGCATATGTCGGGCTGACGGTAGTGATTGCCGCCGCGCTCTCAATACCGCCCTTCATGTAGTTGGTACAGCCCGCGTACTCGACAAGACTGAGCTTCGGCGCGGGTATCCCTAAAATATCGGCGGCGATTGCGCTGTCGTACTTTCCTTGGAATTCGATGTTATGAATGGTGAATACTGTCTTGATATTCGAAAACAGCTTGTTCTGCCTATAAAACAAGTCGAGAAAAACAGGGACAAGCGCGGTATGCCAATCGTTGCAATGGACGACGTCGGGGTCAAAATCTACGAGCATCAAGAGTTCAAGAACTGCCTTGCTGAAGAACGCATAGCGTTCCGCGTCGTCAAAATGACCGTAAAGCCCCGAGCGCTTAAAGTAGTATTCGTTGTCGATAAAGTAATATTTTACACCGTCAAAAGTCTGTTCGAATACTCCACAGTACTGATTGCGCCAAGCAAGCGGCACATAGGTATAGCCTACGAAGCGCATCGTGTCCTTGAGCCTCGAGGGAATATCGGCGTAAAGTGGGATTACCACCCTTACTTCGACACCCAATTTCTGCAAAGCTTTTGGCAGCGCCCCCGCAACGTCTCCCAACCCGCCCGAACGGATATATGGAGCCGCCTCGGATGCCACAAAAAGCACCTTTTTTATTTCTCTTGCCGCCGTCTTTCTGCGTTTTGGCTTTGTCTTAACGCTAGCGGTTGATTTGTTCGTTGTTGCCACAATACTCCCCTCCTTATACAATTTTGCCTTTGGCAATGACTACCGGGTAGCTTTCGTATCCCGAGATGTTCCTATTCTCTCGTACCGTTACATCCTTGTCGGTGATAGCGTAGTTGAGCGTAGAATTGCACATTATGTGCCCGCTTTCCATAACTATCGAGTTCCTTACCTCAGCGCCTTTTCCGACCTTGACGCCTCTGAACAAGACCGAATTCTCCACGATGCCGTTAATGTCGCAGCCGTCCGCAATCAAGCTGTTCTTGACGGCGGCGTTATCGCGATAAATCGTCGGAACGCTGTCTTTGACCTTGGTATAGATTACGCCTTCGCCGTAGAAAAGTTTGTCACGCGTTTCGCTGTCCAAAAGAGTCATGCTCTCCTTATAATATGAGCGCACATCATCGATTATTGCTGCATACCCGTTTACTTTATACACTTTAATATATAATTCGCCGAGCCGCTTTGTTAATATATCCTTTTCAAAATCGAAAAGTCCTCTAGCATAGGCATGCTCGACCATCTCCATAAGTTTTGCTTTGTGAACCATATAGACGTTGAGTCCTACCACTCGCGCGCGCGCCTCGGAGGTCTCGGATATGAACATGTCGATTACCCTATCGTCGTCATCGAGGTCTACGACAAGCCGTCTTGAGGTATTTGTGCTCGCGCTATACGCCAACATCGTAACGTCCGCGCCGCTCTCGAGATGCGCCTCGTACATCTTCTCAAAATCGATGTTCATAGCGATATTGCTGTTGGTCATCAAGACATATTCCTCGCTAGCGCGACTTATAAAGCCTTGAATACTATGTAGTGCTTCTATCTTGCCCTTGTACATCTCGCGAGATGAGTTAAGCACGAAAGGCGGGAATACCGATATTCCGCTGTTTTTTCTGTTGAGGTCCCAATCTCGACCCATTCTTATATGGTCCATAAGCGAGCTGTAATTGCTCCTTGTGACAATTCCGATTTGAGTTATGCCGCTATTGACAAGGTTGGACAGCGTGAAGTCAATCAGTCTGTACCTTCCGCAAAAAGGCAGCGACGCAGTCGTTCTGTGAATCGTCAGTTCGTTAAGCTTGGTTTCGTTGTCGCTTGCGAATATTACGCTCATCACATTATTCATAACCTACCCTCCTCTACCATTGCGCCGGGCTCAACCGTACCGCCTGCATCAACTACGGCGTTCGGTCCGACTACTGCAATCTGCCATTCTCCGTTGATTGGCTCAGCCTGCACACTTCCGATTACAGCATTCTTTCCTATCGATGCGTTCTCTGCAACAATCGAATAATTGACCTCGGCGCCGTCCCCTATTACTGCATTCGGCAGTATGACAGAATGTCGCACCTTTACTCCCGCGCCTATATGCGCGCCGTGCGAAACAATCGAATCCTTAATATCGCCCGAGATATGCGCGCCTTCGCTGATTATGGAATTCCTAATTACCGCCGCGCCCGAGACGTATTGAGGCGGCTCTGCCGAGTTCCTTGCATAAATCTTCCACGAGGTGTCGGGAAGATTAATGCCGCTTTCCGTATCCAAAAGGTCCATATTCGCTTCCCATAGACTTGATATCGTCCCTACATCCTTCCAATACGAACTGAAAGTGTAGGCAAATAGCTTTTTGCCGTCTTTGAGCATATTGGGAATGATGTTTTTGCCAAAATCGTTTTGGCTCTTCGAATCCGCCTCGTCCGCAATAAGGTATTTTCTCAATACTGACCAAGTAAATATGTAAATACCCATCGAAGCTTTATTGCTCTTGGGCTTTTTCGGTTTCTCCTCGAATTCGTAAATTGCCCCGTCCTCCGAGGTGTTCATAATGCCAAAACGACTCGCTTCGGCAATCGGCACTCCAATAACCGCAATAGTGCAATCCGCTCCCTTTTTCTTATGTGAGCTGAGCATATCGTTGTAGTTCATTTTGTAGATATGGTCGCCCGAAAGAACAAGTACATATTCGGGATTGAAACGGTCTATGAACATTATGTTCTGATAGATAGCGTTCGCAGTACCCTTGTACCACTCGCTTGCCTTGCCCTTCATGTAGGGCGGCAAGACATAGACGCCGCCGCTTAATCTGTCAAGGTCCCACGGCTGACCGTTGCCGATGTATTGATTAAGTTCAAACGGCTGATACTGTGTCAATACACCCACCGTATCCACCCCCGAATTGATACAATTCGAGAGCGGAAAGTCGATTATTCTGTATTTGCCCCCAAAGGGCACCGCGGGCTTCGCAACGTCGTGGGTGAGAACGCCTAAGCGCGTCCCCTGACCTCCCGCAAGCAGCATTGCCACGCACTCCTTATTTCTTGCAATCATTCAGTTGCCCTCCTTCTATATGCTTTCAAATATATCACGCTGTTAGGCTGTATGTCCATTTCGATATGATATGGCTCTTCATGCACCGAACCTTCGAGCGCTTTGAATTTTCTCGTACCTTTCGTCGAACCGTTGTTGTATTCGGCGCGCGTACTGTCGAGAATCGCTGTATAGGTCTTTTTTTCGGGTACTCCGATATAATAGTTGTCCCAGCGCATCGGTGAAAAGTTCATAACGGCAATTATATAGCTGCCGTCTATACCTATGCGTTTCAACGCGAACAGATTGTGTCCTTTGTCCTCAACGCAAATCCACCGAAACCCCTCGTACGAATCGTCTAACGAATAGAGCGCGGGCTCGGTCAGATATATCTTGTTCAAATCGCAGACGAACTTTTGCATGCCTTTATGCGCGGGGTAGTCAAGCAGCAACCAATCGAGCTCTTGTTTATAATCCCATTCGATAAACTGCGCGAATTCGCCGCCCATGAACAAGAGTTTTTTGCCCGGATGCGCCATCATATACCCATAATAGGTCATAAGCCCCGCAAATTTGTCGATATAGTACCCCGGCATCTTGTTGACAAGCGACGCCTTGCCGTGAACGACTTCGTCGTGGGATAGTGGCAGTATGTAGTTCTCGTTGAACGCGTACATTATCGAAAAAGTCATCTTGCCGTGAAGCTCTTTGCGAAAAAACGGGTCCGCTGAAACGTATTTGAGCGTATCGTTCATCCAGCCCATGTTCCATTTGAAGTTGAACCCCAATCCTCCCTCGTACGACGGCTTGGTCACTCCCTCGAATGCCGTGGACTCCTCGGCTATCATAAGCGCGCCCCGATACTCCTTAAGTACTGCGCTGTTTAGTTCGCGCAAAAACTCGATTGCTTCGAGATTATAGTTGCCGCCCTTGACATTCGGAATCCATTCGCCCTCTTTTCTCGCGTAATCGAGGTACAACATGGATGCTACTGCGTCCACCCTTATTCCGTCAATATGGTACTGCTCGAACCAAAACATCGCGGAAGATATCAAAAAGCTTTTCACCTCGTTCCTGCCGTAATCGAATACGACGGTGCCCCATTCGGGATGCTCCCTTTTTGAAATATCGTCGTACTCGTACAGCGGCGCGCCGTCAAAATAAAAAAGCCCGAATTCGTCCTTGGGAAAGTGCGAAGCTACCCAATCGATTATAACGCCTATACTCGCCGCATGGCAACTATCGATAAAATATTTGAAATCGTCGGGAGTGCCGTAGCGCGAGGTCGGCGCGAACATTCCCGATACTTGATAGCCCCAAGAACCCTCAAAGGGATACTCCGTTATGGGCATTAGCTCGATATGCGTGTAGTTCATTCGCTTGACGTAGGGGATTAGCTCGTTCGCCAAGTCGCGGTAACTGTAAAACCCGCCGTCGTCGCGCCGCTTAAAAGAGCCTAGGTGCGCCTCGTATATGTTAATCGGAGCATTATACGGCACAAAACTCTCCCTTTTTTTGAGCCATTCGGAATCCTGCCATTCATAATTCGATTCGTACAGCTTGGATGCGTTGTCGGACGGGGTCTCGGTGTGCAACGCATAGGGGTCGGCTTTGTTGACGATTTTGCCCGTGGACTGCTCGACGCTGAACTTGTATATGTCGTAGGGCTTAAGCGAGGGGACAAAACCTTCCCATATTCCAACAGAAATCTTGCTCATAGGATTGGCTGTTCTGTTCCATTTGTTGAAGTCGCCGACAACGGATACGGAACGCGCAGAAGGCGCCCAAACGCGAAAAATCCAACCGTCTTTCCCGTCAACAGTCCGCCTTGACGGACACATTAATTTGTACGATTGGTAATTTGTACCCTGATGGAATAGGAATATCGGATATTTGATATCCTCACTCATCGAAACGGCTCCTACTTTATATTCATTTTATTATAGCATAGCAGATTTTATATTTCAATAGTATTGAACGGTCTAATATTGTAATAACCGCTTACGTGCCGCGATTATTTTCGAAATTGGTTAACTACTTACAATCGCGCGCGCTAAACG
>CAYOYS010000024.1:0-3952 GCA_964408255.1 uncultured Christensenellaceae bacterium | reverse complement strand
CACAGACATAACCACCGATAGCGCAAATGCAAGCGCGTTGACGCAGACGCTCGACAAATATAATATTTGGGCTTGGACGCTTTGCGCCTTAACAAAAGCGGACATGTAGTAGCTGCGACATGAAGAATTAGGAGTGTACAAAATAGAGTTGACTTCTACCTTATTCTTGCATTTTGGCGCTTGAAATGTTATAATGATTTGTATATACCATGTAAGGAGGCCGTTATGAAAAATGAATTGGGAATTTACGCATATTTCGGTTTTGACTTGACGCCTTCGGAAAGATTCTCGCTAATCACAAAATCAGGCATCCGCAATATCGGGATTTGGCGCGCTGAGGACTTTATGCTTATGGCAAAACTCGGCGAATACGAGCAAACCAAACTAATCGTAGAACATAATCTTAATATTACCTACGCCCACGCGCCGGTACGCTTGACGCCATATCTTGCGAACAAGTATTACAATAGAGCGGATACTGTCAAATCGTACAAGCTTTGGATAAAAGGCTGCACCGAATTAAATATTCCAATACTTGTCATACATACTCCTGTCTGCTCGACAGCTTTAATCGATAACTTAAAAGAACTTGCGGACTTTGCGGAGGAATGTGGTGTCAAACTTGCGATAGAAAATATCGAGGGGCTGACTCCTTTCGATGAAATATTTGACGCAATCGATAACCTATTCTTTTGTTTTGACAGCTCTCACGCTGCACTTTTCGGCGACAATCGCGGCGACATCGCGTTGCGATACAAGGATAGGTTGATTTGTACACATTTAAGCGACAACGACCTTTCCATGGACAGGCATTGGATGCCGGGCGACGGCGACATGGATTGGAAAGCGCTTGCCGCGAACCTCAAGACGGCAGGATATACGGGCGTAATCAGCTTTGAAATATTCCGTTCTCCTAATTATAATGACCCAACTTCTTTCATTGAAACATTGAAAGAGCGTTCAAAAAAATATTTTGCTTAACGCCTAATCTAGAGTAATTATTGTGATAAAATATTAATAATCAATTTTTTAATAATATTAATATACCGAACAATGTTAAAAAGGAGCAAATATGGATTTTTTTGACGACAATGAGTCTCGGACGCACAATTATAACGGCGATTTTGAGCAATTTGCGGTAATAATAAAAAAACAATGGCGCACAATGCTGATAGCGTCAATCGCGGTTATCGTTGTGCTGCTTATTATAGGATATTTTATCTTCGCGACGCTGCTTACCGATAAAATCAATGCGGCAAATCAAGCGTACGAGGACGCGGTCAATAATTATAAACGCGTTTTTTATCTTCCCGAGGACTATACGACTGCTGCCCTTTCCGTTACTAGCCAAAGATTGGATTCGGTGGTCGAAATATATTGCGTGACGACGATTGGCGGCGTCACTGTATCGGGCTCGGCGTCCGGCTTCATAATCACCGACGACGGTTATGTAATAACCAACAACCATGTCGTAACTTATGAAGCGAATGTGCCGATATATAATAGATTCGGGATAGTTATCGGATATCGTACCGAACAGGGCATACACTCCGCCGTCACCGCCAATTTTATCGACAGTTCGAATTTTTACAAGACGAACGGATACAAGCTAAATGTAATAGAGACGTTCGCCGAACAAGACCTTGCGCTGCTTAAGTTCGATTCGCCTCCCCAAGCACTGATTAGCGCTCCTTTCGGCAATTCCGCGCTGATAACGATAGGCGAAGAGGCGATAATTATCGGCAATGCGCAAAGCTACGGACTCGCTTTGACAACGGGAGTAATAAGCAACCCCAATCGGGCATTCATCGAGGCGGGCTCCTCGACTCCGCTTAAAGTGCTTCAAACTGATGCGGCACTCAATCCGGGCAACTCAGGAGGTCCGGTTTTCAACATTTTTGGCGAAGTAATAGGGGTAGTTTCTTTCAAAGTTCAAGAAGAATACATCAACGAAGGGCTCGGCTTCGCGATACTCTCTAATACGGCAATGGAATTCATCGACCGCGTCGCTAGCGAAAAATCTCTAAATATCGCATACACTTTGACCGAACGCGGAGAATAAAAATACTATACGCGACACACGATGTTTATAAAAATTATCTGCAAATGCCGCGTAGGCTAAATACAACTAAGCCGTCGATATCGACGGCTTAGTTGTTATTGGTCTGTATTATTCGTTAAGCTCTGCGACGAAAGTCTTGCTTGCCTTGAAGGTAGGAACCGTTCTCGCCGGAATAGTGATTACATCGCCGGTCTTAGGATGAAGTCCTTTCTTGCCGGCTCTCGACTTCGCCTTAAAGCAGCCGAAGCCCGATATCGTAACACTCTCTCCCGCTTTCATTTGGGCGGCTACTTCGTCAACTGCCGCGTCGAATACCTTGCGGCACACTTCTTCGGTCATAGCTAAATCGGCAGAAATCTTTTTGATAAGATCACTTTTGTTCATAACTAATTCTCCTCTTTTTATTTTTTTATAGATATATTTTATCCTATTTTGCGGACAATGTCAATACGAAGCGAAAAATTAATTTTATAAATTTATCGATTTATTTTTTTGGCTTACTATGCGTTTGTCCGATTTGCATCAATGCTTATCATGTTTTATACCTTTTAGAATGTAACACATAAATTAATAAGCGCCATTGTTGCATAGCTTGTACTTCAGTTTCATATAAATTCTATGAGGTGGTTTTATGGAAAAGAGAATTACGCTGCCCTATGAAAAGGCAATCGAAGAAATGGCAAAAGAATATAAAAAAGTAACCGCAAAGCCCGTTCAGGCGTTCCCGTACCTTGGTGAGACCAAGATTATATATACTTGCAAAAAGTTTTTGAGCAACACAAAGCTCGACGAAACGGCAATTAAGCCGTTGTACACGCTTTGGACTTATTATTATGAAATATTGCTCTACGCAAAGCTTGTCTTTGACCGCACCAACAACCCGGGTGTGCGGGAACTAATCATTTTGATTACAAAAAGCGGCAATAAAACGCTTGATAAGTTGAGCAAGCTGTACCGCAATCTTACATCTAAAGCACCTGCCTCGACGACAAAAACCAATGTCAAAACAAGTTATGGAGATATAGTCCGCAAAATGCTACTATTATATAGTCGCGCGCAAGGCGCTTATCTTGAATACACGGACACTATCCGCGGTATGCGAACCTCGCTTGCGGTCTTGCCACGCTATACTGTTCCGCTTTCGTATGCGTTGCTCGCCTTGCTCGCCTTTTAAGATTCATGCTATTTTGTCAATATATGTCTGCAAAATCAACAAAAACGACACTTTTCAATTCGGCTGTTTTGAAGTAAATTACTTTACCACTTGCCGCAACTTTACAAAGCATTATAAAAAGTAGCAAGCTATATTGTTACTTTGCAACAAGCTGTATTATTGCTTTGCAAGGGCAAGCTGTATTATTACTTTGCAACCGCAAACTGTATTGTTGTTTTGTGACAGCTGTATTGTTGTTTTGCAACAGCTGTATTATTACTTTGCAACAGCAAGAAAACCGCATTAAAGCGGCTTTGCTAGCGCTACAAAACACAAATCATAACAATACTTTTGACTTATAAATCATTGTACCGGCAGTCATCAAAATCAGATTCCTAGTCATCTTCTGCCGTAACAATAAGTTACTGCATTATCTAAAACATATCAAATAATTAAATTTGCAATTCACATTATGAAAAAGCACACTTCAGGTATTGACTAATTATAGAGAATTAGTATATAATTAATGTTGATTTATTATATTGAAAGGAAGTGTTTTTATGGCAAAATTTATTGTTGATTGGGATACTGTTGTCAATTTTGTAACGGATGCGTTTGTGGGTGTGGGTGTGCCCCGTGAAGACGCCGCAATCTGTGCGGACGTTTTGGCAGAGTCGGATAGGCGAGGCATAGAATCCCATGGGGTTAACCGCTTTAAGCCCATTTATATTGATAGA
>CAYOYS010000023.1:6432-14874 GCA_964408255.1 uncultured Christensenellaceae bacterium | reverse complement strand
ATTATACATCTAAACTATGATGGATCTATAAATTATGAGAAAACACAAAAAGAACGGTAAGATATACAAACTTGCCGTTATTTTAATGATTGGCGTTTCGCTTTATCTTTTATGCTCTCAGTATCTTGTAAAGAATGTGGAGAGACAGCTGTTTGCGCAAAGCAAGTCATATGTCACCTCAAGCACGATATTAGCCGTTAACACCGCGACCCACGAGACGATAAAAGAAAATCTTAATTACGGCGACTATGTAACTGTGGAAAAAGACAATGAAAACAACATCACGTTTATCCAATGCAAAGCGATGCAGATTAACAAGCTCTCTCGCGAACTCGCCTTAAACTGTACCAAGCATATCACAAACGTAGGCGCGCATACCATGCATATTCCGTGGGGAGCGTTTACAGGCTTTGTTCTATTCGCAAACTGCGGCAAAAAAATCGATATTCCGCTTACTATCAATTACGATGTAATCGCGGATTATTTTTCTACTTTTATCGCGGTTGGCATCAACCAAACTCGCCATTCTGTATATATAAAAATTCATATCAATATGGACATTGTGCTACCGCTTTACAATTTTCCTCTCGGCATTGACCAATGTATTTTAGTAACTGAGAATGTAATCGTCGGCAAAATCCCCGAGGTTTATATCAACGCAACGGATTATGCCGAATACTTCGACCTTATACCTAACGACTAATTTATAAACACAAAAAGACATAAAGTATTAATTAATATTATGTTCGGTTGACAATATCGCTCGTATTGTGCTAAATTTTAAGGAAGCAATGAATAAATACTCGTGCTGAATGCGGATAGATTTTTGAGGCAGGTTTCGCGGCTTTTGCAAGGCAATATCGAGATATTGCCGACGAACAAACGCGTAAGATGCCCGAAAAGATACCGCAAGCGGCCGAAAGACCACCTAAAAACAGACTCTTTCGCATAAAAATGACATAATAATTGCATGGAAATGCAAATGGGTTTATGCAATTCAATGTATTTGTTTATTGTTTCCTTTAATAGTTAAGCCGTATCTTTTACGGATATTTCAAGGAGAGCATATGATTGAAAATATCGACAAAATTGTAGCCGAATGTATCGCGTCAATCCATAAAGCGGACAGTACTAGCACCCTCAACGATATCCGCGTAAAGTTTTTAGGCAAAAGCGGGGAATACACGCTGCTGCTGCGCGGATTAAAGGACATAGCGCCGGCGGACAAGCCCGCAATGGGCAAGCTCATTAACGAAGGCAGAATCAAGCTAGAGGCGACATTCGAACAAAAGGCGGTCGCGTTGAAAGAATCCGAATTAGCACACCGCCTCGAGAACGAAAGGTTAGATATAACCCTTCCGCAAGACGCCACGCTTGGCAATATTCATCCGCTGACACTTGTCAAGAATCAGATACTAGAGATTTTAAGCGGCTTAGGCTTCGCAGTAAAAGAGGGACCCGAGATTGAGACCGACTTTTTCAATTTCCAAGCGCTGAATATTCCCGAGGACCATCCCGCGCGCGATATGCAAGATACCTTTTACGTCGCGGACAAGCTACTCTTAAGGTGCCATACCTCGCCTATGCAAGCGCGCACAATGCTCAACGAAAAGCCGCCGATAAGAATCGCGGTTCCGGGCAAGGTCTATCGCGCGGACGACGACGCGACACACAGCCCGATGTTTCATCAGATTGAAGGGCTAGTCATAGATAAAGGAGTATCGCTTTCACATCTTAAGGGCACATTGGACATCTTCGCAAAAGCGTTGTTCGACACCGACACCAAGACGCGCTTCCGTCCCTCGTATTTCCCGTTTACCGAGCCTAGTGTCGAGGTGGACGTGAGTTGTACGCTGTGCAAGGGAACAGGTTGCAGACTGTGCAAGGGTACGGGCTGGATAGAGGTGCTCGGCGCGGGCGTAGTCAATCCGCAAGTCTTAATTAACTGCGGAATCGACCCCGATGTGTACAGCGGCTTTGCATTCGGAATGGGAATTGATAGAATCGTGATGCTCAAGTACGGTATTCCGCATATGCGTATTTTGTTCGAGAATGACGTTCGGTTCTTAAAACAGTATAGATAGTGACAACACGTTGCAGAATATCGCGCAAAACGCGCCCCGTTAGTGATATTCAACGCGATTTAGCGTTATAGATAAGAGATTTAGCGTTATAGATAGGAGATTTTGCGTTATAGATAGGAGATATTATGAAAGTACCCTACAGTTGGTTAAAGGATTTTGTCGAAATAGACGTTAGCCCCGAAGAATTGGGGAAAAAGTTGGTTTCGGCGGGCTTCGAGATAGAAGAGTATATTTATCCGTCCGAACAGTATAAAAATATCGTTGTCGGCGAGATTTTGAAGGTAATGCGTCATCCAAACGCGGACAAGTTGTTGGTATGCTCGGTTAATGTCGGCGCAAAAAATGTTCAGATTGTAACCGGAGCGAACAACATAAAACAAGGCGACTTTGTGCCGGTGTGCTTGGACAAAGGTAGCATAAGAGGCAAGATTATATTGAGCGGAGAGTTGCGCGGTGTAGCAAGCGAGGGAATGTTTTGCGGTGGCGAGGAACTTGACCTTACTTCCGCCGATTATGAAAGCGCGGGAGTGGACGGGATAATGATTCTTGGCAAGGAATACCCCCCCGGCACGGATTTTAATGAGGTTATCGGGACAAACGACTGTATACTCGACATAGCAGTTACCGCGAACCGCCCTGATTGCAACAGCGTTTTGGGAATTGCTCGAGAGGTTGCCGCAGTTTTAGACCGCCCGTTAAAAAAGTTGGATTTTGGAGCGGCGCCAAAAGAGCAGGGCGATGTCAACGACTACATTAAGGTAACGGTTGAGGATTTCGAGTTATGTCCTCGCTATATGGCAAAAGCGATTACCGA
Source organism: uncultured Christensenellaceae bacterium (assembly GCA_964408255.1). Taxonomy (GTDB): domain Bacteria; phylum Bacillota; class Clostridia; order Christensenellales; family CAG-1252; genus SACC01. The sequence goes on along the minus strand of CAYOYS010000023.1, from coordinate 11,976 downwards.
TGTCAAAATAGCTGTTTCTCCCGAGATAATACGAAAGAGGCTTCGGCTTGTAGGGCTTAGACCAATCAATAATATCGTAGATATAACGAATTATATTTTGATTGAGCTAGGTCAACCTATGCATGCGTTCGATAAGCGTTATCTTGCGGGCGGAGAGATAATCGTTCGTAGGGCAAAGGACTCGGAGCGAATCGTCACGCTTGACGGCAAAGAAAACATCCTTGATTCCTCCAACCTTGTAATTTGCGACAGCGTCAAGCCGGTCGCTTTAGCGGGGATTATGGGCGGCAGTAATTCGGGTATTGCTAGCGATACCAAAACGATTATTCTCGAGTCCGCGAGGTTCAAAAGAGATAATATCAGACGAAGTTCCAAGACGCTCGGCATACGCTCAGATTCCTCCTCACGCTTTGAGAAAGGGGTAGATTTTGTAAGTCAAGAGCTTGCAATATCTCGTGCAGTGCAGTTAATTACAATGGGTTGCGGAACCGCGATAAAAGGGGTTATCGATGCTTTTGTAGGGGAAAGCAAAGTCCGAACCCTTACGGTATCCGCTGCAAAAATCAATGCGATATTAGGCATTACCGTCGGGATAGAAAAGATGACGGAGCTGCTCAACCGCCTTCAGCTTAAGACTACGGCGGAAGGGGACAGACTCACTATCGAGGTACCGAGATATAGAGAGGATATCGCAACCGCCAACGACGTAGCAGAAGAGGTAATCAGACTGTACGGCTACGATAATATTGTCAATCTCAATTTGGACGGCTTTTGTCAAACACGCGGGGGGTTAGAGCGCAAGGCAAAGCGGATACACGATATCAAAGCGTTGCTGTCGGGCGAATCCGCGTTTATGGAAATTGTCGCCTACTCCTTTGTATCTCCGCGTTTTGTCAATATGCTTTCACTTCCCGAAACGGATATAAGAACAAAAACTATCAATCTAATCAATCCGCTCGGCGAAGAGCTTTCGGCAATGCGCACAATGCTTATCCATAGCATGCTTACAACGGTCGCGTTCAACACCACGCACGGCAACAAGCGGGGCAAACTGTTCGAAATCGGAAGAGTGTATTTCCCAAAGCGGCTTCCGCTTGACGATACCGCGGACGAATATGAGACGCTTTCGCTTGCCACGTTCGGCGCTGACAGCGGTTTTTATCGGCTTAAATCCACGCTCGAGATACTTGCGAAAAGTCTTAATATCTCCCTTGTATACAAGCCCACATCCGAGCCATTTTTGCATCCGGGACGTAGTGCAGATATTTTTATTGCAAAAACGCGCATAGGCTATATCGGCGAGGTTCATCCTCTTACCGCCGAGCGATACGGCATTGATTCGCAAGTTACCGTTGCAGAACTGAATCTCGAGCTATTATTCGAATACGCAAAGGAATTTTTACCCTTTAGAGCAATATCCAAATTCCCCGCAATCGAGCGTGATTTTGCGTTCGTGTTGGATAAAAGTATCGCGGCGGCTAATCTGCTCGAGGTTATACAAGACGCAGGGGGAGAACTGCTAGAGGAGCTGAATATATTCGACGTTTACGAGGGCAAGGGTGTAGCAGACGGCAAAAAGAGCGTTGCGGTCAATCTTACCTTCCGTGATTCGACAAGGACGCTTGTTGACGCTGACGTTGTTCACGCGACCGAAAAGATTCTCGAAGCGACAAAAAATAAACTTGGCGCTCTTTTGCGCGCATAAAATGGAGATTCTTGCCCCCGCGGGGAGCATTGTGGCGCTTCGTTATGCAATCAATGCGGGCGCGGACGCGGTATATTTTGGGCTTTCCGAGCATAACGCGAGAATAAAATCCCAAGATTTCAATATCGATAATCTATCCGAATGGGTAGATTATTGTCATTTGTACGGGGTCAAGGCTTATATTACCTTGAACACCTCGGTTAAGGATTCGGAAATTCCCCGAATAGTGGAATTGATTCGCGCGATTGATAATTGCAACGTAGACGCGGTTATTGCTACGGATATCGCCGTTATAAAGCTTGTCAAAGAGCTTGCGCCCCGTCTTCCGATACACATAAGCACACAAGCGGGCGTTCACAACCTTTCGGGCGCAAAGTTTTACGAACGGCTTGGCGCAAAAAGAGTGGTGCTTGCAAGGGAATGTGCGGAGCAAGATGTAACGGATATCATCGACAATACCTCGCTCGAAGTAGAGCGTTTTGCACACGGCGCACTCTGCGTAGCGTTCTCGGGCGGATGCCTTTTAAGTAGCGTAATAGGCGGCATGAGCGGCAATCGCGGCAGATGCTTGCAGCCATGCCGCAAGGAACACGGCGCATACGACGCAAAAGGCAACTTTGTTGAAAAGGGTTATCTTCTTTCGACCTTTGACCTTGCAGTTTGCGAAAAGGCGCTACAATATAAGAGCCAAGGCGTTACATGTATTAAAATTGAAGGACGACTCAAACGACCCGAATATGTCGGTATTGTTACCGACTACTACCGCAGACTGCTTGACGGCGGCAAGCCCTCGGATACCGAGCTTAAAAAAGTATTCATGCGCGGCGCGGCGCTCGATAACTACGGCGCTTCTTGCGGAATGATTTATAAGAATACCCCCAACCATATCGGCATAAGTATCGGCAAAATAATATCGATTGAAAGGCGCAAAGGTTTTCTTTTTGCCGAGATAACAAGCTCCCATGCTTTAAGGGCGGGAGACGGATTAAAACTGTTAAGAGATGGTAAGGAAGTCGGCGGCGCAAGCGTTACGTCGGTAAAACGGCGCGGGAAGCATTATATTGTACCGGTTAGCGGCAACGCGACAGTAGGTGACGAAGTAAGACTGACAACGGACAGCGCGCAGCTTGAGGCGGCGGCAAAGCATAGAAAGCGGATTGGGATAAGTATCGAATTCGTAATTTCGGCGGGAGATTATCCACAAATTACAGCGCGGAAGCATAATGCGGTGGCGGAGTATACCGCCATGATTCAAGCAACGAGCGGAGCGCTCACCGACACAGAAATATCCGAGCAGCTTTCGAAAATTGCCGACACTCCGTTCGAGATTAAAACGCTTGATATCGACAATTCGGGAGGAAAGGTTGCAAAATCCGTGCTCAACGGCATGCGCCGAGAGGTGCTGTCAAGGCTTAAAAAAGCGATTATCGCGGAATATCAAAAAGACATGATTTGCCAAAGGGCATGTATAGCGCCGCATGTTGCAGCAAGACCTGCAACCCCGCATGCAAAGCGCGGCGCGCGGCTTATAGAGGTGCAAAGCGTCAAGCAACTTATAGGACTTTCGGCGGATGCGGTAATTATCAATCCCGTTCGATTCGACAAGAACACTTTGCTTGACATAGCAAGACAAGCAAAGAGCGTTACTGATGAACTTTTTATAAAAATGCCGCGCGTCAACCGCCGCGGCGCGTTTGACGAGATTTTTGACCTTGCGCGCATAAACGGCTTGGGTGTTCTCGCCGACAATGTTTACGCGGTAGAGCTTGCGCGTGAAAAGACGATTCCGTATATCGCGGGAATGGGCTTGAATATTTATAACTCGGTAGCGTTCGATTATTACTTTGACGCCGAATATATAATGCCCTCGCCCGAAATTGGGCTTAATAATCTTTTGGAGAAGGGCGGCGTACTTTTCACTCTCGGGAGGCTTCCGCTTATGACGCTTACGCACTGTCCGTTTTCCGTGTTGTACCGCTCCGAATGTGTCTGCAAAAAACGCGGCGAAATGCTTTATTACAAAAGCGGACGCTATACTTTCCCGATACTGCCAACGTCGGGCAAAGATTGTCAATTCACTCTATATAATGGTGTGCCGCATAATTTATTGTCAAGAATCGCGGGAATGGGCTATAATAATTATATCAATCTTGCAACCTATACATCGCTTGAGCAATTGGCGGCGAAAAAGGGTACTGCGGGTCACTTTAACAACGAGGTAATTTGATTTTGGACAAAAAAGTATTTACAGCGCTCGAATATGATAAGATTGCGGCACGAGCTGCGGCGCATACCGCTTCCGAAAGAGGAAGAGCGGCAGTGCTTGCTATGCGGCCCGCCGAGAGTCTTGCCCTTGCGCAAAAGCTGCTCGAAAAGACCGCGGAAGCGGACAGAATTATGTATGAATTCAACGTCTTTCCTCCATTCGGCATAGACGATATTCAAGATAGCTTGACGCTTGCCGAAAAGCAATCCATGCTGACCATTCCCGAACTTTTGAAGATAGCAAGAGCGCTAAGAGTAAGTCGCGTGGTCAAAAGCGCAATCGTAAAGCTCAATGCCGATATCCCGTATATGCGCGCATATGCGGTAGAAATATTCGTTGCCGATGAACTCGAAAAGGACATCTCGTCGGCAATCGCCAACGAAAGCGAGCTGAGCGACAACGCGTCGCCTGCGCTTGCCGCGGTGCGCCGCGCGATACGCAAAGCGAACGAAAAGTTAAGGGAAAAGCTTAATTATTACATTTCTTCTTCCGAATACTCCAAATATCTGCAAGATAACATTATTACGCAGCGCGGCGACAGATATGTAATTCCCGTGAAGAGCGAGGCGCGAAGCAGCGTTAAAGGTCTTATTCACGACCAATCCGCATCAGGTCAAACAGTGTATATCGAGCCGATTGCCGTAGTCGAGATGAACAACGAATTGAGGGTTCTAAAGCTTGACGAGGAAAGGGAGATAGAACGGATTCTTCGCGAATTTACCGCGCGCGTCGGACTCGATGCCAAAAAGATTGCCGCGAACTGCGATATAATTGCCGAACTCGACGTAATATTTGCAAAAGCCGCATACAGCCGCGAAATCAAAGCGACGCAACCGATTATCAACGACAAGCGTTTTATTGACATCAGAAAGGGCAGACACCCATTAATAGACAAAGATAAGGTTGTTCCCATTACAATCAGGCTAGGCAGCGACTTCGACATACTGCTTATTACAGGTCCTAATACCGGCGGCAAGACGGTAACGCTCAAACTAACCGGATTATTGGTCTTAATGGCGTTAAGCGGATTGTTCATACCCGCCGAAAAGGGGAGCGAAATCGGCTTTTTTACTCAAATATTCTCGGATATCGGTGACGAACAGAGCATTGAGCAGAACCTTAGCACCTTTTCTTCGCACGTAAAAAATATTGTAAGCATTATCGAAAAACTTAACAAAGATAGTCTTGTCCTACTTGACGAGCTGGGCGCGGGAACGGACCCTGAGGAGGGCGCGGCGTTAGCGGTCAGCATTACTGAATATCTTTTGAAGCGAGATGTTCCCGCCGTTATTACCACGCACTATTCATTGCTTAAAGAGTATTCCTACGTAACCGAAAGAGTAGAGAACGCATGCATGGATTTTAACCCCGAGACCTATGAGCCGACATTCAAGCTGATAATCGGAGTACCGGGTACCTCGAACGCTCTTGAAATCGCAAAAAGGCTCGGACTCAAACCCGAGATAATAGAAAGGGCGGGAGCGAACCTCACCGCCGAAAAGGTCTCTTTCGAAAAGGTATTGCAGTCTGCGGATATGACGAGAAGAAAAGCGGAAGAAGAACTTGAGAATTA
>CAYOYS010000023.1:0-6332 GCA_964408255.1 uncultured Christensenellaceae bacterium | reverse complement strand
GCGCATAGAGGATATCAGCGTTGAAGAAGAAAGCGAACCCGATATCCCCGCGTTGAGCGAGGAGCCGCCCGTCGAGGGTGACGCCGTGTACGTCACAACGATTCATGATGTTGCCGTACTCGAAAAAATTACTAAAAGCGGCGAATATATCATTCGAATCGGCAATATCAAAACAATGGTGAAGCGAAAGGACGTTAAAAAGCTTAAACGGCAAAACGAGAGCGGAACGACTCTTGCTAAAAAGCCCGAAAAGTCGGTTAGAACGCTGCAAAACCAAAAGATTATAAGAGAAATAAATCTGCTTGGGCAGACCGTTGACGAAGCGCTGTATAATCTTTCGAGGTTTATCGACGATAGCGCGCTTAACGGCGTAGACGAAATAAAAGTGATACACGGAATGGGCACGGGAAGACTCAAGCGCGGTATTCTCGACTATCTTAACGGCGCGAATATCCTATCCTATCGCGAGGGCGGCTACGGCGAGGGCGGCGGTGGCGTCACCGTCGTAAGACTAAGATGAGCGGCTATTATGAGATGACAGTTACAGATAAAAGGTGGGGCAAAGGACTAAAGCGAATATTGCTTCTTATCTCTTTATTTATACTGTTGACTGCCCTAATCATTTTTGCATTTGCTATGTTTACCACATATTGGCTGCTCCTTCCTTTTGCAATCCTTTGTGCCGTTTCGGCGATAATATCGAATATTGGTCATCTGTTGACCCGCGATTATATGTATTGCGTCACGGATTCGGATTTTATCGTCAAGCGGTTGTATGCCGAAAGATATTTTAAGGCGCTTACCTTGCCGCTTAGCGCAATACGCGAAGTTGTGCATGGCATTGCACCTAACGCGGTCAGATATACCCCGTTTAAGATAGGCATTACCCTTATTGCCAACAGCAAGAGCTATGCCGTTTCGCCCGACGATTATATGCTTGCTTTGATTATGAAAGGGAAGGGATTAAAAGAATGATTTACCTTGACAACGCGGCAACCACCAAGACTTATGACGAAGTTTTACCGATAATCGAAAAATATTCGAGGGATATGTATTTCAATCCCTCCGCGCTCTACGCTCAAGCGTTAGAGGGGGCAAATGATATAAAAACGGCGCGAAAAAGCATCTCTGATATCTTGAGAATAGAGCCTAATAGGCTGTTTTTCACATCTTCGGGTACCGAAAGCGATAATCAGGCGCTGTTTTGCTCGCGCAAGAAAAAAGGCGCAAGAATCATAATATCCGCGATAGAGCATGCCGCAGTCTACAACTCTGCCGCAGAGCTTAAGCAGCAAGGCTATGACGTTGTCGAATGTCCGGTCAATGCGGGCGGCGGGGTGGACGAGGACGCTTTTGCCCGCTTGCTCACCGAGAATACCGCGCTTGTATCCATTATGCACGTTTCCAACGAGACGGGGGCGGTCAATGACATAAAAAAGCTTGTTTCGATTGCCAAAGCATACGATAAGAATATACTTTTTCATTCGGACGGCGTTCAAGCGTTCTGCAAGCTTCCCGTAGACCTTACTGCGCTCGGCGTAGATTACTACACGATAAGTGGACACAAGCTCGGCGCGCCTAAGGGTATCGCGGCATTGTATGTTAAGCGGGGCGCACCGCTTAAGCCGCTTATATTCGGCGGCGGTCAAGAGTACGGAATGCGCGCCTCAACGGAGAATGTTGCGGGGATTATGGCATTCGAAGCGGCGGCTTGCCTAAGCTTTTCACAGCTACCCCGACTAAGCGCACTTGCGAATAAGATTTTTGGGGATATACGGCTCGGCTTGCGCCCGATAGAAGGGTTGAAAGTAATAGCGAATGAGCGTACCGCTCCACATATTCTGACGCTTGCATTGCCCGATGTAAGAGGAGAAGTAATGCTTCATGCGCTTGAAAAGCACGACATAATAATAGGAACAGGCTCGGCATGCTCCTCAAAAAAGGGCACAGGCAGAATCCAAAGAGCGTTGGGGCTCTCCGAAAAGTACCGTGACGGCATAATACGGCTTAGCGTAGGCTTGTCAAACGGAGAAAATGACGGCATAGAGGCTGCCAAAGCTATCTATAAGGAGTACCAAAATTTGAGGAACTACACAAGAGAATAGCACGAAATATTGCAAAATTAGCATAAATACTGCAAGGGGATAGAATGGAAAAAATCATACTAATAAGATACGGTGAGATATACTTGAAGGGGCGCAATCGAGCCTATTTTGAAAAATGCCTTGCCGACAACATCAAGGCGGCGCTTAAGGGCGTCAAATATCGCTTTAGCCGAATACAATGTCGCTATATTATTGAGGACTTCGATTCGAACGAGATTAATATTTTTATCGACAGACTTAAGCGGGTAATAGGCATACATTCGATTAGCATCGCGTTCAAGACCGCGACGGATAGAGAGAAAATAGCGGAGATTTGCGCGGCAGTTGCGCCCGATTGCGGAACTTTTCGCGTCACGGTCAACAGAGCAGACAAGACATTATCCGAGAACTCACAGCAACTCGCGCGCTATTTTGGATTCCGAGTGCTCGAGGCGCACCCCGCGTTGAAAGTAGACCTTTTTAATCCCGACAAAGAGATTGTTGTCGATATACGCGAGAACAAGACGGCATACATTTATTTTGAACGCATTGCCTGCCTTGGCGGCATGCCGGTAGGCAGCTCGGGCAAGGGTTTGGCGCTGCTTTCGGGCGGTATTGACAGTCCTGTTGCTTGCTTTCGTATGGCTAAGCGGGGCATGAACTTGGACGCAATACATTTTCACAGCTTTCCGTACACTAGCGCAAGGGCGCGTGAAAAGACGATTGACCTTGCGAAAGTCATATCGCGTTACTCGGGAGTTATAACGCTATATATTGTGCCGTTCACCGAGATTCAAGAGGCGATACACCGAGAATGTCCGGCGGAATTTATGATTACAATTATGCGCCGTATAATGATGCGGATTGCGGAGCGCACCGCGATAAGGACGGGTAGCGGCAGCCTAATTACCGGTGAGAGCTTAGCGCAGGTCGCCTCTCAGACGCAAGAAAGCATTACCGTTACGAACAAGGTTGTTGAGCGGCTTCCGGTATTCCGTCCGCTTATAGGAATGGACAAAGAGGAAATAATCAAGATTGCTCGCGAAATCAATACCTTTGAACTTAGTATTCTGCCATACGAGGATTGCTGTACGGTGTTTTTACCCAAGAACCCCGTGATTAAGCCAAAGCTTGAGATAATAGAAAAAGCAGAAAAAAATCTGGATATCGAGGCATTAATCGCTTCGGCTCTCGAAAAGACCGAAGTCCTCACAATAAAAGCGGAGTATTAAGCCCACATCTTTTAACAATATCTGTTGCAGACTGCATAATTCATATGCAATGTGCAACTCTATACGGTAACTTGATACAGTAAATCGATACATAACTTTATACGGTAACTTGATATAGTAACTTCATACAACAACTCGATACGCACTCAATACAACAACTCGATAAACAACTTTAACTCAATATAACTCGTACGATTACTTTTGTACAGTAACTCAATGTGTACTCGATACACAACTTAATTCAGTACAATAACTTATACGATAACTCGATACTCAATACGCAATTTAATACAATCGATGAAGGGCTATGCTACGTTTTTCAAATTGCTAAATTCGTTCTCTTTAGGCGCGTAATGCTCCCGCTTTGCCTGTTTGGCAAACAATATTCCTTTGACAACGCTTGCTTGACCCGCAATCATCTCGGTTTCACTCTTAAAATATGGAATGATTTTATATAGCACAATTCCTTTTGGCGGAATATCTATAACGTTTAATTTTCCGCTTTTGTTCTCGATTGCCGCAATAACGGTGTCTTTTTGCTCAGATGTCCTTATTACCTCGTAGCTATAAAACGGCATCGCGTCAAAAGATATGTCCACCGACTCGCCATAATTTGTCACCTCAAAGTTTTTAACTTTCGGAACGCTGAAGTATTCCGATACGGGAATGGTGTTGTCTTGGGGCGCAAGGTCGTAGTGTATCATAGCTTGGGGCGTGTATTCTCCCGCAAGCAAAAGATTATGGTCATTCTCAAGCGAATAGGCGTCAAATGCGGTGCGCTGCAAAGACGGCGGCATTGCAAAGCTTTGCGGAGCGCTTGTATAAAGATTGCCAAGAATTTGCCTTGCCATCACAGTTGGATAACTTCCGCCCGAGATTGAAGAATCGAGCATGCGCGAGGACTTCATCGATGCGTTGCCTTGCCATACGCACAACGTGTCGGCAGTAGTGTATAGCGCGCACCAAGCGTCGCTGTTTCCGTCTTGCGCGGCGACGGTTCCGGTTTTTGCGGCTATTTCGTATCGCAGTGCGGCGAGCTTTTTCGCGGTTCCCGCTTTCGCCGTGTCTTTCAACATATCGGTAATCATATACGCAACGTCTTGATTGGTAACGCGTATTTTGCCCGATTTGTGTTCGTACAACACCTTACCATTTTTATCGGTAATTTTTTTTACGAACATGGGCTTGCTATAAAGTCCGTCGTTAGCATAGCTCATATATGCGCCGCATATCTCTTGAAGCGTCACACCCTCGGTCAAGCCGCCAAGCGCAAGCGAAAGGTTGCGGTCGTTACCATTTAGCTTGATACCGAGCCTTTCCGTATAGTTGACGGCATATGGAATTGTAGTATAATTCAACACCTTGACCGCGGCAACGTTGAGCGAATTGGATAGCGCGATGCGCGCGCTCGTCCAACCGTAATAACCGTCCTTATAATTCTTGGGAGAATACCCCCCGAAGTCCTCGGGGCTGTCAAGTAGGGGAGTTGCGGGAAGTATCACACCCTTTTCGAGCGCGGCGCCGTAAACCGAAATCGGCTTAATAAGGGAGCCGGGCTGTCGCTTTAGGCTGTCCGCAAGGTAATACGTTGACGAGTAGTAAGCGTCTATGCCTCCGCTTGCGTTATTGACAAGCATTGCGGCGGTATCGGGGTTTACTCCGTTTTGATTCGGCTTAAGAAGTCCTTTGTTGGTTAGTGCGGAATATAATATTTGTTGACGCGAAAAGTCAAAATAGGTGTATATTCTAAGCTCCGAATCCAAAAGCCTTACATCGCTCACACCGAGTAATCTTGCGGCTTCGGATATAGCGTTCTCTTTATAGCTTTGGCTGTGATGCGCGCTCGTGTTGCCGATTATATCAATGTCTTTCGCCGCCGCGTCCTGATATTCGGCCTCCGTGATATATCCTTGATTGAGCATTAGACGAAGCACCGTCGCGCGGCGCGATTTGTTCGCTTCATAATCGATTATCGGCGAATATTTTGAGGGATTGACAACAACGGCGGCAAGTGATGCCGATTCCGAAAGGGTAAGGCTTTTCACCTCTTTATCGAAGAACACGCGCGCGGCGCGTCCTACGCCATAGATGCCGTTGCCAAAATATATAACGTTGAGATACATCGCCAAAATCTCGTCCTTGTCGTATTTGCGTTCTGCCTCAAGGGCGAGCTTTGCCTCTTTCAGCTTGCGCTTCAATGTTTTATCCGAGGAAAGGTGGGTGTTCTTTATAAGTTGGCAGGTAATAGTCGACGCGCCCTCACTCAGCGAGCGGCTCTTTATATTCGAGAGGGTAGCGCCCGCAATCCTAACATAATCGAGCCCGTTATGCTTATAAAATCTTTTGTCCTCAACAGCGATAAAGGCGTTGACAAGCGAGTTCGGCAAACTCTCGAACTCAACATAATTATCGCTGTTGCCGCTGATTTCTTTACCGCTCGAATCGAACACTAGAACATCTCTATTTTTGTTGGTCAGTTTTGCGTCGTCAAGTGCGGCGTTTGCCGTTGCGGCTACCATAAATATCAAAATTCCGCTTAACGCTATTACGGATACTATAATCAAAACAGCGATTATTTTTTTCATTCTGATAGTATTTGATTAAAGACAAAAAGTATGCCAAAATCATTGCCGAATTCAAATGCTAATACTTAATAATTATTCTTTATATAGATATTTGCATAGATATTTACATATATATTTACATATATAATCAATTGCTTTCAAACTCTCAAAAATAATGGTTGCGCTAATATTGAAAGATACAAATTTAATCGATATTGTCTTAATTTTTATCGGGGTTATCTGAATCGTTATCGATATTTTTTGTATAGGTATTCATAGCGTTCGCGGCATTTGGCTCGCAGTCCTCGGTTGCAGAATACTCATGGAACATCTTGTCTTTTGTGTCGGTATCCGATACATAAAAATCGGATTTTTTTATATCGCTATCCAAAACGGGAGCATCTTTTGATTCTATCTCAGTAACTGTCGGCTTGTCGAATACTTTTACTCCG
>CAYOYS010000022.1:9567-15666 GCA_964408255.1 uncultured Christensenellaceae bacterium | reverse complement strand
ATATATTCCTTCGGATAACGGCGGAATGAGAATAAGGCAAGGAGAAAAAATATGAGAATGACAGGCGCTGCGATAATTATAGAGACGCTTATTGAGCAGGGAACGGACACGGTGTTCGGCTATCCCGGTGGCACGGTATTGAATATCTATGATGAGCTTTACAAAAATAGCGACCGCGTAAAGCACTATACTACCTGCCACGAACAGGGCGCGACCCACGCCGCGGACGGCTATGCGCGCTCGACCGGCAAGACGGGTGTTGTATTCGCAACCTCGGGACCGGGCGCGACCAACCTCGTCACGGGGCTTGCAACCGCCTATCTCGACTCCACTCCTATAGTTGCGATAACGGGCAACGTGCCCTTAGCTTTAATCGGCAGAGATAGCTTTCAGGAGGTGGATATTTGCGGTGTTACGATGCCAATAACGAAGCACAACTTTATCGTTAAGGATGTCAATCGGCTTGCCGAGACCATTCGCGAAGCGTTCCGCATTGCGAATACGGGAAGACCGGGACCCGTGCTTATTGATGTTCCGAAAGATATTCAGCTTGCCGAGACCGAATATATTCCTCAACAAAAGGTAGAATACAGAGTCGGGCAAAAGAACGGTGTCAAAGCCTTTGAGCAAGCGTTGAGCCTTATCACTGCATCCAAAAGGCCCTTTATTTACGCGGGCGGTGGAATAACCATATCCAATGCCAACGCGGAGCTTGCCGAGTTCGCGCAAAAAATTGACGCGCCGATAGGCACTTCGATGATGGGACTTTCGGCGGTTGACGCGTCCAATCCGCGCTTCCTCGGTATGACGGGGATGCACGGCAAGTACGCGGCGAGTAGAGCAATGGCGGACGCGGATTTGATAATCGCGGTGGGAACGAGGTTCTCAGACAGAGCAACGGGCAATAAGAGCAAATTTTGCGACAATAAAAAGGTGTTGCATATCGATATTGACCCCGCCGAGATAGGCAAGAATATACCGGCATATGCCGCGCTTGTCGGAGATGTCAAGGTTCTGCTTACCAAGCTTATAGCAAGCTTGCCCGACACAAGGCGCAAGCAGTGGGCGGACGCGGTCGAAGCGATAAAAAGCAATCCCGATTCTCATCTCGAAATGGATAAAACCCGCCTCAATCCACAATCGGTTATCGAAACGGTCAACCGCTATGTTGCGCCCGAGACGGTAATTGCTACCGACGTCGGACAGCATCAGATGTGGGTGGCACAATATTATAAGTTCACGAGGCCAAGAACGCTTGCGACCTCGGGCGGGCTCGGTACAATGGGCTTTGGAATGGGCGCGGCGATTGGCGCCGCAGTCGGAACGGGACAGCGCTCTGTTTTGTTCACCTCGGACGGTTGTATCCATATGAACATGAACGAGATGGCGACTATCGCAAGTAACGAACTTCCGATACTTATAGTTATTCTCAACAACAACGCGTTAGGTATGGTTAGGCAGTGGCAGACCCTTTTCTTCGAGTGCAGATACTCGAATACCACGCTCAACCGCAAGACCGACTACATCAAGTTAGCAGACGCGTTCGGGATAAGCGGTAGGCGCATAACAGATATGAGCGAGCTTGACAAAGCGGTACGGGAGGCATTACGCGAAAATCGTCCCTATCTTATCGAAGCGGTAATCAGCAGCGACGAAAAGGTGCTTCCTATGATACCTCCCAACGGAACTATCAACGATATTATCCTTAAGGGTTAAGGAGAAAGGAGAAGTTTATGAACACGGAAAAATTCATTATGTCTATGCTTGTCAAAAACGAAGCGGGAGTATTGACGAGAGTCTCCGGACTTTTCGGACGGCGCGGCTTTAATATCGACACGCTTTCGGTAGGCGAGACGCTGGATAACAGGATTTCGAGAATTACGATTTCTGCTACCGGCGACGAGTATATCAAGGAGCAGATTCGTCTGCAACTTGAGAAACTGCACGATGTGTTGATTGTCGAGAATATGAATCTTGCGCACACGGTGACGCGCGAACTTATGATGATTAAGGTCAATGTGGCACAAGGCGCAAGGAGCGAGATTCTCGAGGCAATCGCAATCTTTAGAGCAAAGGTAGTTGACCTTACCCCTATTTCGCTGACTGTCGAGATAACGGGCGAGCGAGCGAAGTGCGACGCGTTCCTCGAGTATTTGAGACCGTTCGGGATTGCGGAGCTTTGCAGAACGGGTATCACCGCGATTTCACGCGGCAGCGAGACGCTATTGAAGGAAAAAGACTGCGAGGAATAACAGCAAAGCACATACTGACGAATAAAATTGAAAACAACAGAACAACCACAACAATAATAACGCAAAAATAGCATTAATGGCAATAACGCAAAACAGCATTAACGCGAATAACGCAAAAATAGCATTATGGCGAATAACGCAAAAATAGCATTATGGCGAATAACGCAAAAATAGCATTATGACGAATAAAACAAAACAATATTAATAGCTAATAACATTAATAATGAACAAAACAAAACACACTAATAACGAATAAAATCAAAAACGGAAAATTTTATAAAGGAGATATATATCATGGCAAAAATCTACTATGAAAGCGATTGCAAGTTGGAGTTTCTAAAGGGGAAAAAGGTAGCGGTTATAGGCTATGGGAGTCAGGGTCACGCACATGCGCTCAACCTAAAAGATAGCGGAGTTGATGTAGTCGTAGGCTTATATGAGGGCTCAAAGTCCAAGGCAAAGGCGGAGGCAAGAGGGCTTAAGGTAATGAACACCGCGGATGCGGTCAAAGCCGCCGATATGATAATGCTGCTTGTGAATGACGAGAAGCAAGCGGCGCTCTATAAAAAGGATATAGCCCCCAATCTGTCGGCGGGCAAGACGCTTGCGTTCGCGCATGGCTTTAATATTCACTTTGGTCAGATTGTTCCGCCCGAGGACGTGGACGTTGTGATGATTGCTCCCAAGGGGCCGGGTCATACCGTAAGAAGTCAATACGAGGAGTGCAAGGGAGTGCCATGTTTGGTAGCAGTGCATAGGAACGCTTCGGGCAAGGCGCTAGAAACTGCGCTTGCCTACGCTAAAGGAATAGGCGGCTCGCGCGGCGGTGTGCTTGCAACCACATTTAAGGAAGAGACCGAGACCGACCTCTTCGGTGAACAGGCGGTGTTGTGCGGCGGAGTTACAGAACTTATGAAAGCAGGCTTTGACACGCTTGTTGAGGCGGGATATCAGCCCGAGAGCGCGTACTTTGAGTGTCTGCACGAGATGAAACTAATTATCGACCTTGTAATTGCCGGAGGCTTGTCCTTTATGCGGTATTCGATAAGCGATACCGCGGAATACGGAGATTACAAGACGGGTAAAAGGATAATCACCGAGGAAACGCGCAAAGAGATGAAAAAGATATTGAGCGAGATACAGGACGGAACTTTTGCAAAAGATTGGATTCTTGAAAATCAGGCGAACAGACCGCATTTCAACGCGGTAAGAAGAATGGAGAAAGAACATTTAATCGAGAAAGTCGGCGCGGAACTAAGAGAAAAAATGACTTGGAAAAAGCAGGAGTACAAGGAATAGAAAATCGGTTTTGGCGGTAATGTGTTAATCATTACGCCAACAAGGAGCAGTATGAATTCGGATAATATTAAAAAAGGCATGGAAAAAGCGCCGCATAGAGCGCTACTTAAGGCAAGCGGGCTGACGGACATATCGATACAAAAACCGATAATAGGTATAGTCAATTCGTTCAATGAAATCGTGCCGGGGCACATCCATTTGAACAGCATAGCGCGAGCGGTCAAGGACGGAGTATTGGCAGCGGGAGGCACACCGCTCGAGTTTAACACAATCGGGGTATGCGACGGCATTGCAATGGGGCATGAGGGAATGAAGTATTCCCTATGTACGAGAGAGCTTATCGCGGACAGTATCGAATGTATGGCAAAGGCGCACTGCTTTGATGCGCTTGTGTTTATACCCAACTGCGATAAGATTGTGCCGGGTATGCTAATCGCGGCGGTAAGGCTCAATCTTCCCTCGATATTTGTTTGCGGTGGCGCGATGCTTAGCTTATCCGACGAGAACAATGTTTGCCTTGACCTCAACAGTGTATTCGAGGCGCTCGGGGCGGCAAAAGCAGACAAAATCGGGCTTGACGAACTGATTCGCGTAGAGAACAGCGCTTGTCCGACTTGCGGCTCATGCTCGGGTATGTTCACTGCGAATTCGATGAATTGCTTAAGCGAGGCTATCGGGCTCTCTCTTCCGGGCAACGGAACAATCCCCGCGGTATATTCCGAGCGGATAAGGCTTGCGAAAGATTCGGGTGCAAAGATTATGGAGTTGCTCGAAAAAAATATTCGCGCAAAAGACATTGTCAACGAGCGTTCGGTTAGCAACGCGCTTGCCGTTGATATGGCGCTCGGATGCTCTACGAATACCGTGCTGCATTTGGCGGCAATCTGCAAGGAAGCGGATGTTCCCTTTGAACTTGAACTGATTAACGAGATAAGCGCAAAGACGCCCAATCTATGCAAGCTTGCGCCCGCGGGCGCTCACCATATTCAAGACCTTCAAAGAGCGGGCGGAATACAAGCGGTAATGCTTGAGCTTGCTAAGGGAGGCTTTATCGATAGGGAATGTGTTACCGCATCGGGGCTTAAGGTGGGGGATAATCTGAAAAAATCCCGCGTCAAAGATAGCGATGTGATAAGACCTATTGATGCGCCTTACTCCGCGACAGGCGGCTTGGCGGTATTGTTCGGCAACCTTGCGCCGTCGGGCGCGGTCGTCAAGCGCAGCGCGGTAAGAGCGGAGATGCTTAACTTTACGGGCAAGGCGCGGGTGTTCGACAGCGAGGAAGAGGCGATAAGAGCGATTTATGGCGGCAGCATCCAAAAAGGCGATGTAATTGTGATACGTTACGAGGGGCCGAAAGGCGGTCCGGGTATGCGTGAAATGCTTTTGCCCACTTCGGCGATTGCAGGTATGGGATTAGATGCGCATGTTGCCCTTATTACGGACGGACGGTTCTCGGGAGCAACGCGCGGCGCGGCAATTGGTCACGTTTCGCCCGAGGCGCGCGAAAAAGGACCGATTGCGTTCGTCAAAGAGGGCGACGGCATAACGATTGACATAGAGAATTACTCTATAGAGCTCAACATTAGCGAGGCGGAACTCGAGCTTAGAAAGATTACAATGGAGCCAAAACCCGAACCCATGCTTGACGGATACCTAAAAAGGTATGTAAAGCAGGTTTCATCGGCCGATAAGGGCGCATCGTTTATAGATTGATAAGGAGAAGTATGAGAAAGATAAAAATATTCGACACGACGCTGCGCGACGGAGAACAAGCTCCCGGTTGCAGCATGCATCTCAAAGAAAAGATTGAAATAGCAAACGCCTTGGAGCGCATGAGAGTGGACGTAATAGAGGCAGGCTTTGCGGTCAGCTCAAAGGGTGACTTCGAGTCCGTCAAAGCGGTAGCGGATACAGTCAAGGACAGTACGGTCGCGAGCTTGGCAAGAGCGGTCAAAAAAGACATCGATGTAGCATATCAAGCGGTGCGAGGCGCGGTATCTCCAAGAATACACACCTTTATTGCGACTTCGCCGATACATATGGAATACAAGCTCAAGATGAGCCCCGAAAAGGTGCTTTCAACGATTAGCGAGATGGTTTCATACGCCAAAAAATATATTGGTGATATAGAATTCTCCGCTGAAGACGCGATGCGGAGCGAGCTTCCGTTCCTCGTTAAGGCGGTTACCGAGGCGATACGCGCCGGAGCGACGGTAATAAATATTCCGGACACCGTAGGGTATGCGACGCCGCGCGAAATGTACGATACTATTGCCTATCTTAAAAAGAATGTTGAGAACATTGACAAAGCGACGATATCCGTGCATTGTCATAACGACTTGGGGCTTGCGGTCGCGAATTCGCTTGCCGCAGTCGAAGCGGGCGCGAATCAGGTGGAATGTACCGTCAACGGACTCGGAGAGAGGGCGGGCAACGCCGCGCTTGAGGAAGTCGTTATGGCTATCCATACAAGGAAAGGGATATATGGGGGCGACACGGGCATAAAAACCAACGAAATTTACAGAACAAGCAAGCTTGTCTACAA
>CAYOYS010000022.1:0-9467 GCA_964408255.1 uncultured Christensenellaceae bacterium | reverse complement strand
GAGCCGTATGCGGAGAAAGAATACAAACTCGACCGTTTCACCGTTAATAGCGGCAACTATGTAACATCCACCGCGGTAATAAGACTTAGTTACGACAACCAGCTTATCGAAAAAGTCGCGCTCGGCGACGGTCCGATTAACGCGGCGTATTCCGCAGTCGACAAGATTGTCAAAGCGCCCGAACATTCTCTTGAGGATTACTCGATTCATAGCATCACCGAGGGCGGGGATGCGTTGGGCGAGGTCGTTGTCAGGCTTCGCTCGGGCGAGAGAGCGGTTACAGGGCGCGGGCTGTCTACGGACATAATCGAGGCGAGCATCAAAGCGTATGTTAACGGCATCAACAAACTATTATGAGGTTACCAATGAAAAAAATAGAAATATTCGACAGCACATTAAGAGACGGCGCGCAAAGCGAAGGAATCTCGTATTCGGTGCAAGATAAACTAAATATTGTAAAAACGCTTGACGACTTCGGCGTACAGTATATAGAGGCGGGCAACCCGGGCTCTAATCCTAAGGACATAGAGTTCTTTGAGAAGGTAAAGAAGCTACAACTTAAACATTCGGTGCTTTGCGCTTTCGGCAGCACAAGGCGGAGCAAGCTTAAGGTAGAGGAGGACGATAACGTGCTTTCTTTGCTCAACGCGGACACGCCCGCAGTCGCGATTTTCGGCAAGAGCTGGGACCTTCATGTAAGAGAGATTCTAAGGACGACGCTTGAGGATAATCTTGCGTTAGTTAGCGACACCGTAGGCTTTTTCAAAGCGAAAGGCAAGGAGGTCATCTTTGACGCGGAGCATTTTTACGACGGATATAAGGCAAACGCGGGGTATGCGATTGCGGTACTTGCCGCTGCCGACAAAGCGGGCGCATCCGTTCTCGCCTTGTGCGACACCAACGGCGGCACAATGCCCGATGAGATATTTTCGATTACCAAGACGGTCAAGGAAAGATTCCCGAATCAGCGCATCTCCATTCATTGTCACAACGACACGGGCTGCGCGGTTGCCAACTCCATACTTGCAGTACGGGCGGGAGCAGTACAGGTTCAAGGTACCTTTATTGGTACGGGCGAGCGCTGCGGCAATACCGACTTGAGCGTACTTATCCCCGATTTGCAACTCAAAATGGGCTATGAATGTGTAGAGGGTGGGTTAAGCAATCTGAGTGACACGGTATTTAGGATATATGAGATATCCAACATGATACCGCCGAATAACAAGCCGTATACCGGCTCGAGCGCTTTTGCACACAAGGGCGGAATGCATATTGACGGCGTGGACAAATGCCCGTATTCATTTGAGCACGTAGAGCCTGAAAGCGTAGGCAACAAACGAAGATATTTAATGAGCGAGATGAGCGGTCGCACTACGGTAATATCCAAGATTGCAGATATTGCCCCTGAGATAACCAAGGCATCTCCCGAAGCAAAAATGATTCTTGCGCGACTGAAAGAACTTGAACACGAGGGTTATCAGTTCGAGTCTGCGGATGCTAGCTTTGAGCTTATGGTGCTTAACATTCTTGGGCGGTTCAAGCCGCATTTCAAGCTGCAAATGTACAAAACAAGCGGAGAACATCCCTCGCCCGATGGTGAAATGAGCGCGTTTGCGTTAATCAAAGTGCTAGTCAACGGCACTACCGAGACCGCGGCGGCGGTAGGCAACGGTCCGGTCAATGCGCTTGATATCGCGATGAGAAAGGCGCTCACACTCTTTTATCCCGAGCTTAAAAATGTGCATCTTACCGACTATAAGGTGCGTGTGCTTTCGGGGAATCAGGCAACGGGAGCGAAGGTGCGCGTCCTTATCGAGAATACGGACGGCAAGCACGTTTGGACGACCGTGGGCGTTTCGACCGACATAATCGAAGCGAGTTGGATTGCGCTTGTCGATGCTATCGAATACTATTTATTCAATAAAGAAAGAGGTAAAATATTATGAAAATGACAATGACTCAAAAGATACTCGCCGCGCATAGCGGAAAGAGTTATATCGATAAGGGTGAGCTTATTATGGCAGACCTTGACCTCGTTTTGGGCAATGATGTGACTTCGCCGGTTGCAATTAACGAGTACAGGAAAGCAGATTGCAAACGGATATTCGACTGCGGCAAAGTCGCGCTCGTAATGGACCACTTCACCCCGAACAAGGACATAAAGGCGGCGGAGCAGACCAAGCAGGTCAGAGAATTCGCCGCTGAAAAAGGCATCGTGCATTATTATGACGTGGGCGAGATGGGAGTAGAGCATGCGTTGCTTCCCGAGAAAGGGCTAGTAGTCGCGGGCGACCTTGTAATCGGCGCGGACAGTCATACATGCACTTATGGCGCGCTTGGCGCATTTTCGACGGGAGTCGGCTCGACCGATATGGCGTCGGGAATGGCGTACGGCAAGGCGTGGTTCAAAGTGCCGGGAGCGATAAAATTCAATCTTTTTGGCAAGCTCAAAAAATGGGTTAGCGGCAAGGATGTAATACTCCATATAATCGGAATGATTGGAGTAGACGGCGCGCTTTACAAGTCCATGGAGTTCTCGGGAGAGGGCGTTGCCAACCTTACTATGGACGACCGCTTCACAATCTGTAATATGGCGATAGAAGCGGGCGCAAAAAACGGCATCTTTCCGGTTGACGACAAGACGCTCGAATATATTGCGGCGCACAGTGACCGCAAGCCCGTTGTGTACGAGGCGGACGCGGACGCGGAGTATGACGCGGTATACGATATCGATATGTCTGCAATCGAAGTTACCGTTGCGTTCCCTCATCTTCCGTCTAACACAAGAACTTTCGGGGATATCCCCGAGATTCCTATAGACCAAGTGGTCATCGGCTCTTGCACCAACGGACGGTATTCGGATTTTGTTGCGGCGGCAGAGGTATTGAAAGATAGAAAGGTGGACAAAAGAGTGAGGACGATTATTATCCCCGCGACCCAAAAGATATATCTTGAGATGATAAAGAGTGGGTTAACCGAACTTTTCATCAACGCGGGATGCAGCGTATCCACTCCCACATGCGGACCTTGTCTTGGAGGACATATGGGTATTCTTGCCAAGGGAGAGCGCTGTGTCGCGACTACCAACAGGAACTTTGTCGGCAGAATGGGGCATCCTGAGAGCGAAGTGTATCTTGCGAGCCCCGCGGTCGCGGCGGCGTCCGCCGTATGCGGCAAACTCACCCACCCCGAAGCACTATATGGCAAATGCAAATGCGGAAAATAAGGAGAAAACAGAATGAAAATAAGCGGAAAAGTCATTAAATACGGGGACAATGTCGATACAGACGTAATAATACCCGCAAGGTACCTTACAAGCTCAGACTCTAAGGAGCTTGCCGCTCATTGTATGGAAGACCTTGATAAAAGCTTCGTAAAAAGAGTTGCGGCGGGAGATATTATGGCGGCGGGCGCGAATTTTGGCTGCGGTTCCTCGCGAGAGCATGCGCCTATCGCGATTAAGGCGAGCGGTATTGCGTGTGTCATTGCAAAAAGCTTCGCAAGAATTTTTTATCGCAACGCCGTCAATACCGGTCTTGCCATTGTCGAATATGACGGAGCGATAGACGAGGGCGATATTGTCGAAGTGGATTTTGCGCAAGGTAGGATAAAGAATTTTACCAAAGGTTATGAGGGGACTTTCCCACCTTTCCCCGTATTTTTACAAAACATTATCGAAAAGGGCGGACTGCTTTCCTCGATGAAGGAGAACAAAGTATGAACAAAAAACTTGCAGTTATCGAGGGGGACGGAGTAGGTCCCGAGATAGTTTCGGGGGCAATCGCCGTCCTTAACGCGATTTGCCAAAAATACGGTCACTCTTTTGAATACGATTATGTGATTGCCGGCGGCGTGTCGATTGATAAATTCGGAGTGCCGCTAACCGATAAGGCGATTGAAAGCTGCAAAGCAAGCGATAGTGTGCTGCTCGGCGCAGTCGGGGGGTACAAATGGGACACCTTACCGGGGCATTTGCGCCCCGAAAGAGCGTTGTTGGGCATACGCAAAGAACTTGAGTTGTACGCGAATATCCGTCCTGCGAAGCTTTTCCCTGTACTTAAAGACGCTTGCCCGCTTAAGAGCGAGGTGAGCGCAAAGGGTTTCGATATAGTTATCGTAAGGGAATTGACCGGCGGAATATACTACGGCGAAAGAGGGCGCGAAACGGGCGAAAACGGGGTTGAGGCATACGATACCGAGCGTTATAGCGAAAAGGAAATAGACAGGATTGCGCGCATCGCGTTCGCGCTTGCCGAGAAACGGGCGAAAAGATTGGCGAGCGTGGATAAGGCGAACGTGTTGGAAAGTTCACGGCTGTGGCGCGAGGTAATACACCGCGTTGCAAAGGAATATCCCTTGGTTGAAGTTACCGATGTTCTAGTAGACAATGCCGCTATGCAGCTTATCAGGAATCCCGCTCAGTTCGACGTTATAGTAACAAGCAATATGTTCGGCGACATACTGTCCGACGAGGCTTCTCAGCTGACCGGCTCTATCGGGCTTTTGCCCTCGGCGTCGCTTGGGGAAACCTCTCGCGGCATGTACGAGCCGATACACGGCTCGGCGCCCGATATCGCGGGCAAGGATATCGCCAACCCTATAGCGACTATATTGTCAATCGCTATGATGCTAAGGCTTTCGTTTGGGCTGGATGCGGAAGCGGCGGCAGTGGAAGCGGCAGTTGAAAAGACCTTGCTTGAGGGATACCGTACAAGGGATATTCTTGATAACAATACCGAGCCGCTTAGCTGTTCGGCAATGACTGCGAAGATAGTTGCTAACTTGAGGAAATAGTGAATAAATACATTGTTTCCTTAAAATAGCGAAGATTAAGAAATAAGAGCGCATACATCAATATCAATGCTATATATCGCGTTTGCAAAGGAATGTATTAACGAAAGGTCAGGCAATTTGCCTGACCTTTATATCTCCTAATCATATTTTAGTGATATTTTCGAAGTGTGTAAAAAATCTTGTGTTGTGGATTCTCTACAAGTGTGTTTTATAATTATTAATGTGATATCCTTTTTGGTTATGCGTATCAAAGCGCGCAAAACGAATAACAAATACCTAGTGAAGTACAGCGCTTCGTTCGTTTTATTCGTGCAACGAATTTGACACTTGTTAGGCGGGGCGCGTTATATGGGTTTATAGAACAGCTGTGTGAAGTACAGCGTTCCGTTCGCCGTCTTTGCCGCGCCGACTCCGATATGCGTTACGCTGCGGCTTAGAATGTTCGCGCGGTGACCGGGCGAGTTCATCCATGCGTTCATTACGTCGGCGGCAGAGCGCTGACCGTATGCGATATTTTCCGCCGCCGCAGAGAACCGCAACCCGTACGACTCTAGCATCTGGAACGGAGAACCATAAGTCGGAGAATAATGAGCAAAATATTTTTTGTCAATCATATCTTGCGACTTGATTCTTGCCACGCGCGCCGCCTCCCAATTATAGGTTAAGGACGGCAGACCGTTGTTGATTCGTTGCACGTTTACAAGCCTTAAGACCTCGTCTTCAATTGTCTTTAAGGGCGCGCCTTCGGGAATTGTAATTTTTTGTCCGACATAGATTAACGAGGGATTAACTATTTGCGGATTGGCTTTGATAAGTTCTGCAAGTCCAATTTCGAACCTTACCGCAATTTTCCATAGATTGTCGCCGCGTACCACCGTGTATGATTTGACGGCGGCGGTCAGGGGATAATCGGGCACAAGTTCATCGGACAGCTCCGCGCTAATAGCGGTCAAAGACAGTGCGGCGCATGACAAAAGAGCGGAAATTGTAACGACAATAGTAATTATCAATAATAACTTTTTCATAATAGCTCCTAATGTTTTAGTGTTAGTAAAGCCAAGTAATATATTCGCAATTACATCGTTATCATTCGTGCCCTATTGTTTATGAAACGATAATATTTGTTCGTTTTGTTATCCGCTTGAAAGACGCGCTACCCAAGCAGGCGCATTGCGACGAACATTATGCACTTTTGGTACGATTATAATCAATCAAGTTACCAAATTCACATTTTGTCGTTTGCGGTAATTTTACCAAATCAATACGAGCGAAGCGGCAAAACGGAGATTCAACGGTATACGCGGCAATCAAAACACGAAAAACTGCTAAGAAAAAAGCGCTAGAAGCGACTGTTCGGGCAACGGATATACTTTGTATATTGCATTCGTTCGGGTGATTGTGGTATAATTTTGCCATGACGGATATTGAAAAATTCAATTCTGAAATAAAAGAACTAGGCGAAAAAATCGCACATGCAAAGCAAGCGGTTCTAATATCAAAATCAAAAGAGCTTAAGTCTGTTAGATTTAAGCCGGAATGGGTGACGATAATATTGTTGCTTGTCTTGTTTGCGGATATGGTGCGAATGATGTACCGCGGGAACTTCAGGTTGTCGATAGCCGCTATAATTGGGTTAGTCGCAATAGTCGTTGCTTACGCGATATATTTGGCGACCATTTTTGTTCCTAACCGACGCGAGCAAAAGAGCGCAGATGAGATGTTCGAAGAACGCAACACTATACTTGAAGCGTTGCTGACCAAAAGAAAGGCATTATTTGAGGATTTTGCAAAAGAGCGGGGCGGCAGAGTTGTTCGCGCCGTAAGCTTGGAGCGCGATATCGCGCTTTGGCGCACGGATAATTATTTGTATATTGCCGAACTGACTAGCGAGGTCAAATTAGAGTCTCGGAGTGTTGATACAATAAGGTATATTTCTACCGATAGACAACTTAGCGAATACAATAGGTGTATCGCGAATTATACCATAACATCGCACAATGCGACGCAATCAAAAAATCAGAATAAAATATATTATTCGTACGTTTTTTTCGATGGTGGCGGCAATTTGATTTTGACCGATGACGCATATCCGTTTTTGCAATCACTGATGCCCGAAAAGGAGCTTGCGGCAATACTCAATAATCGCGCGAAGGAACGCGGCGCAAACGAGGACTGCATCGATGAATAGGCAAAGAGCGGATGCGACATACCTATTAAGACGAATAATATACGCTGTCATCTTTGAGTTGATTGGGCTAGGGTTTGCAATTTTACTCGATTTACGCTTGAATTATCCGTGGCGCGCGATTTTTATAAGCATATCAGTTGTCATTGCGCTCGGGCTTTCCATGAACTTGTACAATTATTTTACAGTATTTTTTCATGAGGCTGATGACGCGCTAATGATAACCTATGGGATATCCAAAAAACATATTGCGATAGCATATGCGACTGTGCAGCGCTGCGTTGTCAAAGAGAACATCGTAGACAAAATCTTCAAAACAAAGCAGTTATCGATATTCTATTGCGATTACAAAGGGCTGATTGCCGAACAGATGCTCGGCTTAAAAGCCTCGTATGCCGAGCTTTTATCTGCGCATATTCTAAAAAGAATGAATGGGGAGGACAGCGACTTCCCCCGTCAAAATAAATAAGCTTGTTTGGGAGGACATGGACATATGGATTATTTGAAAACATATAACGAATGGCTTGACGCGGTAACCGAGAACGAAAAACTCGAGCTTGCGTCATATCGCGGAGTCGATGCCGAGCTTAAAGAACGGTTTGCGCTGCCGCTTGCTTTTGGCACGGCGGGAATGCGCGGGATATTGGGGTTGGGTACCTTTCGCATGAATGAATATACGGTACGGCGCGCGACCGCGGGGCTTGCTACGTACATCGTGGGAATAGATGCGAAAGAAAGAGGAGTTGTAATAGCATACGATACTCGCAACAAGTCGTATGAATTCGCACTTGCCGCGGCAAGGGTACTTGCCGCTTACGAGATAAAGGTTTTTCTTTTTGAAAATGTGCGTCCCGTACCGATATGCTCGTTCAGCATAGGACACTTGGGCGCGGCAGCGGGAATCATGATTACCGCCTCACATAACCCCAAGGAATACAATGGTTATAAGGTGTACGGTCCCGACGGTGCGCAAATGTCGCCTGAGGCGACGGCGGAGGTCGTAAAAATTATCGAAAAAAAGAGGTATTTCGGAATATCCGAAGCAAAGCTTTCGGTTAGCGCGCGCGAGGATATCTTAGGACGCGACAGATATAATATTAATCCTTATATAGAGGTTATAGGGGCGAGTATTGACGAGGCGTATTACGATGCTATCTCTAAGTTATCACTATCTCCCGAGGCAGTAGCCTCCGAGGGCGGCAAACTGAAGATTGTCTATACCCCTCTTCACGGCACGGGCTACAAGCCGGTGACGACTATATTTCGCCGCATGAACATTCCGTTCAGCGTAGTAGAGGCGCAAGCGTTGCCCGACGGCGACTTCCCCACCGTGAAAGCGCCCAATCCCGAACAGCCCGACGCGTTATCGCTCGGAATCAAGCTTGCTGATGAGTTGGGAAGCGATGTTGTTATCGGGACAGACCCCGATGCGGACAGAATGGGCATCGCGGTAAGGGACGATACGGGGCAGTTTGTGTTGCTTAACGGCAACCAAATTGGCGCGCTCTTATTGGATTATATACTGCGCCGCAATAGCGAGAGGGGAACGCTTCCCGCGAATGCCGCCGTCGTTAAGACGATTGTTACCACAAGCCTTGCAAAAAAGATTGCGGAAAGCTACAATGCGAAGTGCTTTGATGTGCTAACGGGCTTTAAGTTTATCGGTGAAAAGATAGAAGAATGGTCTAAAAGTGGGGAATACACCTTTATGTTCGGGTATGAGGAAAGCTTCGGATATCTTGCGGGAACACACGCAAAAGATAAGGATGCGGTAGTGTCGGCGATGCTTTTTGCAGAGATGGTATGCTATTATAAGAGCATCGATGTTTCGATTTATACAAGGCTTAACCAACTGTTCGCAAGATTCGGTTATTTTGCGGAAAAGAACATTGCGTTCGCGTTCACGGGTGTTGACGGTATGGAAAAAATGGCCAAAAAGATGGACAGGCTCGCAGCGACGCCGATAACATCGCTTAGCGGGATAAAGATAGCGTACACAAGCGACTTCAGGAGCGGAATCACAGTATACTCGGACGGTACAACGGAAAAAATACTGCTTCCGAAAAGCAATGTGATGTATTATTCGCTGCACGGCGGCGATTGGGTCTGTGCCCGCCCGAGCGGTACCGAGCCTAAGTTGAAGATTTATGTTTCGGCATCGGGCGCTGACCTTGCTACGGCTAATGTGAGAGCGGATGAGCTGCTCGCGGCACTTGGCGCTTACATAAAAGACTGATAAGGGCGCATAATTAAAAACATTCGGATATTTAGCCCGCTTTAACCTTTCAAGCTTTGTAAAACAAGGGGAAAAGCGGGCTTTTTTATCAAGCATAAGGTCAATATATTAGGGCATATTAGTTTTTTTGATACCCTTTTTTTGTCAAAAAGTTTGCGGGGTCAAGCAAATTGTGATATTATTTTGTGTCCGAATTTTAATCGGAGGTGAAAAGGATCGACAAAAAAGAATGTATTAGATTTTGAAAACGTG
>CAYOYS010000021.1:0-16085 GCA_964408255.1 uncultured Christensenellaceae bacterium | reverse complement strand
CTGGAGCGGCGACGGTGAGTATGTATATAACAAAACTTCTCGTACGGCTACCGCAACGTTAAGCGGAATAGTAGGCAGCGAAACGCTTGTATTCGAACTTGTTTCTGTGGGGTCGCCTACGATAGTTCCTATTCCCTCAAACGGTTTCGTTACGGTTGGTAACCTATCCAACACCATAGCGTTCAGCGCAGTAAACGCCGGTGAATACAAGTTGACTATTAAAGCGAATATATCGAACGGTACGGGTAACGCGAATAACTATACCTTTAATGGCGGTGAAAACTCAGTTGGCGAGCTTACCATATGTAGAAAGAAGCTGACACTTAGTTGGAATGAATATAATCCCGATTCGGGGAATAGTTTTGACGCTAACGGAGTGCTTACTTATGACGGGTATGCTCACGGCTATACTGCGAGCATTTCGGCGGCTCAAATAGAGAGCGGCGATACTGTTGTCTTGAATATCTCTGCTGCTACAACGGTAACAAATAGCGGCAACGGGACAACTGCTATCACCTTCTATGCGGTCGATGCTAACAATTCGGCATACAGAGCGGCGCTTAGCTATGTATTGGGCGGCGCAAGCGCAAGCAACTATGTTTTGTCAGACGAAGACGACAATGAGATTGTTGCCGACGTTTACCGTGATTTCACAATAAACAAAAAAATCGTTACCCTCGTATGGTATCTATATACCTCGGGCGCGCAAGGCAATTCCACCGCCCTAGTCGATTATGCAATAGAATATGACGGTACTGCGCACGGATACGTTGCGTCAATTGTAGGAGTAGTTGCCGCCGATTCCGGAAACGTATATATTTCTCAAATCGGAAGTACTGCGCAATATAGCCAAGTCAACAATTCGATAGTATTCTATGCAACGTCTATCGGACAAAACTATTCGGCGGTAATAAGCGAGATATTAGGCGGCTCAAGAGCGGCAAACTACGAGTTTACTGACGGTTCAACCGCAATCCAAAATAAGCAAATTCGCACATTCACGATAACGCCTGCGATAATTACTTTGAGTTGGACAGAATATAATCCTGATTCGGGCAACAGCTTTGACGGCGGGAGTCTGACATACGACGGCAAGGCGCACGGATATACCGCGAGCATTTCGGGCATCAAAAATAACGAGAACATAGTATTCGCGGCATCCGGAACAAGTCTTAGAACGGCGAACAGCGGCACGTCGGTAACTTTCTATGCGGTTAATGCGGGAGAGGATTATTCGGCGATTGTCGGCTTCGGATTAATAGGCGATACCGTGGGCAATTATCTCTTTGCGGACAGTCTGGGCACTCCCATAGTATCGAATCAAGAATATACATTTACGATTGAAAAAATAGTGTTGTTGTTAACATGGACACCTATTGGGAACGTGACGACCCTCAATACATATGTTGAGTATGACGGCGGAAGTCATGGTTGGACCGGGGCAATAAGTAATGCTACGGCAATTGTCGCGGGCGAAACAGTGACTTTGAGCGGAGCGATTAACGATGCGCTAAACGGCACGATGACGAACACGGGTACCTCTATCAGCTTCAGTTCTTCCGTAGTCAAATGGGCGGGCGCTACCGTAGCAAGCTACACCGCCACGATATACTATTATCTCAGCGGTCAAACGAGCGATAACTACATCTTGAGCGAAGACGGCGTAACGGCGCTTTCTGCAAATGTCACTATGAGTTGGACGATTGAGCCTATAAACGCGGTCTTGCATTGGTATCCGCATGATGCCGGTGTCTTAGGCACTGAAAGCACGAGCACAACCGTAAGCTATACTTACGACAGTATATCACACGGCTGGATAGCTAAGATTACGAGGCAAGACGGCACTGAGATTTTGGATGCGAACGTATATATTTCGGGCATGGGAACGGGAATAACCAATAATAATTCCAAGATGATAACCTTTGGCGCAATAGGAGCGGGCAATTACAGCGCTACCGTTTATAGCGCGCTTGGCGGCTCAAGCGCTGCAAACTATATTTTGAAATATGACGGCGCGACTGTCGTCACCGACGTTGTTAAAGGATTCGTTATTGACAAGAGAGTTCTGAATATCAGCTCTTTTGGCAATGTGTCACTTGAATACGACGGCGCAAATCATAATGTCTCCTATACCGTAAGCAATTTGCTTAGCGGTGACGACATCAGCGATATTATCAATTACAGCTCATCGGGGAATATGGCAACCGAAACGGCGGGAGTAGGGACAAGGACATTAGCTTTAACAGCTAAGAATGCTGGCATATATAATATAGTCATTAATGGCTTAATAGATGTTGATAATTATCAAATCAACTATATAGGCGGAGCGACAAGTCAAGTAACTCTAACTATTTCGAGCAAAGCGCTCACGATATATTGGGAGCTTAGCAATGCGGGTGAAGGCATATTCTCCATTCTTTACGACGGTATAACGCATGTGCTTACTCCTTATATAAGCGGCTATGTAATGGGAGAGAGTCTTGTCGAAACTATTACGGGCACGACTTCCGCAGTCAAGGCGAACGCTGACCCGTATGGCGATATAATCACTTCGGCATATCAAGCAGGAGTCAGCATATCGGATAAAACGATAGGCGATACTACTTATTATGCAAGCAACTATTCTCTTGCAGAAAACAATTCTCAGGAATGGCAGATAAGACAAAGAACGCTTAATATTAGCTGGGTTAGCCACACTGGAGATATTGAGGACGCTGTGCAGAAAGCGGACGGTTATACTTTGACGTACGACGGTATTACGCACGGTTGGATTGCAAAAATCAGCGGCGATACAATTGTCGCGTCCGACCTTAGTCAGTTTGATATTAGTTTTGCCGGCGGCACTGCGCCGATATTGGCGTCCGACAGCACAAGCTTGCTGTTCTCTATTGCCAATGCCAAGACTTCGCCGTACATCGCTACAATCGACTTTGATAATACCGATTCGAACTATGCGTATAGCTGTGAGGACAATAGCAAGAGCTGGACGATAAACCAAAGGTCATTAAGCTTGAATTGGTCGGCGATAAACGGTGTGGGTAGCGCAGCGGGGAATTCGCTAGTAATGGTAGACAACGTCTTCACTACGAATTCGGTATTCTACGATACGTTTGTCCACGGCGTATTATTAACGCTTGGCAATATCGTGGGAGGTCAAAGCGCATCGTTGACGTTCGGCGACGCTACGACTACCGGAGCGATGAAGTCCATGCCGATAACTATTACAATCAGCAACACGACATTGACATTGACATTGATATATACATCTAATGTAAGCGGCTTCCATGACGGTTTGACATATCCTACAACGAATAGCCTTGTCTTCTATGGTGAAAATGCCGGTATATATAACTACTATATCCAATGTTCTTCCAATACAAATTATACGATGACAGACACCAACAGGACATGGACGATTAACAAAGCGACTCAGTCGGTTACTTGGTATTACGACGGCGACGCATTGAGCGCAGAAGAGCAGTTAGACAGCGAAATTATTAAGGTTTATGACGGAATTCAGCACACCGTATCCGCGAGCATGACAAGCAATACGGGCGCGACGATTACGGCTTATAACATCAGCCCTACGGGAATAAATACCGCGACTTCCGCACTCGGCGCGAAAGCAAAGGATGCCAACGCTTACACAGTAACGCTCAACGGAGGAATAAGCGCGCAAGGAGATACCGCTGCTGTTCAAAATAACTATGATATTAATGGTTCGGATAGCTTGTCTTGGACAATTGAGGCGCGCGAACTAACAATAGCATGGCAGGCGATTAATGAATCTGGAGCATCAAGCACAATAAGTGCAGACGGCGATATAATTACTTATGATAGCTATGCGCACGGATGGCGCGTTGTATACAGCGGATTAGTCAGTTCGGATTTGAATCTTGTAAGTATTACATTTACGGGCGGTTCGACAGGGGGACTGTCGCTAAGCGGCGCAAGTTACATCTGCGATTATTCAAGCGTAAATGTATATAGGGTATTAGATGTTATAACCGCATACAGCGCAACTGCTGCCTTTAATGACACCTTAGGCAATTACGATTTGACCGTTGGCTCGACGGCGAGCGCGACTTACAGCTGGACAATAATGCCGAAATCAATCGACGTTACATGGAGCGCTTATAATGCGAGTGGCACCGCGTTTGACGGAAGCGATGAAGGCAGTGTGAAGTATGACGGAATCACGCACGGCTTTACGATACAGTATGATTCGTTGGCAATTTGCAGCGGCGACGTGGTGACTTTTTTAAGAACAATAAATAATAACGGCACCGTAGACGGAAGCAACGTATATGCGCGTAATGCAGGGGATTATACCGCAACGATTAGCATGAGCAGTAATCCCAATTACCAAATGGTCGGAGATAGTAGCCGTTCGTTTACCATAGAACAAAGAACATTGACGCTCAGCTGGTCGGTATACAACGCAAGCGGCTCGGCACTGACTGCTAACGGACAAAGCATCACATACGACGGTATTGCGCACGGCTTTATTGCGACAATCGGCGGAGACGGTTTGCTAGCGGAAGACTTGTATCTTATGGTTGTCGGATTTGTCGGGGGCGAAGTGCCGTCCTTAGTTTCCGGTGCTTACAGATTCAGCGGCACGAATGTTTATTACAGCGAAGGCGCTGTCGCATCGTACAGTGCTAAAGTAAAGTTTACAGACACTTATGATAACTATACTTTGGCAAACATTGAAGAAGTAAGAAGCTGGACTATTAACCCTGCCACAATAACTATAACTTGGCAACTTGACAGCTTGAGTGTAGGCACATATTACGTGACATACGATGCCGGACAGCATAGCATGGCTGCAAATATCACCGGTCTTATAAGTGGTGAAACGCTTAACTACTCATATTCGGGATTGGTTCAAACCAATGCCAATGCTGCGCCTAGTGGCAGTATCCTTTCGGGCAAGAGCG
The DNA here is from genome assembly GCA_964408255.1 of uncultured Christensenellaceae bacterium. GTDB lineage: Bacteria > Bacillota > Clostridia > Christensenellales > CAG-1252 > SACC01. The sequence goes on along the minus strand of CAYOYS010000021.1, from coordinate 11,142 downwards.
CTTATCTTGCAAGTGTAACAATCACAAGCTCTGAGGATAACTCGGTAAACAACTATACTTGGACGGGCGACAGCAAGGAATGGCAGATAAGGCAAAGCGTAATCAGTGCCGTTTCATGGAAATTCGACGGCAATACGGTAGCGGACGGTATTACCCCCTCCGTAACATATAACGGAATAAGTCACTCGCTTATCGCTCAGTTCACGGTAATGAACGGCGACACGGTTATCCCTGTATATTCCGGAACGGAAACAAGCACAAGTACGGCGACTGATGCGGGCAATTATATCGTGTATATTGACGGCATAAGCGGCAGCGATGCAGAAAACTACTATTGGTCATGCGGATTAGTATTCAAGGCATGGAGTATTGCACCCAAGGTCTTGGATTATTTATGGAGCATTGACGAAATGGTAATGAATAGCAGAACCTTGATTTATAACGGCTCCGCGCACTCGATTAAATTGAATGTCAGCGGTGTTGTCAACGGTCAAATTGCGACATTAACGCTCGAGAGGTCCGAAAGACTTGCAGACGCGGCGACTGCCACAGTAACGAATATATATCTTACCGCCGCAGCAAACGCACAAACGGGCGTAATAACACAATCGATGACATATATTTACTATACCAATGCGGGTGTATATAGCTATACGATAACGAACATCTCCTTCGCCGATGCAGACGAGAATCCGATAGCGGCAACGAACTACAGCTTTGACATTTCGGGTGATGACGCGACGTCTAGCCTTACAATAGAGAAAAAGTTGCTCAACATGAGATGGCAATGGGCGGCGGACGGTGAAAATTATGTTGATGTAACAAATATCGACAGCGTTGATTATGAATACGACGTTACGCATAACCTTTACGCAATAATTGACGGAGTGTATAACGAGGACGTTTATTTTGGCTCATCGCATGAAACCGAAGATTTCAGCGCCTTGAATCCGCATACCGTTTCGGCTTTGTTATCGGGCAGTCAAGTAATCGATTATAGTTTTTATATCAAATATGCTTCCAACCACGACTTGTTCAAAGGCGATGCGGCGTTTACCGTTGACGAGCTAGATGCTTGTTTTGCGGTGCTGTCGGGTAGCAACGCAGGCGTCTATTCAATAGATATAAGTGATTTTGAATCCGCCAACTATATCCTGAATGATAGCTCGATAAGCTTCACCATTAACAGAAGGGGCGGCTCGCTTGAGGGCGGTAGCTTGTATCTTGAGTGGCAAACCGTCAATGCCGCCGTCAACGACGGAGAAGAAACCGCATACAACGAATTGACGGGTGTAACCTATAATGCGTATTCGTATCAAATGATTGCAAAGCTTATGGCGGACGGGGTAGAAGAAGAGGGCATCGGCTTCGAATACGCAACAGACGGCGAGACGGGCAACAGTCGGATTAATGCGGGCGATTATACTACTGATATTGTTGCAATTACCTATGGCAGTGAAGGTGGTGAAGGCTCGGCAAGCGAGCAACAAATCGCTTTCCTCAACAACTATGATTTGACCAACAATAATGCGGACTTTGCTATGGATTGGACTATTAATCCAAAAACCGTTATCGCCAACAACATAACATGGGAGCTTGAATACAACGAAAACAGCGGAGAGGTCGGACAACACGAGTTCTTTGTCACATACGACTCTTTGCAGCACACCATTGTGGCGGATACAGACGACTTTATCAACGGGGATGATGTCGATTTTGCGTACGGAGGAGCGAGTACTTCAGTTTGGTCTTCAACCAATGCGGGAGAATTTACCGCGTATATCGACAGCTTGACAGGCTCTGCTGCGGGGAACTATGTGCTTATATTCGACCCTCTTGTAACGGAAGTCAGTCAAGAATGGTACATTTTGCAAAGAGAATTGTGTATTGTAATGACTGGCTCCTCATTCGTATACATAGGAGCAATAGGCGACGGAATGACCGCAGTTTTGACGGGACTGCAAGGAAGTGATACTCTCACATTGCCCTTAAGTTATACGTCCACAAATATCGCTAACTTAGCAACGATGAGAGTTAATGAAAGCGCAGTCATTCCTGCATCGTATGAATTCTCCAAGAGCTTAACTACCTTGGTATTCTCTGCGAGAAATGTCGATATTTATTCGATAACATTGGGAATCGACGGAGTCTTAACAGGTGATATGGCAAATAATTATATCTGGTCGACGGGCGTTACCGGAAATAATACTTTCAATATTACTCCCGCAACGCTGGGTGTTACTTGGACGGGCTATGATGCTGAGGGCGCGACCAACTCTATCTCCGAAACATTTGAAATATGGACGGTTGTTTATGATAGCTATGCACACGGGCTCAAAGTTAATTATATCGGTCTTGTTGGAGAGGACATTACATCGGGAACGGTCTTAGTCACTATCAACTGCACCGGCGGGGCGATAATAAACGGACATAACATCTATGCGACCAATGTGTATTATTACAATAACATGGTCAATTCTTATGATGTCGATTTGAGTATAAATAGCACCAACTATGTAATGAGTAGCACAGGCAACAGCTTCGTAATAGAACAAAAAGAAATCTCCTCGCTTACTTGGACATTGGCAGACAGTGACGATAATGCGGGAGAATATAATGACGATGCGGCGCGCTTCGAGGCTACCTATAACGGAAAGATATGGACGATGACCGCGGAATTTAATGCGGAAGATATAATCGAAGGCGATATTGTTAACAGTGTATACGATATCATCAACGGAGTTAGAGCGGCAATCGATGTTAATGTGGAGAGCGGCACCGTTACTGTGTACACGGCAATATTCGACGGGTTAGACAATTCCAACTATAAGATAGCGGGAACCGTAAGCAATTACGAGCAGACTTGGATTTTGTTCAAACGCGAAGTTCAAATCGTTTGGACTCCCGATGATTGGCAGCAGATATATAATGCTTCCGAGATAAATGTTGCCGCATATATTACCGTTGTTGGACGCGACATCTCCTTGCTTGCGGATTCTGGCGGCACAGGAGATAAAGTGTATCTGATATCGGCATTATCTTTCGATTATACACCGTATATTGCGGGTGTTGTCTCCGGCGGCATAATAAGAAATGCCGGTATATATGAGTTCTTGGCTGATTTGGCTGATTTGACGACAATAGAAGGCATTAACGAGGCGTTAGCAAATTCAATCGGCAACAACTATACGATTATGAACGGAGACGATGCCGCCGGCGATACATTGGAAGCGACTTTGGAGATTCTTCCTTATGATGTTTCTGTGGGTTGGGAGATAATGGATGCGGCGGAAAACGGGTCAGTCGTTGACTCTATATATCAAGGAATATTGATGTATGCCGTTCCTTCTCTTGCACTGTTATCGCAAGAAGACCAAGCTATGGTAGAAGAGGCGTTGATTGCGATGACAATCGGAGAAAACGCTGTGACGAACGCGGGTCTTTACTATATGGCAATATCGGTAACAGAAGAAGAAATTCTAAACAACTACAGTATTGCGAATATAAATATCACAGTCACAATAAAGCAGGCGTCGCTTGAAGGCTATTTGACTTTTGAAATACCGACTGCAATTATCAACACATTCAATGCCGGAACTTCCGACCCAAGCCGTATGTTGACAGTAGATAATGACGGCGTATATCATTTTGTTTATTGGTACGGTACCGAATTCTATTTGTTCGCTGAGCAAATTGGAGAATCCAATACGGTATTATGGAATAGCAAGGACGCGGCAGGCGCGGCGAATCTGTCGTCGTACATTCTGTCTACTATCTATTATCAATATTACAATCTCAATAACGCGGACGGCGCAATAACGATTGCATATGCGAACGGTCACCTCCATTATCAAGAAACAGTAATGAATAACGGCTTGAAGAATGCGGGCATATATACCATTACTGCATCCGTTTCGGAGACTATGAACTATGAGTCATGGACTGCATCTATCGAATTTGTTATAGATAAAGGTGAATTTAGCACGTATCTAAATAACAACAGCCAAATCTATTCGGGTCAGTTCCAACCTTGGTATGTTCAAGAGTCGGAAGACATCACTTCGTTGAAGACGTCAGTTCTGCCGGACGGCGCGTCGTTGCTCGTAAATTACGATACGATATGGGCGCCTGCAGGCGATATACTTGGTGATTATCAGACAAATGAAAGCTTCTTAGGAGAGATTCAAATAAGGAATGCGGGCAGTTACACGATGACGGCATATGTTGACCCTGATGCCTATGCCAACTATATCATAAGCATTAATTATGAAGAATTAACACACGCTACATACGAAATTACTCCGATAGAATCGAGGATAAATTGGTCGAACGTCGGTACGCTGTATTATAACGGATACAATCAAGCGACCTCTATTTATGCGCAGATTAGCACTATCGGCGATGATGCTCAGAACATTAGGCTACTTGTGCAATTCGTCAACGGTGATGACAATTACGCTCTTAACGGAGGCATGAATTCATTTGAAAGCAGCAACGAAGATATACCGTATAAAGGCGAATTCAGACTAGCGGGCACATACTATGTGCTAGCGGGCTTTGCTATTGACGGGTTTACCGATATATATACTAGTTGTGCGGATTTATATGATAATGAATACTTGGTATATCTCCCGAACAACTATGCGCTAATAGATTATGAGCGCGCGTTTACAATCAACAAACACTCGGTAGTCATCGAATGGTATTATGACACTGTATCGGAAAAGCAAGCGGGAACTTATTCAAGGTGGTACCAATATTACGCAGATTTGACCTTAAGTTACGAAAACTATATTAATTATGGTTTATCTTTATCTAACGCGAGCGTTCCCAACAACGGAGTTGCTTATAATCAATTGTATCCGTTTGTTTACGACGGTTATTCGCATGCGACGTTTGCGGTAATTTACAGCATTATTGACACCCAAGACGGGAACTTTTATGATTATCCGTTGAACTCTGCAAATAAAGCGAGTGCGCAATATCTCGGATATGATGATAAATACGGCATTATTTACAGCGATTATGTCAAGGGCATCGCGGCGGGTGATTATTCTACTATGGTTGTGGATTTCTCAGGGTACTGTCACACCTTCGAAGACTACGCCACAACCAACGCGGGGTATGGTTATAACTATACTTTAATCAACGTCGAGGGCGAAACGGGTACTGAAGTCTATTCGACGACTTGCAATTGGAGAATAGACAGAAGATTACTTCAGCAAACAGTTACCTTCGAGACCAATGGCGTAAAAACTCAAGCTTTGGAAAAATTCTATAACGGGAGCTTGAACTTTAATATTGTAACGGAAGACGGTGTGGGCATTATTGATATATCCTATTATCTTGCCGCGTACGACGGTAGTGGACAATTCCTCACTATGGCGTTATGGAATAGCAACTTGCATGGCGAATTGCCTACATTGTTCAAAACGGACGGCGGCTATCCGCTTTATGTGTTTGACGGCACAGAGTATGTATACGCAAGTATTATCGATATTTATAACGGTACGAATCTGTTCGTTTCCGATACGGGGACGGCATATAGCGGAGTCGTTCATGGCGCATTGCCCGATTGCGCCTATACTGCGGACGGCTACTTGTTATATTACAGCAGTGACGGCGAGTACTTCGACATCGCGACCATAGCGCAAATTATCGGAGGCAGCGGAATCTATGTTTCGGACGGAACAACGAGCTTGGTCAGCTCGACTGCGTTAATGGGTAAGGTAAATATTGCGCAAATAAATGATTATGCCGTGCTTAACACCTTGATTGTTTTGCCCTTAAGTCCTCTGTATGATAATGAAAGTGACCTTATTTACATCTTGATTACTAACAGCATAGCAGTTGACCTCAAGACAGAAGGCGGAGACGAAAATGGCGATGAGACCACAACGGTATCGGGATTAATTGCCAAATTAGTTGATATAGCCTCGAGCGGTTCGATAAAAGCAGAACATGCCGATACGCGCTATGGTAATCATGCGATATTAGACTTTGGTTACTTCAACACGAATAACTACACCTTCAGCGCAGAGCATACGGACGATAATTTTGTTGAACTCGTTCAAATCGAGATGAAAATATTAATCAAACCTATTCCGTTGGAAGTAATAGTTAGCGGAAGTCAGGTCTATGATGGAGATGCATATGCCGCGAACGTATCGGTCAGCGATTATATCTACACTGTCGAGCATTTGAATCAAGTAGTAAAATTGGAGATTATATTTAGAGATTTGCGTACAAAGGACGGCAACCCGGTTAGCAATCTCGAATCGTTGGTCAATGTGGTAACCGTTTGGCATCAGGAAAGAGATGATATAAATTACTACTACTTATTCGAGCGCAACATAGGCGGGGTCATACACTATGGCGCAATAGCCAAAGCCGATATATCCGAATATGAGCAAGACGGTTTGGTAACGTTTGAGTTTTTGCCCGCCACTTCGCAAACCGGATATATCTACGACACTTACGATATGGATTATGAGCCGTACGATGTGGACAAATTCGGAGTTATTGCTTACGAAAATATTACCGTCAAGAACTATGCAATATATTTTTATGACGGTATTGAGTATGTTGAAGCGGACGAAACGGCATTAGCTAACAATGTCAATCTTTATGCCGGCGGCTATTATGCGTTTAACACCGCGCTGTTTACAGAAGTAGTCAACAACTTTATGTTTAACATGAGAACGGATAGAATAGATTCGGTATCCGGAACAGACATCAGCGGCTATGCGGGCGAATATACCGTGGAATATATCGCGTACGACAGCGCGGTGCATGGGAATATATACTACATTAGTTATACTAGTGAAGGGCATTTGATTTATTATGGAGAGGCTTGCGTGGCGGCGGCAACGTCCTCACAAATCGCCGCGGGAATAGACTTGTATGTGTTCATAGAAGAGGCGGTTGAATATAATCCGACACTGCACGGCAACTTACAATACAGCAGCTATACTTCCAATGATTATAAGTTATGTTACAGCGAGGACGACGGCGATACGTGTACATTAGCGACCCAAGCGGAAATTGCCGCCGGACAAAATCTGTATGTTGCGGGCGGAAGCCTGATAATATCGCTAAAGGTTCAGGATTATTGCGAGGACAGACATGAAAACTACGCGGTCATAATCGGCAGTGAATCCAAGTATACAATATTACCGAGAAATCTTCATGCAATATATGACAACTCGGTACAGACCTTTACCAACGATGCTTTGACGCCCATAACGATTGATTATATCTGCGACGGCTTAAACGGCGACGAGAATATGTCGATTGAGGAGCTGCACAACCTGCTTAACAACGCGGGTATTCTTAACGGCGATATAATCAACAACTTTGGATTCGAAATTACCATGCCTTCGACTTGGACGACAACCGAATATTCCTACAGCATTTTGCCCATATCCTTTGTCTCCGAGATTAATCGCAACAACTTTACGATTAACTATCCTATACTTCAGTTGGTTGCGTCTACGGTGTTGAATGTTGTTACGGACCATAAATATGACTTCCAATTAGAAATTAACAATGCCGAAGATTTCAAGCATATAACCGCCGATGTCAACGGATTGCGGACAGTCAGAGAGAATTATGGCGTTGGTAGCAAGGTCAGCTTCTATCAAGTCGCTGATATCATAGGTATAGACGCTTCGGGTAACCGCATAATTCATACTCCGTTTGATTTTGATGGTAATTACTATGGATATTATTATGACACAGACGGGTCAACGAAGATTTATACTACCATTAACGGCCTTATCATAGTCGGCAATTCGGATAATGTCGGGTTATTCTCCTCACTCAAACCGGGAGCGGTTGTGGAAGGCTTAAAATTGGTAAACACAACGATATTTGCATCACAGCCCAACGCAAGCATAGGCGGTATAGCGGGATTCGCGTTGGATGCCTCTGTTATCGATTGTACATTCCAAGGTTCTATACATGCGGGCGCAAGTACTACTGCCGGCGGTATAGTAGGTATGGTCTGGGGCAGTGATTTAAGCGGTTGTATCGCCGCGGCGAATATATATGGAGGTGACGATGTCGGCGCGCTTGCAGGAGCGGTTTTGAGCGCAATGGATACCGGAAGAACAATCACCGTTAGTTCGACAATAGAGCAAGGCAACGATGTTTATTATACTTTTGTTGATTATCAATACACTAACGGCGGATATACGACAGAAAAAACAAATACCTACAAGGGAAGCGTGTATTCAGATAAGATAGAAAATGATATTACAGTTGTACCCGGACCGGACGGAGGGTTCGAGGAAATAATTACCGTTGTCAGAACATTGATTATTATCAACATAGACTGTACATTTACTACGGTGGTATATGTCGATGGCGTAGTAGAAGATATTTATTTGACCTTGGAAGATGAGTCTGTAATCGAACAACAGTTAACGCCGGTCGCAGACAATTCGCCTATGATGATTGTAGACAATCGAGTTAGCGTACTTAACAACAGAGCGGCAATCGACCTTATAAGCAATTTTGGTAGCGGCAGTCACTCGGTAAGCGGCAATAAGGCGCTAAGTTTGACAGTTGACAGTACGTCAAACGAGATTACGCGCTTGACATATACTTCGCTATCGGCAGATACAGAATGTAATGAATTGTTAGACTTGATACATTATTATTTGATGCGCGAATACAGGAACAGTTGCGGAGAATTCTATCAGAGCGCCGCAACCGGCATTAATACAGATGTCATTGCAATCAACTATTATAGGCAATTAGCGTTCACGGTTATATATCCTTGGGCAAGCTTCAATATAAATGAAAGCATGCCGATTCCGGGATATTATAACTTGGAAGACACCCCGCTAATCAGCGATGTAATCGCCTTATACGAATAAGGAGGTTGATACGTATGAAAAAAAATTTAATACCTATATTTATAATATTAGCTCTTACGATTGCATTGGGAGTTAGTGTATATACTTACACTTGGTTTACAACAAGCGGCGATTACAACCTCGAAGGCACTGCCTTTTCAGGAATGAATAAGGCCATAATTACAATCGGAGACGATGTCTTTTCCACGTCGCCAATGGGCGATTATAAAGGGCAGACGGGTCTTGATTTTTATGACTATGTCCTCGATGACGACTTGGCTCAATTCACCTATATCTACGACGCCGAAAACAACAATGTGACAAGGAACTTTGCTGCTTACGATGTGACCGTCAAGCCGTATATCTTTTTTGAAAGCGAGGGGAAAGCGATAAAGATTATAAATACATCTCACCCGACGCAAGGCCTTACGCGCACCGAAATTGATATTGCAACCGGTGTTATTAATGTGTATAAGCTCCCGGACGAGCAATTATTCGCATCGACTCAAGACGGAGATAATATTACCGTTACTGATTACAATACTAAAGTAATCAAAAATTTTATCACCTACAATTTTACTCGTGATTCGGTTAGCGAGTATATCTATCATTATGGCGGATATTATACCGTTATAGACATAGATTCGACGCCTAATACCTACACAATTTACGATTCTTTTTACGAGATGCTATATGATTCGAGTACAATCGAGGGGCAAATAGTTTTGGACGTAGGCGGAATTTTCCCCAATGTGTTAGTCTTTTTAGACGAAGACGAGAATCATTATCTTGGCGTTTATAAGACCCCCGGTCAAGCGCAAGATATACTCGAGATAATTTATAACACGGACGGAACCGTATTGCACAAAATAAGCCGTCAAATGCAAGAATTTTATATATTGCGTGACTCCAATAATATGATACTTTACAACGAAGAAACCGATTATGTTCAAATTACGGTCACCGATACGCAAATAACCGCCTATGCCGTAGAGGGTAGTGATTATGAGGACGCGGCATATTTGACAACGAAGTCTTTTGACCTTTTGGTGACTATAGGCGTAGATGAGGTTCGAGACCTTAACGTCGTTCCGATATTCATTGGCATTGTTCCGGAATATACTACCGAATTGGCAACAAGAGATGATGTTACGAGCGGCACCATTTACTATACGGGGATTACAACCCAAGAGGAAACCTTTAAGCTCTTTGGATTGACTGCAGAAATATCATTGGTTGACACTGTGAATACGATAAAAGTCAACAATTACGACAACGAACTCTATACTGTGACAACTATGACTTATCATGAGTATGACGAAGCGCTGTATGGGAGCATTTATTATAAAACAACGCTAGGCTATACCGTCTATTATGCCGCCGAGGGTTATCCTCTTGCGACCGCGGCACAAATTGCGGGTAATCCTGACAATTTGAGAGTTAATATAAGGAACAATTATATATCGTATGTAGCGGCGACGCACGGCGCAATTCAATATAGTACGACAACTGCCGACGGGTATTTATTATATTTTAGGGAATATGACATAGCAGAAGGAATCAATGACTTTTCTTACGCGACACAAGCGCAGATTGATGCGGGATTGGACTTATATATAGTTACAAGTGATATAAAAGTTTACGATTCTAACGATACGCTATTATATCAGGAAAATGCCGAAACTACTATTTATTTTGAAGTCGACACCATATATTATCTGCCAACGGACACTTTTCTTGATGATTTTTATTGGGAGATTTGGATAGCGGAAGAAATAGACGATGTGCTGATGGAATATGTTAAGTATCATCCCGATGAGAACGGCTCTTTTGTCGATGAGGATAATGTAAAGCTTGGAGTAGCGGACACTACAATCTATAATTGTATACTCAAACTGTACTTTTCAGACGGCTTCACTTATCGCAATATCCATAGTGAACAAGAACTAACTTATCAATATAACATAAGCAAGAACAAATATGAGGTCACGGAATCGGGCGAATTGAGCGCGTTTAGGTATAGCGATAACAGCTATATCGGGTCGCATTTCATATTAAAGCTGACCATAGGCTCTAACGTGTATTAAGGAAGATGAGATGAAAAGAACTAAAAAAATTTATTGCGGCAGAAAACCCTCAGATTAGATTGGATAAGACAAGGCTCGAAACCGGCAAACTATTGTCCTTCATAAAAGAGCAGTTCAACCCATTGTTTATGAAAAAAGGGGTGAATTTAGAAGTGCAAAATACCGAAGAACAACATTGGTTTAATGGTGATCGT
>CAYOYS010000020.1:8151-16835 GCA_964408255.1 uncultured Christensenellaceae bacterium | reverse complement strand
GTGATACTTGACAAATTCAGATTAGACAACAAAGTTGCGATTGTTACCGGCAGCAACACAGGACTCGGGCAAGGGTTCGCAATAGCGTTCGCGGAGGCGGGGGCAAGAGTTGTCGGCGTCAGCCGAAGAGCAAGCGACGAGACCGAGGCGAAGATAGGCTCGGACAAATTTTATAACGTTATAGCAGACCTTGGCTCGGTATCGTGTGTTGCGGATATCGTTGCAAAGACGCTTGAGCGCTTCGGCAAAGTGGATATCCTTGTTAACAACGCGGGTATAATCCGCCGCGACGATAGTCTTGACTTCGGGGAAAAGGATTGGGACGAGGTGATGAATGTCAATCTAAAAACCTTGTTCTTTCTGTCTCAAGCGGTCGCTAAGCAGTTTGTCGCGCAGAATACGGGCGGCAAGATTATCAACGTTGCTAGTATGCTTTCTTTTCAAGGCGGTATAAGGGTGCCGAGCTATACTTCGAGCAAAAGCGCAATCAAAGGACTTACCATGACGCTTGCGAACGAATGGGCAAAGTACAACATCAATGTCAACGCAATCGCTCCGGGCTATATGGCGACTAATAACACCGAAGCGCTGAGGGCGGACGATGTGCGAAGCAAAGCGATACTTGAGAGAATCCCCGCGGGTCGTTGGGGTACTCCCGAGGATATTATGGGCGCGGGCGTCTTTCTCGCATCAACTGCGAGCGACTATGTCAACGGCTATACGCTCGCAGTAGACGGAGGGTGGCTCGGTAGATAATTATGAAAATAGGCGTTCAACTATTCACGGTAAGACGGGAAGCGCAAAAGGACGTATACGGCACATTAACTCGTCTTTCGCAACTCGGGATAAAGTATATAGAGGCGGCGCGGATTCCTTTCGACTCCGCGTCGGCGGAGTCGTTTCGGAGAGCGGACAAAGAACTCGGCACTAAGGTAATAGCTACCCAAATCAAATACAATGTGCTTGAGCAAAGCTTCGAGCGCATTGTCGACTTTCACCGGCGAGTCGGTTGCAATAGAGCGATAATCTCGGTCTTGCCTACCAAATATATCGTAGGCAAGGATAGCTTACTCGAGAGCTTTGCCGCAAAGGCGGACGCGCTCGCCGCGCGTTACGCGGATAAAGGCATAACGCTTTGCTATCATCATCACGACTTTGAATTCCTAAAAAGCGGGGCGGGAACTAGATTCGATATAATATCGGGCAACACAAAGCTCCTAAAATTCGTACTCGACACCTATTGGCTTACAAAATCGGGGATATCGCCGCTTAAGCTTATCGCCGCTATGCCGAACAGAGTCGAGGGATTGCACCTAAGGGATTATGCCCTAGTGCGCCGCTTTGTTGCGCGCAAGCCCAAGGACTTTGCTTTGGGTGAAGGGGTAATCGACTTTGACGAGATAATCGGCTACGCAAAAGATGCGGGAATTGCCTATGGCGCTATCGAGCAGAACACCAATCACGCGTTTGCGGAGCTGAAAAAGAGCGTCGAGCATCTTGTGCATTTGGGTCGCGACGAAATGTTGGACATTACAAACTAATTAAAAAAAGGTTAATCCAAAATAAACTAAGCGCCGACTGAGCAAGCGCCGATTAAGCAAACACCGATAGGGTAAGCACTGATTGAGCAAGACCGATTGAGCAAGACCGATTGAGCAAGACCGATTGAGCAAGACCGATTGAGCAAAAAAGATTAATAGATTATAAAATAAGTTAGACAAAAAACAAACTGATAGAAATAGAATTAAATGACTAACGAAATATAGATTAAAACTTACTCATGAAAATAAACTAATAGGATAAAGTATCAATCAAATTAAATACTCGACAAAAGCAATTATAAATAAGTAACGATTGGGAGGAGTACCGTGAGCGTGGAAAAAGCAAAGAAGCTCGTAGAGCATTCTATACGGACAAGAAAACCTAAGATGGGCTGGTCGTGGGGGCAAGGACTTTTGGGCGGCGCAATGGCGGAGCTGGACGAATACTTAAACACCGAGATTAGCACGGAGTTTTTGAAGGGCTTTTGCAACTATTATGTTGCCAATCCCCCGACTGTTGCGTCGTCCGATACCTCGGCGCCCGCGCTTATCACTTATGCTATGCAAAAGAAGACAAACCGCGCCGACTACAAGAAGCTGACAGAACAAGTGCTTGATTATATCAGGAATGAACCGCGCCTTTTGGAAGATGCCGTCAATCACCACGGACACAGCGTAATAGGCAAGTTTTATCCAAAATCCATATGGGTAGACAGCTTGATGATGTTCTCGGTGTTTCCCGCGGGATACGCAATGGAGAACAACGACGAAAAGCTTAAAGACATCGCCGCGTCACAAGTCGGAGTATTCGCCAAGTACCTTATGGACAAGGACGACGGACTTTGGTATCATAGCTATTGGACGGGGTTGGCGACACACTATCCTATATCCAAGATATATTGGGGACGGGGCAACGCGTGGGTAATCTCCGCGCTCCCTAAGATTCTCAACTGTATCGGAGAGCATCCCGAAAAGGCGAAAATAATAGAGATACTCAACGTCACCTCAGAAGCGCTCCTTAAGTATCAGAATGCGGACGGCTCTTTTAATACGGTGCTTAACCGAGGCAAAACCTATCGCGAGCTTTCGGCAACTGCGCTTATCGCGGACGGGTGGTTGCGCGGAGTAAGGCAAGGCTATCTTCCCGACAAGTTTTTGCAAGCGGGGCTTAGCGCATACAAGGCGGTAGATGACGCCATTATCATAAACGGAAAAGGTGCCTATATGCCCGAAATCAGCGGCCCGACAAGTCCGCTCCCCGTCTGTCCTTATCTTGTATACAAGTTTACTCCTAAAGGCAAAAACCTTGCTTACGGAGTCGCGGCATATATTTGGGCGAGCATCGAATACGACAGGCTATCAAAGGAGGGGAAAGCATAATGGTTATCGCAAGGATTATGTTTCGCGGCGAAGTTCGCTATGCGGCGGTCAAAAATGACGCGTTATTCCTTATCGAAGGCAACTGTTTTGGTATCGATAGTGTAGCGGATACACCTTTATCGGAGCCGTACAAGCTACTTACGCCCGTTGAGCCGAGTAAGATTATCGCGCTCGGCGCGAACTACAAGAAACATGCGGCGGAGCTCAATTTGCAAATTAATAGCGACCCTACAATCTTCCAAAAGCCGATAAGCTCGTTGATTGCCGAGGGGGAGGATATAATACTTCCCGCATGCTCCCTTAAGGTGGACTACGAAGCTGAGCTTGCCATAATAATCGGCAAGGACTGCCGCAAGGTGACAGCGGAGGACGCGGGCAAATACATTCTTGGGTATACTTGCGCGAATGATGTCTCGGAACGAGTATTCCAAAAGCTAGACGGACAATGGACGCGGGCGAAAGGTTTTGATACCTTTTGTCCGCTAGGGCCGTATATCGTTACCGATATAGACCCTTCAGACCTTAGCATCAAAGCGGTTAGAAACGGCGAAACGGTACAGGAAAGCCGTACTTCGAATATGATTCATACGGTGTTTGAGATAGTGAGCTTTGTAAGCGGAGTAATGACGTTAAAGCAAGGCGATGTGATTCTTACCGGAACACCCGAGCGCGTCGGGCAGATTGTTGCGGGCGACACCATTCAAATCGTCATCGAAAAAGTGGGTTGCTTGACCAATAAAGTAATCCCCGACAAGAATTAGGAGGGAGCAATGAAAATCGTTAAAATTACCGCGACCGTTTTAATTGCCGCTATGCTTGCAATGTCCGCGGCGTTACTTACCGGCTGCAAAAAGGAAATTACAAGAATAGACATTCCGTCTAAGGGATTGGGCGCAGCGCCCGCTCTAGACTTTGCGCAAGGCGGCTATGACATAAGCGAAGTCAATGCCCTTGATAACGATATCGATAGGGCGATACTGCTCTTTACCTATGCGAGCTACAACCAACTTGACGCGCCCTATTATCATTTTATAGCGGAATCGAAAGGAGATACCCTTGTTGGCTCTCTTGTTTCTCAATCGATTAGAGTTCAGTCGGGACTTGAATATTTTCATCAGGTTTTGAGCAAGGTCACCGAGGTCAAAAGCGAAGGTTTGAGGATTGTTACGGGATTCGTTGAGCGCGCGAAAAGAAGGGTGAATTACAACTCTTTGCAATACCGCTATGACGGCAGCAAGATAACTTATGACGAGGAGACAAAGAAGCTTGTAGCGGCATGGGAAAAGCCCGGAAACGGCAATGCTTATACTCCTCAAAAAGGCGACTATGAGACGCTTTCCAATATAGATTTTAGCGACCGAAACGCAATAAAATTAGCGGAAATCGAGGTTGTAAGCGCGGGCGATAGGACGCTTTATCAAGTGGTGATAGAGGCAAATGTAGCGGTAGTTAACGCAAGCGAATATTCGATGACAAAGCTAAAGAGCGATTCGAATGCAAACCCTGTCGAATACAAGTATTATACGATAGAGTTCGAGGTCTGGGATAACGGCTATTTTCGTTCGATAAATTATCTCGAAAGTTGGGAAGGCAATATCGGCTTTGATATATTCGGGCAGCATATAGGACTGTCGGGAAGCTCGGAATCGACTAATTATTATCTTTACAGCTATGATATAGAGGATTGCAATCTCGATGCGTATATCGAAATGGCGGGCATACCGTTAAAGGCGGCGAATTAAAGAACAACAGATATCGGCTCAAAGTGAAGCACTTATAAAACTTCCCATTTTTGCAATTCGTAAAGAATGGGGAGTTTTCAAATTATAGTACGATAAAGGAAAAAGCGACAACAAAGAAAAAGTGGCGATAAAGGAAAGAGCGACAACAAAGAAAAAGCGATGATAAAAAAAGCTATACTATGTCATTGGATAGAACACAAAATGACCCAATGCAAGAATCCCGACTGCAGCGGCGACGAGCGCGAGCATCATCGGGAAGCTCCATTTGAACCATTTGCGAAAGTCGACGGTTGTCATGCCGAGAATCAAAAGCAGTCCGGCATTGGTGGGCAAAAAGATGTTGCCCAAGCCGTCGGCAAAGGCTAGCGCCAAGACCGCGACTTGCTTGTCGATGCCGATGACCGAACACATATCGAAGATTAAAGGCATTATCAAAAAAACCTTTGCCGAGCTACTCGGAATAAAAATCTCGAATACCACAATCGCTACAAAGATAAGCAAAACACCGGCGAACGGGGGCTGATTCTGTATGAGCGATACGAATTTGAAAAGTATCGTATCCATAACATCGCCCTCGGTAATAATATATCGCACACCGCCCGCAATAAGTATCATTATGACAGCAGGAAGCAAGGTTAACATTCCCTTTAGTAAGCTGTTAAGCAACTTTTTGCCTTTTACACCGCAGATAATGCAGGCGCCGATACCCGAAATTATGTATACAGCTACCGTGATGTACATTATGTAGTCCGCAAGCGGATGAAAAAATATAGAAATGATTGCGCAAACGACTACAAAAATCATCCAAGCGGCGAACCAGACTAGCGCGCGGCTTTTACGCGGCTCGTATTGGAATGTTGAGGTAAAATTAAAGTTCAGTTTTCTTGCGCAATCCTCCTTATAAACGATTGAGATTTGCGGATTTTTATCTATTTTTTTGGCATATGGGTACACGAAAAGAATAAGAATCGCATACAGCACGACAAAGGCAATCAGCCTTAGCGTAACACCCGAAAACATGACCATTCCGCCTATTTTGTGCGCTACACCGATAGAGAACGGGTTGACGACGCCCGCCGCGAAGCCTAGCGCTCCCGCCAATATCGAGATTCCGAGTCCGACAAGCGCGTCCCAACCCATTGCATAGCAAAGTATGATAACAATAGGCACAAGCGGGATAAGCTCTTCGAACATTCCGACCGCGCTGCCTAAGAACATGAACGCAAAAGAAAGTATGAATATAATATAATATTTTTTGTCGCGGAAGCGGTGTGCCACCGAGTTGACCATATATATTAGGATACCGCTTTTTTCAAGCGCGGTGAATATCGCGCCAATAACTAAAAGCAGCGCGATAATTGCGTATACGACCTCGAACCCCGGCGCGTTGGGGGACAGAATCATAAAGGGCGAAAGCAAAAACTGCCACCATTTTATCCCCTCGAGCTCGGGATTTTCCGCGTAAGTACCTTGAGTAATCGAGCCGTCCTCGTTGCGTTGATACTCCCCTTTAGGCAAGGCGAACGTCAACACATACGCGCCTATTATTAATATCAGCACAATGGCTATTGCCATTATTACGGCTTTTTTATTGATTTCTATGATTTTTCCGTCTCTCGCTTCCGACAAATCGACCTCATAAGTATTTTTTAAGAATATATTGTCCATTTTACTACCTTTACAGCAGTATTACAAGGTTTTAGTTAAAAAAACGAAAAATAATTATTAAATATGCATATTAATATTCAATAACTTCGTTTATGCAGTTATTTTTGCATAATTATACACCATATAAGAATTACAGGCAAAAAATCTTTTTCAGCAGTACAAAATATTATGCGGCTTCATAGTATGTAGTAGCGTGAAAGCCTTTTTGTATGAGCGAAGAAAGATGTTTCATTGTGTCTTAGAAAAAAAGCGCTTTTATAGAAAATACGGAGGAATATGTATGAGAAATCGTTGTTGTACTTGCTGCTATTGGAAGCCGTATGTGGCTTGGCAAATTACTCGTTGCGGCTGCTTTGTGTACTGTTGGCCTTGTGGGGTCTGCTGTTGCAAAAGATGCTGCCAAAGGTGTTGCCCATGCTGTTGCTGCTTAAGTGGCTTGGAAAGATTCGGTACGACAAATAGTGGCTGCCGAGAGGAAAGATAACGCTATCCCGAGAGGGAACCGCAAAAAACGCGCCGAAAATTTCGGCGCGGCGGGCTGTCGGGTAAAACCGACAGTTTTTTATTATCAAAGTAAATATAATGTTCAACGATTTTTTATTATCAAAGTAAATATATACCTTAAACGATTTTTATTGTCGGTCGCTATTAGCTTAGCAGGAGGTAACGCGTCATTCACTCTTTGGGGTGTCAGCTCAAGCAAAACAAATTTTATTTTTTATTATCCATATCAAAACGGAATTTTATAATTAGATTTATACATTATAGTTGATGTTATATAATTGCAGTTTCGTTAAGGTTGCTTTTTATAACAATCAGCAATCGATAAGCAACTTAAGATTTTTGTCGCCTTCTTCCACAGCTTTTTTGAAGAAATCGGACGCAGTATCGAACTCTCCCGTACCGCTTACGATTCCGTCGATTGTAATTACCGAGTTCGCAAGAAGATTTATTGCCGCGCTGAATTCTTTGCACCCGTTGTTGATGCCGAACACCTTTAATTGTTTATATAGTATTGTCCGAATATCCGCGCTCATTTTGGCGATAGTGCTGTTATAGCCTATTATTCCTACGCGGCCACGTTCGGCAGTAAGATTGAAAGCAAGCTGAGCATTTTGTCCGCTCCTACCCTCGAATATAGTGCAGTCCGCCATTTTGCCTCCCGTTATCTCCAGCACTTTTTGTTGCGGCTCTTGCTTTTCGCCGTTGACGCAATATGTGATTCCATAGCTTGCGGCAAGCGCGAGCTTTTCTTCGCTTTTGTCAATTATTATCGGTATAATATGGTAGTAGTTCGCAAGCTGACCGAGCATAAGCCCCAATGGGTTCGCGCCGACTATCGCAAGATATTCTCGACTCTCGATTGCAAGCGCCGATACTGCATTGATTGCAAGCGCGATGTATTCCGCGAACACCGCTTGCTCATCCGTGATTCCTTCGGGAAGAGGAAACACCTTCTCAAGGGGAGCAATCACATAATTGCCAAGATATCCGTCTTTATGAAAACCCATGTATTTGATTTCCTCAAGGTTGTGTCCGGACGGTTTTATATACGGACTAAGTACTACTCTTTCGCCCTTTTTAAGGCCGCTTGACGCGGGCGCCTCGCTAATTAACCCCGCGGCTATTCTACACGGAACAATGGGATATGCGGTTTCGGCTTTGCCGAGGTAAATCGCGAGGTCAGAACTCGATATTGCGGTCTTTGTGATTTTGATTTTGGCGCTCGAATCATCGATTTCGGCGTTTGAAGTCCCCAAAACCATGGTATTGGGAGCGGTAATTTTCCAGAATTTCATAATTACTCCTTGCGAGGCAATTATACCATATCGCGGTAGCTTTTGCAATCAAAACATCCATTTGGACAAAACCCTTTGCAACAGTGAAATATTTAGCTTGCGCCGTTACCAAAAAATAATAACCTATAATATTTTAAGGATAAAAATTGTTGACTAATTAATTGTACGCAAGTATAATGATTAAGCATTATCTAATATAGAGGTGATAGTTATGAAAGAAAATATACATCCGCAATATCGTACCGTCACGGTTACTTGTGCGTGTGGCGAGAGCTTCCTTACCGGCACAACCAAGAACGTGGAGAGCTTAAGAATCGACGTGTGCAGCAAGTGCCATCCGTACTTTACCGGCAAACAAAAGATGATTGAAACGGGCGGTCGAATTGATAAATTCAACAAGCGTTACAACCGCGGCTAATCAAATTGGATAGTGCGAAGCAGTTCGCACTATTTTTTCAAGAAGCCGTACGCAAAAACCGCAGTAAGACAAAAACGGGAATAAATAGAAGTTTATAGCGAGGCGAACAAGACGCGAAACGGTGGAAGTTTAGCGA
>CAYOYS010000020.1:0-8051 GCA_964408255.1 uncultured Christensenellaceae bacterium | reverse complement strand
TAGCGAGGCGAACAAGACGCGAAACGGTGGAAGTTTAGCGAAGGCGAACAAGACGGCAAAAAGCTCGTGGCTAGGCAATAAGGAGCAAAATGGTAAAGAAAAAGACATGCTCTATCGGCGGACAAGCGGTAATAGAAGGCGTAATGATGCGCGGTGCGCGAAGCTATGCCACCGCGGTAAGGAATCCCGAGGGTAGAATAATAATCGAGAGCGAGAGGGTTGGTGAGGCTAAGAAGTGGAGCAAAATACCTATTTTAAGAGGGGTGCTTAACTTTTTTTCCATGATGTTCATCGGGACTAAGATATTGATGCGCTCCGCCGAGGTGTACGGAGAGCAGTTGGAAGAAGAAGAGCCTTCAAGATTTGAAAAGTGGCTTGCAAAAACTCTGCATATCGACATAATGACTATCGCTATGGTTATCGGTGTAACGTTGGGGCTTGCGCTGTCTGTCGGGCTGTTCTTTGTGTTGCCGCAGCTGATTGTCTCCGGTCTTGGTATGCTCGGTCTTGAGTTGCATCCTATACTTTTCAACTTAATCGAAGGTGTGGTTAGGATTATTATTTTTACCGCGTATCTTTTGCTCGTTCGACTTATGAAAGACATAAAACGCGTATTTATGTATCATGGCGCAGAGCATAAGACGATAAGTTGCTTCGAAAGCAATCTTGAGCTTACTCCCGAGAACGCCAAGGGCATGAGTACAAAGCACGACCGCTGCGGCACAAACTTTTTAGTTATCGTAATGCTTGTTTCGGTGCTTATTTTTTCGCTTACGGGTTGGACGGAGAATCCCGCTCTTCCCAAAGCGGTCAACGTACTGATACGCACTTCGATAAGGCTCGCGCTGTTGCCTTTAGTCGCGGGGGTGGCATACGAATTGCTTAAGTTTCTTGCAAAATACGACAACATATTCGTTAGAATCATCAAAGCGCCCGGACTGCTCGTACAGCGGCTGACAACAATCGAGCCGTCAAACGATATGCTCGAGGTTGCTATCGCCGCTTTTAAGGAAGTGGAGCGGCTTGAGGGCGATGAAGATGCGAAAACGCTCAAATTTGACATTAAAAAGGACTATACCCGACTCAGAACGGAGTTAGACGCGTATCTTGGCAAGGGCGCGGAGGCGGCGGCGAAAGCGGATTGGATATTATCCGAGGTTACGGGGGTCAAGCGTTCGGAGCTTGCCGAAATCAAATACGTGGACGAAGCCCAATACAAAAAGGCGGTGGAATATGCGAAGCGTGTAGCGGAGGGCAATCCTCTCCAATATGTGCTTGGTTATACCGAGTTTTACGGTTACAAGATAAAGACGGATATTCGCGCGTTGATACCGCGATTCGAGACCGAGCTTTTGACGGAGCGCGCGATTGAGCGAATAGACGAAAACAGCGAAGTCCTCGACCTATGCACGGGAAGCGGGGCGATAGCCGTCGCGGTAAGCAAAGAAAAGGGCGCAAAAGTGACCGCCTCGGACATAAGCGAAGACGCGCTTGAGCTTGCTCGCGAAAACGCCGTACTTAACGGCGCGAAGATTGAATTTATAAAGAGCGACATGTTCGCATCGATTGCAAAAAGATACGACGTTATAATTTGCAATCCTCCATATATTGCGGAAGACGAGTACAAAAAGCTTGGCAAAGAGATAAAGAAAGAGCCTCGCGCGGCGCTTTTGGGAGGGGTTGACGGGCTTGATTATTACCGCGTTATCGCGGATAAAGTCAAGGATTTTTTGACGGAAAGCGGTTACTTGTTCATGGAAATAGGCAGCGGACAAGTCGCGGATATCAAAGAGTTGTTTTGCGCTTACGACATCGAATTTTTTAGCGATTACAGCGGCTTGGACAGGATTGCCGTGGTTAAATTTAGGAAATAAATATGTTATCAAAGCTTGAAGCGATTAAAACACGTTATCTTGAGCTAACCTCAGAGATAGCTACAAACGACGTTATAGCCAATCAGGCAAAATGGCGCAATCTAGTCAAAGAGCGTTCTTTGCTCGAGCCGACGGTCGAGTTGTACGACAAATACATGAAATGCGCCGCCGATTACGAGGAATGTAAGACGATTCTGTCCTCGGAGCATGATGCCGAGTTCCTAGCGCTTGTCAAGGAGGAGCACGAGAAGCTAAGCGCGAGATGCGAACAACTGCTTGACGAATTGAAAGTCGCCTTGCTCCCGAAAGACCCCAAGGACGAAAGCAACGTGGTAGTGGAGATTCGAGCGGGCGCGGGCGGTGATGAAGCGGGGCTTTTTGGAACGGTGCTTTTGCGTATGTATATGCGGTTCGCAGAGCGGATGCGCTGGAAGACTGAGGAAATAGATATAAATATGAACGACCTCGGCGGCGTCAAAGAAGCGGTGTTTCTAATTCGCGGCAAGGGCGCGTATTCCAAGCTCAAGTTCGAGAGCGGAGCGCACCGCGTACAGCGTGTACCAACTACCGAATCGCAAGGACGGATACACACCTCTACCGCAACAGTCGCGGTATTGCCCGAGGTTGAAGATGTGGATGTCGAGCTCAACATGAACGATGTAAAGATTGACACCTATCGCGCGAGCGGTGCGGGCGGTCAACATGTCAACAAGACGGAGTCGGCTATCCGAATGACCCATATTCCTACGGGAATCATCGTCACTTGTCAAGACGAGAAGTCACAAATCAAAAATAGAGAACGGGCGCTCAAGGTATTAAAAAGCAAACTCTACGACCATTACCGCTCAGAGGCGGACAAGAAATACGCCGAGAACCGCCGCTCTCAAGTCAAGACGGGCGACCGCTCCGAGCGCATTAGAACATACAATTTTCCACAAGGGCGGGTGACCGACCATAGGATAGGAATGACGATATATTCTCTCGACACCTTTCTCGACGGGGAGATATTGCCCATGATTGAGGCGTTGCAACTCGCCTCAAAGAACGAATTACTCAACTCGGATAACGAGGATTAATTGTCCGTCGGACGCGTTTGGCATAGCGCAAGGACGCGCAAGTTATATCCGTTTGTTTATCCCGTCAAAAACATGGGTATTGAAAAATAGCCGCCGATAGGATACAATATAGTTATCATATGTCGGAGGGATAAATATGATTCGTTTGATTTACGGAGCCAAAGGCTCGGGAAAGACGGGCAAGATTGTAGGCGAGGCGAACAGTAGGGCGGTGGAGACAGATTCGGTAGTATTTTTGACCGATACTTGGCGTTACAGATTCGACATCAAACACGAAATTAGGCTTATCAACGTAATGGATTACGACATTCAAACCGAGCTTGGATTAACCGGCTTTATACGGGGAGTACTTGCGTCCAACAACGACATTCACCTAGTATACATAGACGGCGCGAGTCGCATG
Source organism: uncultured Christensenellaceae bacterium (assembly GCA_964408255.1). Taxonomy (GTDB): domain Bacteria; phylum Bacillota; class Clostridia; order Christensenellales; family CAG-1252; genus SACC01. Next base: position 4,698 of record CAYOYS010000020.1, on the reverse strand, counting down.
GTTTGCAAGGACATAGGCGCAATGGAGGAATTCTACGACGAGCTTGACAAAATCGCTAGAAAGCGCAAGGTAGAATTCGTGCTTACGGTAAGCATTGAGGAATTACCTGCCTTTATGGACAGATTCGAAAAAGAAAAAGCATAAATTAACGCGGCACAAAGCGAGCCGAATGGTTGATAAGACGCCTGACTATCCGAATTGGTTTATAAGACGCCCGACTATCAGAATTGGTTGATAAGACGCCTAGCTATCTAAGGAGCTAACTATTAGATAGTTAAGCAAGCAATGCAAAAAATAAAAAGATGTTGCTAACCGCTCAAGATTCGGTTAAATCCAACGCTACATCATTATACGAGCTATTATGAAGTATATCAGTACGCGTGATAAGGCTTTCGCGGTTTCGGGAAGCGAAGCTATCGTAAAGGGCATATCACGCGAGGGAGGGTTATTCGTACCCGAAACCTTTCCCCAACTCGACAAAGAAAAGCTTATCGAGCTTGCAGAACAGTCATATGAGGAGCGGGCGGCGTATATAATGAGTCTTTATCTTAAGGACTTTTCGTATGACGAGCTACTCCGCTATGCAAACGAAGCGTACGAACGTTTTGACGGCGACCCTTGTCCGCTTGTCAATATTGACGAGGATTTATACATTCTCGAGCTTTGGCACGGTCCAACGTACGCTTTTAAGGACGTTGCACTGACTATTCTGCCTAAGCTTATGGCGGCGGCGAAAGCGAAGCTTGGCAAAAAGGAAAAGACGCTGATATTAGTCGCCACCTCGGGCGACACCGGCAAGGCGGCGCTTGAAGGGTTCAAGGACGCAGAGGGCGCGGAGATTATGGTATTCTATCCCGATGAGGGCGTGAGTTTGATGCAGCAGCTTCAGATGTCCACTCAGCGGGGCGGCAATGTCTATGTCGGCGCGCTACGGGGCAATTTTGACGATGCGCAGAGCGCGATAAAGGAGATATTCGCGAACAACGACATTGCGGCGGAGCTAGAAAAGCACGGCTATGCGCTCTCTTCCGCCAATTCTATTAATTGGGGCAGGCTACTTCCGCAGATTGCGTACTATGTGTCGGCGTACTGCGACTTAATAAGCTCGGGAGAGCTTGTTTGCGGTGAAAAAATCAATTTTTGCGTCCCCACCGGCAACTTCGGCAATATTCTTGCGAGTTATTACGCTTACCGAATGGGACTGCCCGTCAATAAGCTGATATGCGCGTCCAACACCAACAACGTTTTAACGGATTTTTTGAGCACCGGAGTATATGACATCAACCGTGAGTTTCATAAGACGATGTCGCCTTCTATGGATATTATTATCTCTTCCAACCTCGAAAGATTGCTGTTCGAGATACTCGACCGCTCGGATGAGAAAGTCAACGCACTTATGGCAGAGTTAAAGACAAAAGGTAGCTACCAAATTCCGCTCGAGCTTATTCAAAAAAACGCCGCGTGTTTCGCTTCGGGCTTTGCGACGGAGCAAGATACAACGGACACGATTTTTAATAATTTTGATATATACGACTATATGCTCGACCCGCATACCGCGGTCGCCGCCTATGTTTATAACGAATACATTCTCAGCGGTGACGAGACGCCCACCGTGATTGTTTCGACCGCGAGTCCGTACAAGTTTTCGCGCAGCGTCTACGCTGCAATCAGCGAGGGTGGCGAGCCGGACGAATTCTCCGCGGTGAGGCGCTTGAGTCTGCTCACGGGTTGGGAAGTTCCCGAGGGGCTTTCGGAGCTGAAAAGTCTGCCGAGAAGGTTTCAGGACGTGTTGGAAAAGGCAGAACTTAAGGACAAAGTGATACAATTTATAACGGATAGAGGTGACAATGGATAATACGGGACGCAAGACGATTTACAGCGGAATCCAGCCTACGGGCTGCGTGACGATAGGCAACTACATCGGTGCAATCAACAATTGGAAAAAGCTTCAAGAGGACAACAACTGTATATACGGCATAGCCAATATGCATGCATTGACGGTAAGGCAGAACCCCGCGGAGTTTCGCAATAGGGTAAAGTCGTTTTTTGCGCAATATCTTGCTTGCGGCTTAGACCCCGAAAAAAGTATATTATATATACAGTCCGATGTTGCGGAGCATGCCGAACTGACATGGATTCTCAACTGCTTCACCTATATCGGCGAACTTTCGCGAATGACGCAGTTCAAGGAAAAATCCGCAAAAGGTGAGGACAATATCAATTCGGGACTGTTTACCTATCCCGTGCTTATGGCGGCGGATATTTTGCTTTATAAGACCGACCTTGTGCCGGTGGGCATCGACCAAAAACAGCACCTTGAGCTAACGCGCGATATTGCGATACGGTTCAACAACCTCTACGGTGACACCTTTACCGTGCCCGAGGCATATATCCCCGAGCAAGGCGCCAAAATTACGAGCTTGCAAAGTCCGCTTGAGAAGATGAGCAAGTCCGACCCTGATTCCAACGGCATGGTAAGCATAATCGACGCGCCAGAAGTAATATTGAAAAAATTCAAACGCGCGGTGACGGACAGCGGCAGGAGTATAGAGGTATCCCCCGAAAAGCCGGGTATAAGCAATCTTTTGACAATCTATTCGGTATTTTCGGGATGCACTGTAACCGACGCGGAACGACGCTTCGAGGGCAAGGGTTACGGAGAATTTAAGACGGCGGTAGGCGAAGCTGTCGCGGAGGCGTTGAGTCCGATAAGGAAGCGGTATGCCGAGCTGATTAACGATAAAGAATATCTCGACCGAATCGCCTCGGAGGGCGCGGAAAGAGCGAGGCGGATTGCGCGAAAGACGCTCGACAAAGTCAAGCGCAGAATAGGCTTTCGCTGATATGTTCGGATACATTCTCCCCGACAAGCCCAATATGTATGTTAAAGACTACAATCTTTATCGCGCTTATTATTGCGGCTTATGTGTTGCTACAAAGAAGCAATACGGCAACCTTGCGCGCTTCCTTATCAACTACGATGTGACTTTTATAGATATATTGATACACGGTCTTAAGGGTGAGGTATCCCGCTTTCGCGAGGGCGTATGCGTATTGAATCCCATACGCAAAAAGGCTATCGCCGAGCCCGATTCGATTAGCCGCAACACGGTACATTTGAACATACTGCTTGCGGAGTTCAAGAACCGTGACGACCGCTCGGACGCGCCGAGCCTCAAAAATATGATAGCCGGACTGTTTCTAGCGCGCAAGAGGCGAAAGGCGAGAAAGGCGCTGCCCCAAGTCGCCGCAATCCTTGACAAAGCATTCGTTGAGGAGGACGTACTCGAGAGGGCAAAGACCGCTTCGATTGACAGAGCGGCGGACGCGTTTTCCCAAGCGATGCGCGAGATTTTTAAGGAGTTGCTTGAGTCGGCTTATACCGAAGATATAGGCGTTATCGCGTATAATCTTGCGAAGTTCGTATACTTAATGGATGCGATAGACGATTTTGAAGCCGACACCGCGCAAGACGAATATAATGTGTTTAGATACATGTATCCTTCGGCAAAGACAAGAGGCGAGCTGCTCGAGCAAGCGTCGGACGAGTTGACGGCTATGACCAACGGCATTATCGCAAGCATCAACGAGGCGTACGAGAATGTGAAAATTACCGTCAATGAAGGCGTGGTAACCAACACGCTATGGTTTGGGCTAAGAGCAAGGGCAAAAAGCATAATGAATAAGGAGTGCGATAAATGTCAAAAAATCCGTTTTTAATACTTGGTATATCCGAAACCGCAACGCAAGCGGAGGCTGAGGCGGCATACCGCAAGCTTAGAGATAAGCACCGCTTGGACATGCACCAAGAGGGCGAAAGAGGTCGCGAGGCGGCGAACAAGCTTTCGGAGGTCGAGGACGCATACCGCGAGATAACCGCTATTTTTGAGTCAAAAATTAATTTTGACGGCAATATTTTTTCCACTATTGAGCAGCTTATCAAGGCGAACAAATACGATGAAGCGCAGCACACTTTGGACAATATCTCCGAGCGCGGCGCGGAATGGCATTATTTTCAATCCGCGATTTTTTATAAAAAGGGTTGGATTATGGAATCGCGTTCCCAACTTAAGCTTGCCGTCTCCATGGACCCCAAGAACGAAAAATACCTCCGTTCGCTCGAAAAGCTCGAAGCGAAACTTAGCAATCGGGGCAGTTCGGGCAACTTAGGCGGAGCAAGAGCAGATGCGGGCGCGGGTTACCATAGAAGTTACCAAAATACGGCGCCGGGCAGCGAGGCGGCGGACAGTTGTTGCGCTTGCTGTCAGGGACTTATGTGCGCGAATTGTCTTTGTGATTGTCTGCAATGTTGCAGATAAAAAAGGATTTTAGCTACGATATCGCCCTTGCGGGTATAGGAACGGCGCTTACCGTAATATGCATAGTGCTGTCTTACTATGTGCCGGTAATGACTTTGACAGTATACGCGCTGTCGGGCATAACGCTAATGCTGCCCCTTTTAAGAGACAAATTAAGAAGCGGACTGCTTACCTATTTTGCAAGCGGCGTGCTAGGGCTTTTGTTCACGAATTATATTGCGGTACTGCCTTTTGCGTTATTGTTCGGAAGCGGTACCCTCATGATGTATATATGCCTCAAGTATCTGCCGAAAAAATGGTATATTTCCATACCGTTGAAGGTGGTGCTTGCCAATCTCGGGCTATTTTGTGTGTACAAGGTTATGGGCTTGGAACAAGT
>CAYOYS010000019.1:0-17695 GCA_964408255.1 uncultured Christensenellaceae bacterium | reverse complement strand
TGAGCAACCAAAGAATATGTGAAATATGCGCGGCAAGACTGGCTGAATATCATTTTGTAAAAACTAGCGGCGGCAAGAGCCGTACTTTTCACATTTGCGGAAGCTGCAAGCGGATTCTTGACGAGGAATTCGACAAGAGGGCGCGTAGGGCGAATATGCAGGCGCTTCCTGAGGAATTGCGGGTCTGCTCTTGCGGCGCCGCCCTCCCTGAGATATCCAAAAGCGGCTTTGCGGGCTGCCCCGAATGTTATACGACGTTTAGAGACAGGCTTAGCGAGGCGATTAAGAGTTGTCAAGGCAGTACGCGACACAAGGGCAGAAACGGTAAGGCGCGCCCGCCCGTTGATATAGAAAGTCTTTATCTTGAGTTAAAAAAGGCGGTAGACGAGGAGCGGTTCAAAGATGCCGCTAAGCTTAAGGCACAAATAGATGAATTGCGCAAGGATTGGGAGGACGACTGATGGAATACCTTATCGTATCTTCACGTATCCGCTTAGCGCGCAACATATCGGATATACCATTTCCTAGACTTTGCACAGAAGCGCAGGCGGACAAAATCTATCATGCGGCGAGAAAGGTGTCAGACAAGCTGTTTGAGAACGACTTTTACAAAATCAAGCCAATGAGCGCACTCGAGCGCAACTCGCTTATCGAAAGCCATATGATTAGCCCGATGCTCGTTGAGAGCAGATTCGGTGCGCTGATACTCAATAAGGAGCGCAATATCTCCATTATGCTTATGGAAGAGGACCATATCCGCGCCCAATGTATAGAAAGTGGTCTTAATTTGATAAAATGCGACGAAGAACTTTCTGCATTCGACGAAGAACTTTCCAAAACGGTGTCCGTCGCATACGACTACAAACTCGGCTATTTGACCGCTTGCCCGAGCAATATCGGTACAGGAATGCGCGCGTCGGTTATGATTTTTCTTCCCGCTTTGACCATTTCGGAGCTAATGCGAGAAGTTAGGCGCAAGGTTGAGTCCGCAGGCTTGACAATAAGAGGCATTTATGGCGAGGGCAGCGAAGCAGAGGGCTGTATGTATCAGATATCCAATAGAATTTCTTTAGGGATTGATGAGGAAACTATTATAGAGGCGGTAACAGACAGCGTTAAGGCGGTCTGCGCCGCCGAAAGGGAGCAACGTAGCAAACTGCATGCCGCGGGAGGAATAGCGCTTGAGGATAAAATTTTCCGCGCGCTAGGGACGCTAGAGCGGGCAAAGGTGCTTTCGAATAAGGAGTTGATGTCTTCTCTTGCATATGTCAAGCTCGGTGTCAACTTAAAATTGTTTGAGCTTGACACGGCGATTACGCTTGATGAGTTACTTGTTCTTGCGCAGCCTTATTCGCTTATGAGAATGACTAATTGCAAAGGCATAGCAGAACGAGATATAGCGCGCGCAAACATTGTAAAACGCGCGTTGAAATTGAATAACGAATAATAGGAGGCTTTTTATGGCTTTTGAAAAATATACGCAATCGGGCAAGACAGTGATTGAGTACGCGAGTCAGCTCGCCGCGAGAACGGGCGGTCAGCTCGGAACCGAGCATATCCTTGCGGGAATGTTAAGATTCCCGAACGATATCAACATGCTTCTTAAGGAATTCGGCATCGGCTCGAAAAATGTTGAGATAATTATGGATTTTCAGAACAAAATCAATCCGAAAATCATTATAACCCGCAACGCTGAAAAGCTTCTTGCCGAGGCAAAGGAGCTGAGCGAAACTTATTCGGACGGATATGTCGACATAATTCATCTTTTTATCGCTCTTCTCAATACTCCGAGCTATGCGACGAGTGTGCTTTCCGCATACAAGATAGACGTAGCCGATTTGTATAGACAATTGATGCAGAGTTTGACGGGCACAAAGAGCGTAAGCAACGACCCGGCGAGCAGAATGTTTCAACGGCTTTCAGGTGACAATCCCGCTCAACCGTTTGCTCAAGGCTTTGGCGAACAATATAAAAGCAATAACGAAAGCGCATTCTCAAAGCTCGGTGTCGACCTTACCGAAAAGGCAAAAGCGGGCAAGCTTGACCCGGTAATCGGCAGAAAGGAAGAGATTGAGCGCATTATTCAGATACTTTCGCGCCGCACAAAGAACAATCCTATTTTGATTGGCGAAGCGGGGGTGGGCAAGACCGCGGTAGTAGAGGGCTTGGCGCAGGCAATCGTTGAGGGCAACGTGCCCGAGACGCTTAAGGCTAAGCGTATTTTTATGCTCGATATGAGTAGCGTAATCGCCGGAACGAAGTATCGCGGGGACTTCGAGGAGCGGTTAAAAGACGCAATCGAGGCTATAAAGAACACGGGCAACATAATTATATTTATCGACGAAATTCACACGATAGTCAAAGCGGGCGCAACGAGCGAGGGCGCAATGGACGCCGCCAACATCTTAAAGCCTATGCTAGCGCGTGGCGAACTGCAGACAATAGGCGCAACAACGCTTGACGAATTCCGCAAATATTTTGAAAAAGACCCCGCGCTTGAGCGGAGATTTCAGCCGATTTTGGTCAATCCGCCGAGCGTTGAGGACACGATAAGTATCTTAATGGGACTAAAGGAGAAGTATGAAGCACACCACAGAGTAAAGATAACCGATTCGGCAATCAATGCCGCCGCGGTGCTTTCCGAACGATATATCAACGACAGATTCTTACCCGATAAGGCGATTGACTTAATCGACGAGGCATCGAGCCGCAAACGTATGAAGAGCTTTACCGCGCCCGGCAACATTCAGGAAATGGAAAAAAGAGTGGAGGAACTTCAGACAGAGATTACCCACGCAAGCAAAGCGGAGATGTTCGAAAAGGCAAGTACACTTAAAAAAGAGCGCGACGATATAATGATGAAGCTATCCAAAAGCAAGCTCGATTGGTCATCCGAGATGAGTACTCAACAGCTTGAGATAGCCGAGGAGGATATCGCGGGTATAGTGTCGTCATGGACGGGCATACCGGTATCCAAACTCACCGAGACAGAAGCGGAAAAACTCATAAAACTCGAGGAGATAATAGCGAAGCGACTAGTCGGACAAAAAGACGCGGTTACTACGATTTCGCATGCGATAAGGCGGACGAGGGCGGGGCTTAAAGACCCCAACAAGCCGATTGGCTCCTTTATATTCCTTGGACCTACGGGAGTAGGCAAGACGGAGCTTGCTAAGGCGTTGGCAGAAGCGATGTTCGGAGACGAGAACATGATAATCCGTATGGATATGAGCGAGTATATGGACAAAATCAGCGTCAACAAGCTCACCGGCTCCGCTCCCGGATACGTTGGATATGAGGAGGGTGGACAGCTTACCGAGAAAGTGCGCCGTAAGCCTTATTCGGTGATACTGTTTGACGAGATAGAAAAGGCGCATCCGGATATTTATAATATTCTTCTTCAGATTATGGACGACGGCAGGCTTACGGACTCGCACGGCAGAACGGTCAGTTTTAAGAACACTATTGTAATTATGACCTCGAATATCGGGGCGGAAGAGATAAAAAGGGCGTCTACTCTCGGCTTTGGAGAGAGTTCGCCTCAGTCGGATTACGAATCGCTCAAGGAAAAACAGATAGCCGCGCTAAAAAAGACGATGCGCCCCGAGTTCATCAACCGTTTGGACGACATAATCATATTCCATCCCTTAAATGCGCAAAATCTTGAGGATATTGCCGATATACTGTTCGTCGCGCTTGCAAAAAAGCTTAATGAAAGAGGTATATCGATAAAAATCAGCGAGGAAGCAAAAGCGTATATTGTCAAGGACGGTTCCAATCTCGAATACGGCGCGCGACCGCTTAAGCGAACGATACGACGACTTATCGAAGATGCGCTTTCCGAGAAGATTTTGACTTCCGCAATCAGTATCGGCGACACGGTAATAGTCGATGTTTCTGAGGGAGTATTGAATATTCATTCCGAAAGGGAAAAGACCGAACTTGCAGATAAAAAATAATCCGTTAAGTGCATTTTGAAAAGGTGCAACGGTTGATATCGTATATTATAACGAACGCACATGTGTAACAAAACACAATATTTTAAGGAGGCTAAATTTATGCGTGTTGAAATAATCGGGAAACATTACTCGGTAAGCGATAAGCTTGAGGACATTATCCATCGAAAGATTGACAAGCAGTTATCGAGGTATTTTAAGGACTCGGATGTTGCGCGGGTGGTCTGTAAAGAAGACCACGGAATGAACATTATGGAGCTGACAATCGTACTTGGCGACTCTATAATTCGGGCGGAGGTCGATTCCGACAACATGTACGGCAACGTGGATATCGTAGTGCCAAAGGTTGAGAGGCAGATGCGAAAATACCGCACAAAATTGGATAGAAAGCTTCGCGAAGGCGCCTTTGACCATCCCGAAAGCGGGGAGGCTCAGACCACCGAGCGGATTCCCGAGCTTGTAAGGACTAAAAAGTTCGCCTTAAAGAAAATGTCGGTTGAGGACGCTATTTTTCAGCTCGATATGGTGGACAACGACTTTTACATATTCCTAAACGAGGAAACAAGCAGTGTCAACGTCGTTTACAAACGGCGCGATAAAGACGTTGGCTTGATTGAGGCGGAATATTAATGATTGAAATAGGTATTTCCTCGGCTTCCTTCTTCTTGAAAGCAAAGACCGAGGATAGCTTTGATATAATGCGCTCCTTGGGCTGTTCGGTATGCGAGGTTTTTTTGACTACTTTCAGCGAATACGAGGACAGCTTTACCGAGCTTCTCGCCTCAAGGCGCGGCGATATCAAGGTTCATTCAGTGCATACTCTAAACAACCATTTTGAACCCGAGCTTTTTAACCTTAGCGAACGGACGCGAACGGATGCGGAGAACATTTTCAAGAAGACGCTGCGCGGTGGCGAGCGCCTTAAGGCAAAGTATTATACTTTTCACGGGCAGGCGCGTCTAAAATCAAAGCCCTACAACATAGATTGGACGCGTTTTGGTGTCCGTTGCAACGAACTTAACGCTCTTTGCCGGCAATACGGTATCTCGTTATCTTACGAAAACGTTCATTGGGCGCTCTATAACTATCCGAGCTTTTACAGACAGCTTAAAGAGCATGCTCCAAAGATAAGAACCACTCTTGATATCAAGCAAGCGATGCAGTCGGGCGTATCGGTATATGAGTTTCTCGAGGATATGGGAGACAGCTTATCGACCGTCCATGCTTGCGATTATTATCCGAACGGCAAGCTTTGTGTGCCGGGTCAAGGCTCGTTTGATTTTACCGAACTGTTTGCAAAATTGTTTGAAATGGGGTATGATAACCCCGTGTTATTAGAACTGTACAGCGGCGATTACAACAATCTCGACCAAGTAAAGCGCGGTTTTGAATATCTTGTCGCATGCCGCGACCGCGCGGCGGGATAAAGGATGAAAAAATGAAAATAGACAAAGTTAATATGGCAATAAGACTTGACTACAACAATATGATGTCCGACTACATAGGCGATGAGGGTATCGCCGAATCGGATATAAAGAATCTATGCAAAGAGATAAACAAAGCTTACCGAACTGTCAAAGAGGGCGCGGGCAAGAACATGATGGGGTGGACGGAGCTTCCGTTCAACCAAACGGAGATTGTCACGGATATACTCGGTGTTGCAAAACACATTCGCCGCAATTTTAAGAATTTTGTAGTTCTTGGTATAGGCGGCTCGGCACTTGGTCCGATAGCGGTATTCCAAGCGTTGTGTCATACGCGCCATAACGAACTATCGAGGCGGAAGCGGGGCGGTCCAAGGTTTTATGTTGAGGACAACGTGGACCCCGAGAGAATGCAGGCGCTACTTGATGTAATAGACCCTGCGGAAACAATGTTCAATGTAATTACAAAAAGCGGTGCGACAAGCGAGACAATGAGTCAATATTTAATTATCTCAGAGTTGTTGAAAAAAGCGCTCGGAGCATCGTTTGCCGACAATATAATTGCAACCACCGACCATAGTAGAGGCAACTTGATTAAGCTTGCCAAAAAAGAAGGCTTTAAGACTTTCTATATCCCCGACGGCGTAGGCGGGAGGTTCTCGGAGCTTAGTCCGGTGGGATTGCTTCCCGCAGCGGTGCTTGGCATCGACATTAAGGCGTTGCTTAAGGGCGCGGCATATACTATTAAAAAGTCCAACAGCCCCGATATGTTCCGCAACGCTCCTCTTGCCGCCGCCGCACTGCAGTATTACGCAATGAAGCACGGCAAGAACATCTCGGTAATGATGCCCTATGCGGACAGCTTGAAGTATATTGCCGATTGGTATTGTCAGCTATGGGGAGAGAGTTTGGGTAAGCGCGTTGACCTTTGCGGCAACGAGATTTTTGCGGGGCAGACTCCCGTCAAGGCACTTGGTGTTACCGACCAGCACAGCCAAATACAGCTTTATACCGAAGGGCCGTTTGATAAGGTGGTTACATTTATCGCTGTCGAGCGTTTCCGCAACGAAATTACAATACCCGACGGACTGCCCGATTTTCCCGATGTCAACTTCCTTTGCGGCAACACAATGGGCTTGCTTTTGAATAACGAGCGTAAGGCGACCGAGTACGCGTTAACAAGATATAAGCGTATGAATCACACGATATATGTCCCCGAGGTCAATGCCTATACCGTAGGGCAACTTTTGATGTTTTTTATGCTCAAGACCGCTTATTGCGGCGCAATGCTCGACATCGATACATACAATCAGCCGGGCGTAGAAGAGGGAAAGCAGGCGACTTTTGCCTTATTCGGACGCAAGGGCTTCGAGGCAAAAAAAGCGGAGATAGAGAGCGCAAAGGCAAAGAACGAGAGATACATAATTTAGTTTTGGACATTTGCAATATGGCGGATAAAAAGCCGCGATACAGTAAGCTAGCGACTTCTTTATGAGCGTCTGATGCAAGAACGCGGCAAGACCGGTTTTTGAATTACGGGTTTTTACCCGTAATTTTCAATTTATAGGTAATCTATTATGTTTATCTTACTTTACGCTTGTTAAATTCTCTAAAAAATGCTAAAATAATCAATATGAGCGACAAATTACAGCACTACAAAATCAACACTTACGGCTGTCAAATGAACGTGCATGAGTCTGAAAAAATCGCGTGTATGCTTGAGAAGTTGGGCTATACCAAAACGGACAGCGAGCGGGAAGCGGATGTAATCGTGTTCAACACTTGCTGTATCCGCGACACCGCCGAAAAGCGTGTTATCGGCAATATTGGCGCTGTCAAACCCCTCAAAAAGCTCAACAAGGATTTGATAGTCGCGGTAGTTGGCTGTGTCACCCAGCAAGAGGGGGGCGCGGAAAGCTTAAGAAGCAAGTTTCCTTTTCTCGATATCGTTCTCGGTACGAGTAATTTGGACGAGCTTGAAGACGCGGTAAAAGCGCGCGCTAAAAGCCGCAAGCCGCATTTGTCTATCATTGACAGCACGGTAAGAGTCGACAACGAATTGCCGCCCCTTAGAACGAGCTATCCCAATGCTTGGATTAATATAATATATGGCTGCAACAACTTTTGCACATATTGCATCGTGCCTTATGTCAGAGGACGGGAGAAAAGCCGCGCTTCGGCGGACATAGTACGCGACGCCCGTGCCGCGCTCGATGAAGGGTACAAAGAAATAACCCTTTTAGGGCAGAACGTCGACTCATACGGTTCTGACCTTGACGCTAAGGAAAATTTCCCTAATTTGCTTCGCAAGATTGACAATCTAGACGGGAAGTTTAGATTGCGCTTTATGACCTCGCATCCCAAGGATTTTTGCAAGGAGACAGTCGATATAATCGCCGCATCCGCGAATATCTGCAAAAGTATTCATCTGCCGGTGCAATCGGGCAGCAATAATACGCTAAGGGCGATGAACCGTGGATATACCCGCGAAGACTATCTCGATTTACTAAGCTATATCCGCAAAAAGATGCCCGATGCCGGAATAACTACGGATATTATCGTGGGTTTTCCGAGCGAGAGTGAGAGAGATTATATCAAGACACTTGAATTGATTAAGGAGGCGCGCTTTTCCAACGCGTTTACTTTTGTATATTCTCCGAGAAAAGGTACGCCCGCAGCGAAGCTTTTGCAGCTTGCCCCCGAGGTGAAAAAGGAGCGAATTAAGACGCTTGTCGCTTTGCAAAACAGTATCACCAAAGAGATAAGCGCGAACTATATTGGTAAATTTTACGAGATACTAGTGGAGGACATCAACCCGAAATATGCAGACAGTGTTTGCGGAAGAACGGATTGCGGCAGGTTGGTTACTTTTCAAGGTTCAAAAGAGTTGATAGGACACTTTGTAACTGTCGAGGTAACCGAAGCGCGTTCGGCGTCGCTGTTCGGCAAAAGGAGTACTGTATGACCCTTGATATTAATAAGCTATCCCCGATGATGCGCCATTATTTTGAGACGAAGGACAAGCATAAGGACGCTATTTTAATGTATCGTCTTGGCGATTTTTATGAGATGTTTTTTGAGGATGCCGAGCTTGTTTCTAAAGAGCTTGAATTGACGCTTACCGGACGTGATTGCGGTCTTGATAGGCGCGCGCCTATGTGTGGTGTGCCGTACCATGCCGTTGAGGCTTACATCGCGCGGCTTATTGCCAAGGGTTATAAAGTGGCGATATGCGAGCAGCTGAGCGCGCCCGGTGACCAAAAGGGGATAGTTGACCGTGACGTTACAAGAGTAATTACCGCGGGTACCGTAATCGAGGATTCTATGCTCGAGGACAAAAAAGATAACTATATAGCCTCGCTTTATTACTCGGACAGCGGAATAGGGCTTGCATGGGCGGACATAACGACGGGCGAATTCAACCTTGTCGAGTTCGAGAACGAGTCAGCCGCGCGCCATGTCGAATGTATGCTTAATGCCGTCAACCCCAATGAACTTATCGCGAACGCGCCTGCGCTCGACGCTGTCAAGACCAAAAAATTGTCAAAAGACGCCCTTAACGGACTGCCTTTAATGCAGCCGTATTATGATTGGGCATATCAATACAACAACGCATGCACGGCGCTTGCCAAGCAACTCAAGGTAGCATCTCTTGAGGCTTACGAGTGCGCGGATAAAAGATATGCGGTGAGTGCGGCGGGGGCGTTGCTCGAATATCTTTTGGAGACGCAAAAGCGAAGCTTATCACATTTTAATAAGCTTACATACTACAAGAGCAATCGCCATATGTATCTTGACGCAACCGCTCGTAGAAATCTTGAGCTTACCGAGACTATCCGCGAACGCCGCAGCAAAGGCACTCTTCTTTGGCTTCTTGATAACACTATTACCAATATGGGAGCGAGGAATTTGCGCCGCTTTATCGAATCTCCGCTAATCGAGGAAGACGAGATAGCGTTACGGCTAGATGCGGTGGAAAACCTTGTGAAAAATACAAAGCTGCGCGGAGAAATCGAACGGCTGTTCGTCAATATTCGCGATATTGAGCGGCTTGCGGGTAAAGTCGCTTACGGAAGCGTCAATCCCCGTGAAATGTACGCTATTGCGTCCTCACTATTGCTCCTTCCCGCGATAAAAAAGATACTCGAAAACGCAAAAGCACCTTATTTATTGCAGCTTCGGGAGCAGATAACTCCGTTCGAGGAACTTGCCGCGATATTGAACAAAGCTATTTTGGATAACGCGCCTATGATACTGCGTGAGGGCGGCTTTATTCGAGACGGCTACAATAAAGAGCTGGACGCGTACCGCAGCGCAAGCCGCGACGGTAAGGATTGGCTTGCCGCGCTCGAGGCGGCGGAAAAGGAAGAAACGGGGATAAAGACGCTAAAGGTAGGCTATAACAAGGTATTTGGCTATTATATCGAGGTGTCCAAGTCTTATGTTGGTGAAGTTCCCTACCGTTATATCCGCAAGCAAACCTTAACAAGCGGCGAACGATACATCACCGAGGAATTAAAACAGATAGAAGACAAGTTGCTCGGCGCAGTTGAGAAAGCTATCGAACTCGAACAAAAGCTCTTTGCCGAGCTTCGTGAGGCGGTATTGTTGTCTGTACCCGAGCTTAAGGCAACGGGAAGAGCAATCGCGATAATTGACACCTTATATTCGCTTGCAAAAACCGCGGTAGAAAACGACTATGTCAAGCCTATAATTAACTCTAAAATTAATAAAATCAATATTGTCAACGGACGGCATCCGGTTGTGGAAAAATTACTTTCTAAGAACGAATTCGTTGCGAACGATACCTATCTTGACGGTGGCGACAACCGCACGATGATTATTACCGGACCCAATATGGCGGGCAAAAGTACATACATGAGACAAGTCGCACTGATTACGTTGCTTGCGCATATAGGCTCATTCGTTCCGGCGGATAAGGCGGAAATATCCATTACGGACAGGATATTCACGCGGGTAGGGGCAAGCGACGACCTCAGCTTAGCGCAAAGCACCTTTATGGTAGAGATGATAGAGGTAGCGTCCATAGTGCATAACGCTACGGCAAAAAGCCTGCTGATTCTCGACGAAATAGGACGAGGCACTTCGACATATGACGGCTTAAGTATCGCATGGGCGGTTATGGAATACGTAAGCGAGGTCATTAGAGCCAAGACCTTATTTGCTACGCATTATCACGAGCTTACCGAGCTTGAAGGTAAGCTTTCGGGCGTTAAAAATTATAGAGTGCTTGTCAATGAGCATGGCGAAACGGTAATTTTTCTGCACCGTATCGCGCGCGGCGGCGCTAACAAAAGCTTTGGAATAGAGGTGGCGGCGCTTGCGGGAGTACCCGCAAAAGTCACAAACCGCGCAAAGGAGATTGTCAAGCTCTTAGAGCTCAAAGACGATAGGGATGTCAACGCGGTTTTGGTCAATGCTATGGGCGCGAAAAAGCACGAACAAATAAGCATTTTTTCCAACACATCGGACGAAGCGAAGCAGATTATTAAGTTATTAAAGGATACCAATGTGGACAGACTCACCCCCGTTCAGGCAATGCTGATACTGTCCGACCTAATAGAGAGGGCAAAAAATGTCAAAAATTAAAAAACTGGATGCATCAGTGTACAATAAGATAGCGGCGGGCGAGGTAGTAGAACGTCCCGCATCGGTTGTAAAAGAGCTCGTTGAGAACGCGTTGGACGCGGGCGCAAACGCAATCGATATTATAATCGAAGGCGGCGGATTAATCGGGATTACCGTTACAGACAACGGCGAAGGAATTGAAAAGGGCGACCTTGAGACTGCATTTTTACCGCATGCGACAAGCAAACTGCAATCCGCTGAGCAACTTGAAAGCATTTGTTCCTTAGGCTTTAGGGGAGAGGCGCTTGCAAGCATCGCTTCGGTGTCGCATGTCACGCTCAAATCGAGATACCATTCTGAAATGACGGGCAATATGCTAGTGGTTAAAGGCGGAAAAATAGTCGAGCAAGCCCCTTGCGGATTGGGCAAGGGTACAGTCATAAGCGTTAATAATCTGTTCTTTAACACTCCCGCAAGACTTAAGTTTTTGAAAAAGCCACGCAGCGAGGAAAGCGAGATAACCGCGCTTGTAACCAAGCTGATTTTGGCAAATCCCAATATAAAATTCACCTATTCCAATGAGGGAGGCGTCCTGCTTGCCTCGGAGGGCAACAATCTTATGTCCGCGCTTGAGGCGGTTTATGATAAGGAGCTTTGCGCAAACTTATTGCCTGTCAATAATGCAAAGGGTCAGTATGTTATACGCGGATATATCTCTAATGTCGATTATTCCAAAGCCAACAAGACATATCAGCTTACTGTGCTCAACGGCAGAATAGTCAATAATGCAACAATTTCCGCGGCAATTTACAACTGCTATTCCGCGTATCTAATGAAAAGACGGTATCCGATAACGGTAATCGATATCGAGTTGCCTTGCGGCGAAGTCGATGTTAACGTGCATCCCGCGAAAACCGACGTGCGTTTCCGTGACGAAAGCAAGGTCTACGGATTCATTTTTTCATCTCTTAAGAGGGCGTTAACCGAAGCGGAAAAATCAAAAACTTTGCACTTTTTAGATACGGACAAAGCATTGCAATCGGCTTCGGAAGTCAACAATCTTCCGATAAATTCCTCTGAGACATGCCAAAGGCGCGAACTTTCTTCGGACACTTGCCAAGGATTAAAAGATATACGCCAATCCCAAGAACACCACACCGATTTGCGTCAAGAGTGTTCGTTAGATATATGCAAAACCCAAGATTGCGCATCGGATTTGAATAAATCCCAAGATTGTGCTTCGGGGATACAACAAGTTAAAGATGCATCTACATATCAAACGCCAATATCTCCATCGGAGATACTGCAAGCCGCCGCGGACAATGCCGAACATCGTGGAGAGGTTGCCTCGAAGGGTAATCGATTTTCTTATTCTGATTTGTTCCAAGGGGCATCGGGCGGTTCGCTAAAGAGCGTAAGAGAGGGCAGCAGTCAAATCGCAAGCCGCATGGAAGAGTTTATGCAAAAGACCGCTGAAAAAGAGGCTAGTAAAACTCCGTTGCCGAAGCCTTTTCAGACAGAATTGAGCATTGCGGATTATAAGATTGTCGGACAGCTTTTCTCAACATATATTATAATCGAAAGCGGAGAATTCTGTTATATTATCGACCAGCATGCCGCCGCGGAAAGAGTGCTTTTCGAGCGGTTGTACAATGAATGTCTTGCGGGTGAGATAGCAATTCAGCCCATGCTTGTACCATATATCTTTTCGGTCAGCGCTTCGGAGCATATTATTTTAAGCGATAGGCTCGAGGAGCTTAATTCGATAGGTTTTGACATCGAGCCTTTCGGCTATAATACGTTTAAGATAGGCGCGGTACCTCTTTCGCTTATCGAACTTGATTTTGATAGACTGATTAAGGAGCTTTTATCGGATACAAGACGAGATATAACCCGCGAAAAGTTGATAATGACCGCTTGTAAAAGCGCGATAAAAGGCAATACTACGCTTAGCAAAGATGCAATAAAGCTGATTTTTAGTGGACTTTTCGATAAGGAACTGCCCTCGTCATGTCCGCATGGGCGTCCTGCATATGTAAAGCTTACAAAGATTGAATTAGAAAAGATGTTCAAAAGGCGCGTATGAAAAAACTTTTAATTATAACAGGCCCGACCGCAACGGGCAAATCCGCGCTTGCCCTCGAGTGCGCGCTCCACTTAAACGGTGAGGTAATCTCTGCGGATTCGATGCAGGTATATCAAGGCTTAAATATCGGAACTGCCAAGCTATCCCCCTCCGAAATGCGAGGAGTCAAACATCATATGATTGACATCGTTCCGCCCGAACAACCTTTTTCGGTAGCTGATTATCAGCGTCTTGCAATACCGATAATCGAGGATTTATTCGCTAAGGGAAAACTGCCGATAATCGTGGGAGGAACAGGACTTTATATTGATGCGCTGCTTTATCCGATGCGCTTTGCGGTAAGGAACGATAATAAAAGAACAGAGCTTATGCATGAGCTAAAAAAACATGGTGCAAACCATATGTATGAAAAGTTAAAAAAACTTGATGTTGTCGCCCACTCCAAACTACACCCTAACGATACAAAGCGCGTAATTAGAGCAATCGAAATCGCACTTTGCGGGGGTGAAAAAAGTGCGCACGACAAAGAGATGCCCCGTTATGACTCCCTAATCATCGTGTTGAGCGCTCAAAGAAAAATGCTTTATGACAGAATCAATCAAAGAGTAGATGATATGCTTCAAGCGGGTCTGCTCGAGGAGGTGAAAACGCATATCGGCAATATAAGTGTCGCGCAAAGCTTTCAAGCAATTGGCTATAAGGAACTTGCAAAATACTTAAATGGTGACATGTCTTACGAAGAAGCGGTACTATTACTGAAAAAGAATACTCGCAATTACGCCAAAAGACAGCTCACTTGGACAAAACGCTATGAAAGCGCGGTTTGGTTCGATTTTGCCAAGGGAATAGAGGCGTTAAGACTTATTAAGGAGGTATTTGGCAATGACAATCAACGATAAAATTTTAGCGCTGATAAACAGCGCCGAGCAAGCTTGCCATGCGCAATTTGCAAAAATAGATGACATAGCTTTCCACAATCAGCGCAAAGTGCTAACGGCATTTTGCAATAATAGGGTTGCCGACAGACATTTTAAGGGTACTACGGGGTACGGCTACGATGACATCGGGCGCGAGATGCTGTCCAATGTCTTTGCCGATGTTTTTCATACCGATAGCGCGATTGTATCCCCCAACATCACAAGCGGTACCCATGCACTTACAATAGCGCTTTTTGGACTGCTGCGGCCGAGAAATTTGTTGTTGTCGGTATGCGGAAAGCCGTACGATACCTTAGACAAGGTAATTAACGGCGAGAATATCGGCTCATTGAAAGATTACGGTGTAAAATACGCCGAATTGCCGCTCGTTGCTAATGATTTTGACTATAATAAGATTATCAAAACTATTGAAAAAACTCCTCCGAAAGTGATATTCGTAACTCGCTCAAGAGGTTATAGCCTACGCAACGCGATTTCGGTAGCGCAAATAGGGCAGCTTATCCAAGTGCTAAAGGATAAGGACCCAAACATAATAATAATGGTTGACAACTGTTACGGAGAGTTCGTAGAATACCTCGAGCCAACGGACGTTGGCGCGGATGTTGTAGTCGGTTCTCTTATCAAGAACATTGGAGGAGGCATAGCGCCTACGGGGGGCTATATAGCGGGCAAAGAGCAGTACATAAAGGCAATTTCGAACAGGCTTACTTCGCCTGCAATCGGGGCGGAGACGGGCTCGTACGCATATGGCTATCAGTATTTTTTCGAGGGACTTTTTATTGCTCCGCACGTCGTCGCCAACGCGCTTAAGGGCAGCGTATTGTTCGGTAGCGTATTTTCAAGGTTAGGATATAATACCTATCCGTCTTTTGACCAAGATTATGGCGACATCGTGCGTTCGATAGAATTTGCGACCAAGGAAGAACTTATCTTGTTTTGCCAAAAGATACAAGAAATATCGCCCGTAGACAGCAATGCTTTGCCTATACCTTGGGAGATGCCCGGCTACAAAGAGCAAGTCATTATGGCGGCGGGTACTTTCGTACAAGGCTCCTCAATTGAATTAACCGCGGATTCTCCGATAAAAGCACCGTACATAGCATATGTTCAAGGCGGGCTTACATACGAGCATGCGAAGCTTGCAGTAATACATACGGCGGAAGCTATTAGCGCCTATCGGCGCGGCAAAAAGCGCATTGCAAAAGATAGGGGATAGGTTTGTTATAATCGAGTACAAACATCACGACTTTGCTATTAAATCAAGATGCGGTTTAAGCAATATAAGATTAGAATCTGCGTATAAGTCCGCAAACAACTCCGAGAATGAGTAAATCGTCTTTGACAATTATATCCTCAAGCGCGCTGTTCTCGGGGTGCAGTCTGATATGGTCTTTCTCCTTATAGAATGTCTTGACTGTAGCGCTTTCCTCAATGCAAGCAACGACGATATCGCCGTTATTCGCAACATTCTGTTGCCTTACGACTATAAGGTCACCGTTGAATATCCCCGCTTCAATCATGCTATCTCCGCATATTCTAAGCATAAACATAGAGGCATTAGAGCCGAACAAGTCTTGGGGTAGAGGATAAAAACCCTCAATGTTCTCAACCGCTAATATTGGACTGCCGGCGGCGACGTTGCCGACTATTGGTACGCTGACGGTAGGAATATTTGTCTTATCCTCCATCAGCTCTATCGCTCTGTTCTTGCCTCTTGAAACATTGATTAAACCCTCTTGCTCAAGTAGCTCAAGATGTCTTTTTATCGTACCGGTTGAGGTGTATTCGCCCGCTTTCAGCATCTCACGGTATGACGGCACATATCCGTGTTGTTCCTTAAAGACCTTAATAAAATTGAAAAGTCGCATTATTGATTCGTTGGTTTTCTTTTTCATAAATTAACCTCCGAGATGATTATAACACATTTTTCGCCCAAATGCAACATATGTTTACATAAAAATTTGTTTAATTACAAATTTTTTAACCTTTTTTTACGCTATTCTTTGGAATTATTTATTTTGTAATAAAATCGAATCTTATAAGCAAAAGAGAAATAAGTTTGTCGGTACGTAATGTTACAGATAATCGTTATCACTTATGGGATAATTAGTATCATATATCGCGCCTTAAAGAGTAGGGCAGTTACCGCATAGACGGGATTATCTTTATATATTTCATGCTTTGCACAGTAGAGCGGTTGCCCGCATTAAGGAGATAATATGCTCAAATGGCGTTAATCGTCGTCTTTACCCGCGCTCTCTACCTTATCCCGAAGCTTTACGCTTCGCGCCGCTTGCCGCTTGATGTCGTCCGATATTGCCGCATAATGCTTCTTTGTAGTGTTGATATCTTTATGACCTAGCACTTCGGCGACTATGTAAATGTCATGCGTTTCCTGATATAGATTTGTCCCGTATGTGCTCCGTAGCTTGTGCGGGGTAATTCTTTTGAGCGGGGTAACCGCTTGAGTGTATTTTTTTACAAGCAGTTGCATCGACCGTACCCCCATGCGCTTATTTTGAAGAGATAAAAATAAAGCATCAGTATCCGCCTCGATAGGCAACCTTTCGCGTAGATAATTGAGTAGTGCTTCCTTTACCTCATCGGAAAAATATAGTACGGTGCTTGCGCCGCCTTTCCTTGTAACTCTGAACCCATTAATACGAAAGTCGATGTCCGCAATATTAAGTCCTACACATTCGCTGACCCTTATGCCGGTGCCGAGCAATAAAGTCATAATAGCGGTATCTCTAAGGCGGGTATGCGCGTGGAATGCACGTTGTCTTTCGCTAAGATATGTGCCTTGCTCGACCGCATCGAGGAGGTCGGCAACTTCGTTGACCTCGAGTCGGACGATTTCTTTTTCGTGCTGTTTGGGAATGCGAATTTTTGCCGCGATATTTGCCTCAATTTTATCCTTATTAAAAAAATATTTGAAAAAGGTGCGGATAGTAGAAAGCTTTCTCGCCTTTGCACGGTCGCCGTTTTTATAGTATCTGCCGTTGTATTTGTAATAGCTTAAATATTCCAAAAACCTTTCAATATGCGACGTTGTAACGCGCCCAAGGTCTTTTAGCTGAAAAGTTTCGATATTGTATCCTTTGAACTCGCGTATCTCTTTGAACAAATAATCAAAAAAAATCCGCAAGTCGTAAGCATAGTTAAGTCTTGACAGCTTTGTGGTGTAGCTTTCGATGCCGATAAAAAACTCATCGCAAAAGTAGGGCAAGTCCTCTCTTACGATTCTCAACCGCATAATAGTAGCTTTGTCGCGTTCGTCAAAATAACTTTTGGGCATAATTTATCATAACATCGGACTGCGGTTTTGTAAAGACAAGCTTTTGCAAAAACTTATTTTAGTCCTTGACGCCGAGAAGATAGTCGGCGGAGACACAAAGCAGACGGCAAAGTTCAATGAGCATATCGATTCCCGGCTCGCTGCGGCCTTGCTCCCAATGCGCATAACAACTTTCTGCAACCTTAAGCAACTCTGCCATTTGTTTTTGCGTCAATTCCTTTTTTTTTCTTGCGAGTATCAAATTATACTTAAAACTATTCATATACGCTCCAATTTTTATTTATCTCATTGCTTTTGTTCAATTGTGTTAATTCAATTACATTTATCCAATTACATTTTATATTTTATATTTTTATTTCGCGTTCTAATTACCGATGCCTAACTGTTCAAAGTCGGGCATTTTT
>CAYOYS010000018.1:13798-17855 GCA_964408255.1 uncultured Christensenellaceae bacterium | reverse complement strand
AAATATATTTAACGCAAGACTGCGTTTTCACGGTTGAAAAATTAAAAGTTTTAAAGACAACAAAAAACGGCAAATACATAGGCAAGGAAAAAGGTAAGGCGCAATACGAGGAAGAACCTGCAAGAATTTGGATTACAGACAAAGGCAGGTTTGACAGCGAATTGCTTGATAAGGTTAAAGACGAAAAAAACGGCTTTTCTGTAACAACACAAAACACAGACTTAACAGAAAGCAAACAAAACTTAAAAGACAAGCTAATTAGTGCGTTTGCGTGCTTCCTTGATACCTTAAAGCACAGAAAACAGGAGGCGTTAGACAAAGCATTGAAAAGCCACGAAGAGTATTACAAGGCGAATTTCGCCCTCAAAAAAGCAAAGGAGATAAAAATATGATGTACTGCGAAAATTGCATTAATGTTGTTATAGGTGATTACGACCGTTCTGTTAAGGATTTAGTTAAGGCTGTTTATAATGACAATGCTAAAATTATGCCTTGTTGTAAGGCGGAAGTTTGTAAAAAGTGTTATGCTGAAATGTTGAAAAATGGCAGATGTGAAATGTGCGGGAAAATATTAAGAGGAGAAAATCGATGACAGCCTTAAACCAAAAAATTGAAAACATAAAATCTGTACTTGATGAAACATTAGACAACGTTAAAAAACTAACATTGCAGAATTTAGAGCGTGAAAAGCCTTTAAAATTAAACTTTACAACGAGGGTATCGGTTAAATTAAGCGAGCTTTTGCGGAAATACCCTGTAATGTCGTACAACGAGGCTATGTCGCTTGATTATAAGACCATTGAAGAACACTTTCTTTCATATATGGAGCTTGTATCATACATAAACGAATATTGCGTTCTGCCGCCAAATAAACAGCATTTTTGTGCCTTATTACAGATTACAAACAATCAATACATAGATTTATTGCGTGGTAAAAGGGAAGATATTGTTGCACTTATGGAAAGCATAGAGGACTACATAATCGGAGAAACTTTTACGGTGTCGCAAGCTGGACAGGTTAAAGAAAAAAGCACAATGACACGCCTTAAAGCAAAAGGGCAGGGGCATTCCGTACAGGAAAATAAAGCAATCGACACGCTTGTATTCAGCAACAGTTTTAATGTTCCGGCAAGCGAAATGAGCAAAAAAATTGAAAACATTAACAGAATGCTTATAAGTAAAAATAATGACAATAATGCTTGACATATATATAATTATATAATATAATAAATATATTGTAAAGCAGTTTTTGCTTTCCGATAACGGTTAATTTGCCTTTTATGTAATATTTTTAATATATGTTGACACCTAATTCGGATTTGTTATATAATCACCGATAGCGGTGTCGCATCGGATTATCCGTTGAGAAGACGAGGAGGAAGTTATATGACTAACGAAATCTACTTGACAAAAGCCGGTTATAAGCAGCTTGATGAGGAGCTCGACTACCTGATTAAGGTCAAAAGACCCGAGATGGCAGAGCGCGTTAAGCTTGCAAGGGAGTTCGGGGACTTGAGCGAGAACGCGGAATATGACGCGGCAAAGGACGAGCAAGGAATGGTCGAAAGCAAGATACGCGAGATTGAGGCGACGCTCAAATACGCTATTTTGATTGACGACAAAGATATAAACAACAAGACGGTTCGCGTAGGCAACAAAGTCAAGCTGCTTGACCTTGAGTACGACGAGATAGTGGAGTATCAGATTGTCGGTACTGCCGAGGCGAATTATTCGGAGGGAAAGATAAGTAATCAATCCCTTCTTGGCGCGGCGCTTCTTGGGAAGTCGGTAGGCGATGTTGCGGAGGTCAAGGCGCCCGCGGGACTCGGGCATTACAAAATAATCAAAATAGGTAAATAGCATGGACGAAAAAGCAAGGACATTGACTCAAGAAACATTCGAGGATATTCACGAAGCCAAACGCATAAGGCTAGAAAAGCTCAACGCGCTGTACGAGAGGGGCGCGAATCCTTTTATGATTGTCAAGTACGACAAGACGCACCTATCCTCGGATATAATCCAAAATTTTGCGGCGCTTGAGGGCGCCGAAGTTTTAATTGCCGGACGCATGGTGTCGCGTCGGATTATGGGCAAGGCGTCTTTCGCGCATATTTTGGACGGCGGGGGCACGTTGCAGGTATATGTGCGAAAAGACGATATCGGCGAGAATGAATATGCCGAGTTTAAGACATACGATATAGGCGACATTATAGGACTCAGGGGTTTTGTGTTCAAGACGAAGACCCAAGAAATATCCGTCCATATCAAGGAATTAACGCTGCTTGCAAAGGCGTTACTGCCTCTTCCCGAAAAGTTTCACGGACTCAAAAATACCGACTTGCGTTATCGGCAGCGGTATGTTGATTTGATAGCTAATCCCGACGTCAAAAAGACCTTTGTATTGAGAAGCAAGATTATATCCGCAGTCAGGGCTTTCCTTGACGGCGAGGGTTTTTTGGAGGTGGATACCCCCATACTCGATACCGTTGCGGGCGGCGCTAGCGCAAGACCTTTCGTCACTCACCACAATACCCTCGATATCGATATGTATATGCGGATTGCTCCCGAACTCTATCTCAAACGGTTGATTGTCGGCGGTTTTGAAAAGGTTTATGAGATGGGGCGGCTGTTCCGCAACGAGGGTATGGATATCAAACACAACCCCGAATTCACAACTATGGAGTTGTATCAGGCATATGTAGATTATAATGCGATGATGGATATCACCGAGCGACTGTTCGTATATGTCGCGAAGACTGTACTATCGACAGCCGAGATAAGCTATCAGGGCACGTCCGTTTCGCTTAAGCGCCCGTGGAAGCGTATAACAATGGCAGACGCGGTCAAGGAAGCGACGGGCATAGACTTTATGGACAGCGATATTGCTAAAGTGCAAGCGCAATGCAAGGCAAAGGGAATAGAGCTTGACAAGAGCCTAAGTTGGGGTAAGGCTATGGCGGAGCTGTTCGATAGATTCGTAGAGGATACGTTGATAATGCCTACCTTTATCATCGATTATCCCGTCGAAATCTCTCCGCTTGCAAAACGCAAGCCCCAAGACGAGCGATTGACGGAGCGGTTCGAACTGTTTATAACGGGAAGAGAGTTCGCGAACGCGTTTTCCGAGCTCAATGACCCGATAGACCAGCGCGAGCGGTTTGCCGCGCAGGCGAAAGAGCGCGAGAAAGGGGACGAGGAAGCGCACATGACCGACGACGATTACGTGACCGCGCTCGAGTATGGATTGCCGCCGACAGGCGGACTCGGAATAGGCATAGACCGTATGGTAATGTTGTTGACAGACAGCTATTCGATACGCGATGTCTTGCTTTTCCCGACCATGAAGCCGCAAAACCGCTAAAATGAAAAGAATTGCCCGTTTTTACAAAGTATCTTTCGAGCGTTTTTACGAGGATTCGAACAACTGCCTAGGATTGTTGACGCGGGAAGAGTGCTTGAGCGCCTATGAGAAGATTAAGCTACCACGCCGCGCGACCAAAGGCTCTGCCGGATACGACTTTTTTATTCCCTATCCTCTTGTTCTTGCGCCCAAACAGAGTGTGAGAATACCTAGCGGAATCCGCGCTGAGATTGATTGCGGCTGGGTCTTGCAACTCTATCCGCGGAGCGGGTTGGGATTCAAATACCGCATGCAGCTCGATAATACCGTCGGAATCATCGACAGCGATTATTTTTTCTCGGATAACGAGGGTCATATAATAATCAAGGTCGGCAACGATAACTTCGAGGGCAAAACAATCGAGCTTCCCGCGTTGTCGGGTTTTGCGCAAGGCGTGTTTCTCGAATACGGGATTACGATAGACGACGATACCGATGCCGTGCGCATCGGCGGCTTTGGAAGCACAAGCAAGATATAGTACGGCGCGGGACGCAAGCGGCGAATGTCGCGCTACTGTTCTCGGTAAAGAAAGCGCAAATAAAATAGTTCGGCGCGGAACGCAAAAGAGACATACAACGCTTTTGCAATAGATACTGTCAAATATACAACGCTTTTGCAATAGATACTGTCAAATATACAACGCTTTTGCAATAGATA
>CAYOYS010000018.1:0-13698 GCA_964408255.1 uncultured Christensenellaceae bacterium | reverse complement strand
GCTTTTGCAATAGATACTGTCAAATATACAACGCTTTTGCAATAGATACTGTCAATATACAATGAGTAAAAGAAATAATTGTCTAAGACATACACAACATTAGTTGATATCCGTACTTACCATGGCGCAAAAGCGGATACCACGCTCGACGGGTACACAAGCGGATTTATCGTTTAACGGCAAAGATTATTTTTGAAAATTTATTTATTAAAACCGTCTCGAGGCGGTTTTTTATTTGATTTCGCGCGCGCAATTTGGTAAAATAATATATGTGAGGGTAGGGAGTACAATATGAAAGATTTTTTTGTTAATACAATGATTTGCTTCAAGCTTTCACACGGCGGAAAGCGCGTATCGGCAATCGCGCCGACTAATTCTGTTTTGGCGCCGTAGACATCGAACGCAGTGTGCTATACTGCGTTTTTTTGAAAAAAATAATAATGTTTAAGGAGATAACGATGAAAAAGGTTGCGTTAGTAATGGGCAGTAAAAACGATTTTGCCTCGGTTAAGCCGGCATACGATACGTTGGTCAAGTTCGGAGTCATATGCGTTCCGCGTGTTCTTTCGGCGCACCGTACTCCCAAGCAGGCAGCAGAGTTCGCCGCTTCCGCGCGCTCAGAGGGTTACGGCGTCATTATCGCGGCGGCGGGTAAGGCGGCGCACTTAGCCGGCGTAATCGCGGGACATACCACGTTGCCGGTGATAGGGATTCCGGTTCTTAGCTCCACGCTTGACGGATTGGATAGCCTTCTTTCCGTGGTACAGATGCCCTCGGGAGTACCGGTAGCTACGGTCGCAATCAACGGCGGGGTCAATGCGGCGCTTTTGGCGGTCGAGATGCTTGCGATAAGCGACGAGACGCTCGCGTCAAAACTCGCCGATTACAAAGCGGGAATGGAAAAGCAGATACTTGCGGACGATGCCGCAATAGCGGATTTGCTTGACGCAAAATAAAATCGGACTAACGAAAAAGCTCTAAGGAGAGGATATGTCGATAGATTATAAACAGGCGGGAGTGGACGTCGAGGCGGGCTACACCGCAGTAAAATTGATGAAAGAATATGTAAAATCCACTTACGACAAGAATGTAGTGGGGGATATAGGGTCATTCGGAGGCTTTTACGCCTTGTCCGACGCTCCCGACGGCGACGTGTTAGTCGCGGGTACAGACGGCGTAGGCACCAAGCTAAAATATGCTTTTTGCTTGGATAAGCACGACAGTATCGGCATCGACGCGGTAGCGATGTGTGTCAACGATATAGTGTGCCAAGGGGCAAGACCCTTGCTGTTTTTGGATTATATCGCGATTCCCAAGTTGATTCCCGAGAAAGTCGCAGAGATAGTCAAAGGCGTTGCGGAAGGCTGCAGGCAAGCGGGCTGCGCCCTTATCGGGGGCGAGACGGCAGAGATGCCGGGATTTTATGCGGACGGCGAATACGATATCGCGGGTTTTTGCTGCGGAATCGCCAAGCGCAACAAGGTAATTAACGGCTCGGGGATAGTCGAGGGTGACTTGCTTATCGGACTTAAGTCGAGCGGTATTCACAGCAATGGCTATTCGCTTGTTAGACAGCTTTTTCCGCCCCAAGCAAATCGCCTTAACCGCTTTGACAAGACACTTGGCGCAACGCCTGCAGAAGTACTGCTTACCCCTACGAAGATATATGTTAAGACGATACTTAAACTCATCGAGAAACACGAAATAAAAGGCATAGCGCATATAACGGGCGGCGGCTTTATCGAGAATCTTCCGCGGATAATCCCTCGGGGTTTAGCCGCGAAAATCTACACTTCATCCTACGAATTGCCCTTAATATTTAGGGCGTTGCAGTCGCTTGCGGGAATCGGGAGCGACAAGATGTACAACACCTTCAATATGGGTATCGGCATGGTGCTTGCGGTCAATGCCGCGTCCGCCGAAAGCGTAAGCGCGTATCTGAAAGAGTTGGGCGAAGAACCCGTCGCGCTCGGCGAGGTAATCAAGGGCGAGGGCGTAATTTTATGCTGAAAAAATTAGCGATTTTCGTCTCGGGTGGAGGCAGCGATATGCAAAGCGTAATTGACAGCGTCAAGTCGGGCGCGCTTAAAGCGCAAATTGCGCTCGTTGTCGCAAGCCGCGAGGGAATATACGCTATCGAGCGCGCAAAAAAAGAAAATATTCCGTATATCGTATACAACAAAAAGGATTACGCCGATTTGAGCGCAATGTATGAGCAAATAATTCGGGAATTGACGGCGGCTAAAATCGATTATTTAGTCCTTGCGGGATACCTCAACATACTCACCAAAAACATCGTGGACGCCTTTCCAAAACGGATTATCAATATCCACCCTTCGCTTATTCCCAAGTACTGCGGTATGGGCTATTATGGTATGAGAGTGCACGAGGCGGTTATTGCAAACCGTGAAAAAATATCGGGAGCAACCGTGCATTATGTGGACGAGGGCGCGGACACCGGCGAGATTATCGCTCAAGAGACCGTCCCTGTCTACGATACCGATACTCCCGAGACACTTCGCGCAAGAGTGCTCGAGCTTGAGCATAAGCTGTTGCCAAAAACCTTGATAAAATTACTAAGGAGCTAAAGATGAAAAAAAGAGCGTTAATCAGCGTATCGGACAAAACGGGGATTCAAGAAGTATCCCAAAGACTTGCGGCATTAGGCTATGAGATAATCTCGACGGGCGGCACGTACAACGCATTAAAAGCGGCGGGAATCCCCGTTATCGGCATAAGCGATATAACCGGCTTTCCCGAATGTTTGGACGGCAGAGTTAAGACGCTACACCCCGCTGTGCATGCGGGGCTTCTCGCAATGCGCGGCAATGCCTTGCATATGCAGCAGCTTAACGAGTTGAACATCAACACTATTGACATTGTAATAGTCAATCTGTATCCTTTTAAGCAGACCGTGATGAAAGAGGGCGTAGGGTTCCAAGAGGCGGTGGAAAACATCGATATTGGCGGGCCTACCATGCTTCGCAGCGCCGCCAAGAATTATCAAGACGTAATAGTTATTGTAGACCCTACCGATTACGAAAAAGTGTTCGCGGAGCTTGAGGGCGGCGGAGTCGGCATTGAGCTTCGCAAATATTTGATGTATAAGGTATACCAACATACCGCGTTTTATGACACCATGATTTCGGAATATTTAAGAAAACGGCTCGATATCGCATACCCCGAGCAGCTTACGCTTGCTTACGAGAAGAAGTTTCAGATGCGTTACGGCGAGAATCCGCACCAACAAGCCGCGCTCTACGGCGAGGCTATTCCCGTAAAAAACTCTCTTGTCAATGCGGCACAGCTTAATGGCAAGCAACTTTCTTACAACAACATCAACGACGCTAACGGCGCGGTGGAGCTGTTAAAAGAGTTCAACAAGCCTACGGTAGTCGCAATTAAGCATGCGAATCCATGCGGCGTTGCCTCGGCGGATAGTATCCATGATGCATACGTATTGGCGTTTAAGAGCGACCCCGTATCCATTTTTGGCGGCATAGTCGCCGCGAACCGTACCGTAGATAAGGCGACGGCAGAGGAGATGGTCAAGACCTTTTTGGAGATAATTATTGCTCCCGACTACACCGAGGACGCGCTTGAAGTATTAAAGAAAAAGGCGAATTTGCGCGTATTATCGCTTAAAGACGTCGGAGAGCCGAACGCGGCGGGCGCAATGGAGTTCAAGAAGTGCTACGGCGGCTTGCTTGTGCAAGATTGCGACGCAATAAGTTCTGAGGAATTTAAGACGGTTACCCAAAAAGAACCGACCAAAGAAGAAAGCGCGGCTATGGAGTTCGCAATGAAAGTGGTCAAGCATTGCAAGAGCAACGCGATAGTCATTGCCAAAGACAGCGCGACTTTGGGAATCGGAGTCGGACAGACCAACCGCATTTGGGCGACTAAGCAGGCGGCGGAGCATTGCTTATCTTCTGCATCGGGCGCGGTGTTGGCAAGTGATGCCTTTTTCCCGTTCGAAGACTGCGTGGCAGAAGCGGCAAAAAACGGCATTACGGCGATAATTCAGCCGGGCGGCTCGGTGCGCGACGAGGACAGCATAAGAGCGTGTAACGACAACGGTATCGCCATGGTATTCACGGGAGTCAGGCACTTTAAGCATTAATCGTAGTCGCTTGTGAACGCGCCGTTGCCAAGAAGCAAAGCGCTTGACAAGTGATAAGAAAGGAACAGCGTGGCGGTTGTTCATATGAACAAAGCCTCGTTGCAGTTGGATACAACAGTCGGCAAATATGATTGTTAAACGAACACGGTTGTAGTTAAAAAAGTGTTACAAGCGGCGAGAACAAAACTATTTAGCCGCTGATTAAGCAAAAATATGCGGCTATCACAAAGCAACAATGGTTAATGGCAACAACAAACCGTGAGGTTGACTGTTATTCGAACATAATATGGCTACCGTTAAAAGAACACGGTTGCCGATAAGATAAAAGAGGTGGATATGCGGGTTATGGTAATCGGTTCGGGCGGACGGGAACACGCGATTTGCGCGGCGCTTGCAAAAAGCCCAAAACTTACAAAATTGTATTGTGCGCCCGGCAACGCGGGAATTGCCGAGCTTGCCGAGTGCGTGAAAATAGGCGCGATGGAATTGGACAAAATCATCGCTTTCGCAAAAGACTACGCAATCGACTTAGTTTTTGTCGCCCCCGACGACCCGCTTGCCGCGGGGCTTGTTGACCGACTCGAGGCAGAGGGAATCAAGGCATTCGGGCCGACGCGCGCGGCGGCGACAATCGAGGCGAGCAAGGCGTTTTCCAAAGGCTTTATGAAGCGTCACAACATACCTACCGCAGAATATCAAGTATTTTCGGAATATTCGGACGCAGAAGCGTATCTTAATTGCTGCGGCTATCCCATAGTAATCAAAGCGGACGGGCTTGCGCTCGGCAAGGGCGTAATAATCGCCGCCGACCGCGCCGAGGCTGTCGCCGCGCTCAAGAGCATGATGCTTGACAAGACTTTCGGCAACGCGGGCAACGAGGTGGTAATCGAGGAGTTTTTGAAAGGTCGCGAGGCAACGGTGCTTGCGTTCACAGACGGCAAGACGATAAAGACGATGCCCGCTAGCCAAGACCACAAGAAAGCTTACGACAATGACGAGGGCCCAAATACCGGCGGCATGGGTGCATTCGCGCCTACGCCATACTACACGCAAAAAATAGCGCAAGAAACGCTCGAAAAGATTATTATACCGACGATTAAGGGATTGAGGGAGGAGAACCGGAGCTTTAAGGGCGTCATATACTTTGGGCTGATGCTTACCGATAAGGGAGTTAGGGTAATTGAGTACAACGCGCGCTTCGGCGACCCCGAGACGCAGGCAGTATTGCCGCTTTTGATGACCGATTTGCTCGAAATCGTGCTTGCGGTCATAGAAGAAAGGTTGGATAAAATCGATATTGTATGGAAAGATATGACAAGTGTTTGCGTGGTAGTTGCAAGCGGCGGCTATCCCGCGAATGTTGTCAAAGGCTTTGAAATCACGCTCGAGCCGCTTAGTGAGGATATCATTCTCTACCACAGCGGTACGGCGCGCCGCGACGGCGCATTGATAACGAACGGCGGCAGAGTATTTTCGATGACCGCAGTCGCAAATAATCTCGAATCGGCGCGCGACAAGGTATATGATGAAATAGACAAAATCAGCTTTGCAGACGCAAGGTACAGAAAGGATATAGGTATAAGATAATGGTTAAGAGAATTTTTGTGGAAAAACGTAGGGAATACGCCAAGGACGCCGACAAGTTAAGAAGCGAGCTAAAAGATGTCTTGGACATCGATTGCGGCGCGGTAAGAAGAATACTCCGTTATGATATCGAGGGGGTGGATGAGCCGACTATGCAAAAGGCGTTAGGCACTATCTTTTCCGAGCCTCCGGTAGACATTGTATACGAAGATATGTCTTTCCTTGAGGGAATGGATATAGTGATAACCGAGTATCTTGAGGGACAATACGACCAAAGAGCGGACAGCGCCGAGCAATGTGTGCAGTTCTTATCCTCGGGAGTAAGACCAAAGATTGCGTGTGCTACGGTATACGCGTTCGAGGGATTGAACAAAGAGCAGCTTGCGCGCGTAAAAAAGCATCTCATTAACCCGATAGATAGCAAGGAAGGAAGCCTTGAACTGCCCGAGACTCTTAAGAAAAAGCGCGCGATAAAAGGGCAGATGCGTATCGTTGCCGAAGGTTTTATCGGGCTCGAGGGCCCCGCGTTAAAAAGATATTTTACGGAGTTCGGCTTCGCAATGAGTTTTGATGACTTGCTGTTCGTTCAGAATTATTTCAAAAAATTGAACCGTGAGCCTACCTATACCGAACTTAAGGTCATAGATACTTATTGGAGCGACCATTGCCGCCATACGACTTTTTTGACCGAGCTTACCGATATAAAAATATATAGCGCCAATCCGCGTATCGAGCAAGCTTTCGAATCCTACCGCAAGACCTTTGCGGAACTTTACGCAGAGCGGAAGGATAAATATATATGTCTTATGGACATCGCGACTATCACCGCCAAAAAACTGCGCAAAGAGGGTTATTTAGACAATCTCGATGAGAGCGAAGAAGTCAACGCTTGCTCGGTCAGAGTCAAAGTGGACAACGACGGTGCGGAGGAAGAGTGGCTTATTCAGTTCAAGAACGAGACGCACAACCACCCGACCGAAATCGAGCCTTACGGCGGCGCGGCGACCTGTTTGGGCGGCGCGATACGCGACCCGCTAAGCGGCAGAGCTTATGTCTATCAAGGAATGAGAATAACGGGAGCGGCGAATCCTCTTGAGCCGTATTCGGCGACAATCGAAGGTAAGCTGCCGCAACGCACTCTCACTACTACTGCGCTCGCGGGCTTTTCAAGCTACGGCAATCAAGTAGGCTTGGCAACGGGCATTGTCCATGAGTTGTATCATGAGGGCTATAAGGCGAAGCGGCTTGAGGCGGGCTATGTTATTGGCGGCGCGCCCAAAGCGAACGTCGTTAGACGCTGTCCCAAGGTGGGCGACACCGTAATACTTGTCGGCGGCGACACGGGCCGCGACGGCTGCGGAGGCGCTACCGGCAGCAGCAAGGCGCATACTGTCAGCTCGGTAGACCTATGCGGCGCCGAGGTTCAAAAGGGCAACGCGCCCGAGGAGCGCAAACTCCAAAGACTTTTCCGCAACGCTAAGGCGGCACGGCTTATAATCCGCTGCAACGACTTTGGCGCGGGCGGCGTCTCGGTCGCGATAGGAGAGCTTGCCGCGGGACTTGACATTTTCCTTGAGCGTATCAACGTCAAATACGAGGGACTTACAGCAACCGAGCTTGCAATCAGCGAATCACAAGAAAGAATGGCGGCGGTAGTCAGCAAGAAAGATGCCGAACGCTTCATTGCGCTTGCGTATGAAGAAAATCTTAAAGCAGTCGCAATCGCGGACGTTACCGATTCGGAAAGACTAAGAATGTTCTATAAAGACGAACTGATTGTGGATATAGAGCGGGCGTTCCTTGACACAAACGGGGTCAAACAGCGTCAAGCGGTTCAAGTAACCGATAACGGCACAAGCTATTTTGATACCCTCGATTCCGCCACTCAAGAACTTGTAGCGCGCGGCGATTATGCTTCGGCGCTTAAGCTCGAATTGCAAAAGCTTGTCAACTGCTCTCAAAAGGGAGCGGGCGAGGCATTCGACTCGACAGTCGGGGCAGCGACCGTGGTACTGCCTTTCGGCGGCAAGCATCAGTTGACGCCCGCGGGCTTTATGGCGAGCAAGCCGCCCGTTTCGGGCTTTACTCATACCGTAACTTGTTCCTCTTACGGAATCGACCCGTATTTGATGAGCGCGTCGCCGTTTATCGGCGCGATTTACTCGATAGTGGTAGCGACAAGCAAGCTAGTCGCGGCGGGTGTGGATTATTCCTCGATAAGACTTACATTGCAAGAATATTTCAAAAAACTCAATCGTGAGCCCGAGCGTTGGGGAGAGCCGCTTGCGGCGTTACTCGGCGCATACGATGCCGAAAGCAACCTATATCTTCCCGCAATCGGAGGCAAGGACTCTATGAGCGGCTCGTTCGAGGAGTTGGACGTTCCCCCGACGCTTATTGCGTTTGCAATGGGTATTGCTCATGACGAAAAGATATTGACGAACGCTTTCAAGACACAAGGCTACATCTATCGTTTTGCGGTGCCAAAGGACAGCTATTCAAGACCTATTTATGATAAATTGAGAGATATGTATTCCTCAATAGCCGCGCTGATTGAGAGCGGTAAGGCAATCAATTCGGCGGTTTGCGAAAGCAGCTTTTTGGTGACTCTCGCAAAGTGTTTGGCGGGCAACTTTGCGGGGGCTTGGCTTAACGGCATCTCTGCCAAGGACTATATGCCCGCTAACGGCGACATAATACTCATCACCAAAGAACGGATAGAGAACGATTATGCAGAGTACAGAGGCGAGCTTAACGCATCAAGCAAGCTGACCGCTAATGACTTCAGTATAGAGGTTGATGCGCTTGTCGAGGCGTTTGTCTCTACGCTTGAGCCGGTATTTAAGAGCCGTATCGACACCGTTGGAGAAGCGAAGAACCTCAGCTTTAATACGAACGTCGTATTCAAGGGAGAGCGGTTCGCGGCGCCTACTGTGTTCATGCCGATATTCCCGGGCACCAACTGCGAATTCGACACCGGAAAGGCGTTCTTGAAAGCGGGCGCTAAGGTCGAAAGCTTTGTAATAAAAAATATCGGCGCAAAAGATATTGAAGATACGATGAACGAGTTGAAGCGCCGTATCGGACGCGCTCAGATTCTAATGTTTCCGGGCGGCTTCTCGGCGGGCGACGAGCCGGACGGCAGCGGCAAGTTTATAGCGACCGCGTTTCGCAGTCCGAATATTGCCAAGAGCGTGGACGAGCTATTGGCGCGTGGCGGACTGATTCTTGGAATCTGCAACGGTTTTCAAGCGCTTATTAAGCTCGGCTTGCTGCCCTATGGCAAAATTGCCGAGCAAGGCAAAAACAGTCCTACGCTTACCCTCAACCGCATCGCGCGCCATGTATCCTCGTTTTGTAGAGTTAGGGTTGCAAGCAATAATTCGCCATGGCTGTCAAGCTTCAAAACGGGTGATATATTCACTATGCCGGTAAGCAACGGAGAGGGCAGATTCGTCGCCTCTAACGAGGATATCAAGATACTTGTCAAGAATGGTCAGATTGCGACACAATATGCCGATTGCTCGGGCAACGCTACCATGCAATACCCATGGAATCCCAACGGCTCAATGCTTGCCGTAGAAGGAATACTTTCTCCCAACGGCAGAATTTTTGGCAAAATGGGACACGCCGAAAGATGGCAAAGTGGGCTTTACCGCAACATTGAAGGGAACTTTAACATGGATATTTTCAGTAACGGAGTAAAATATTTTCGGTAAATCGCGTTGCTCGCATCGCGTTGCTCACGCTTTTAATGTCAATGTCATTAAGGACGGCGCGGCAACGAGCGCTCACCCTTAAAAGTTGTAGAAAGGTTAGTGCGGTTGTTGGCAAGATTGTGTTAGTAGGCCACAATAGGCAGATATGACACATAAAGAACAAGCACGACAACACACAAGATTAGACATGGCACATAAAGAACATGCGCAACACAACGGAATAGGCATAGCGCATAAGAGCAGACGCAATAACATAAAAGAGCAGATATGATAACAAAAATGTAAGAATAGACACCACAATTTATTTTTCATTTTTTAGCCTAAAAAGAATGTGCGGCAAGCACTTTACTAAAGTCTTGCGTTGTGATATACTTTTATAAACAATCTTAAACTGTGTACATAATGTTACCGGCAAGATTGGTTAGAGCGATAATATCAAACGGCTGTCTTTATGCGTAGCGATGTACATAATAAAGGCGGCTTTTTTGAAGCAAGTAAGGAAGATATGAGCTTAAAAACAGTGATAATGGATGAAGCAATCATCAAAAGAACGATAGTCAGAATGGCCAATGATATCCTCGAGAAAAATAACGGCACAGACAATCTTTGTGTAATCGGGATACGGACGCGGGGCATTTACCTCGCCGAGCGCATAGCTGAATATATCGAGCAGAATGAGAACTGTGTTCTCCCGCGAGGTGTACTCGATATTACCTTTCACAGGGACGATTTGGGCTTCAATTTGGAGCTTCCTGAGATAAAACATTCGGATATTCCTTTTGATGTCGACGGCAAGACGATATTGCTCGTCGACGATGTTTTATATACGGGCAGGACGATTCGCGCCGCTATCGAGACTATTATGGACTACGGCAGACCTCAAAAAATCAGACTTGCAGTGCTTATCGACCGCGGTCACCGCGAATTGCCGATAGCGGCGGACTATATGGGCAAATATATACCCACCTCAAGCGAGGAAAAGGTCTCTGTATCTCTAAAAGAGCATGACGGCAAAGATTGCGTTACAATCATCAAGCCCGATAAGAAAGCTTGATAAGCGGGCTCATCAGGTAGTCCCGAAGCTTGCCGCGGGGCAGAATACGGCAGTCGAGGAATGGTATGAATAAGGATTTATTAGGTTTAAGGGAGACGCCCAAAGAGGAAATCGAAAGAATATTGTCCGTTGTGGGGCACATGAAGAACCTTTTGAAACAGGGCGTGAAAAAGTTGCCGAACTTGCAAGGCAAGTCGGTAATTACGCTGTTTTATGAGAACTCGACACGCACAAGAGTGTCCTTTGAGCTCGCTTCAAAATATATGTCGGCGGTAGCCGTCAATATCAATGTTCAGGTAAGCTCGGTCGCAAAGGGCGAGTCACTTATCGATACGGGTAAGACGCTAGACGCGATGCAATCCGATGTAATCATTATTCGGCATCCCATGAGCGGCGCGCCGGCTTTGCTCGCCAAAAACGTCAAGGCGCATGTAATCAATGCGGGCGACGGCACCAACGAGCATCCTACTCAAGCGCTTCTAGATATGCATACGATTAAGGAGCGTTACGGGGACTTCAAGGGGCTAAAAGTCGCGATACTCGGCGATATCAAACATTCGCGAGTGGCAAAAAGCAACATATTCGGGCTGACCAAGCTCGGCGCGGATGTGGTTCTTTACTCACCCGCTACCATGATGCTTGATGAGGTGGAGCGACTCGGCGGCATACGTGCAAAAAACCGCGAAGACGCGCTTAAGGATGCGGATGTTGTTATGGGACTAAGGATACAGCTCGAAAGACAGCATAGCGGATTGTTCCCGAGCATGGCGGAGTACAATCAGTTTTTCGGCGTAGGCGAGCGTGAAATGGCATTGGCAAAACCTAATGCGATGATTATGCATCCGGGGCCGGTCAACCGCGGCGTAGAGCTAAGCTCGGCGGTAATAGACGCGGATAACAGTTTCATAGAGGAACAAGTCCTTAGCGGAGTTGCGGTAAGAATGGCGATACTATCGCTTTTGACCAAGAAATAAGAGGTGAATATGGGCGCTTACGTTGTAAAGAACGGAACACTTGTTACCGATAGAGGCTGCGTCGATTGCGATATGGTAATTGAGAATGGCAAAATTGCAAAAATCGGCAATGATTTGACTGCGCCGAATGTAGTAGACGCGGCGGGCAAACTAATATTTCCGGGCTTGATAGATATGCATGTGCATTTAAGAGAGCCCGGCTTTGAATACAAAGAGGATATAGCTTCGGGGTGTCGCGCGGCGGTCAAAGGTGGCTTCACACAGATTGCGTGTATGCCGAATACTGACCCCATATGTGATAATGCGGCGGTTGTAGGTTTCATTCTTAAGCGCGCTGCCGAAGTCGGACTGTGCCGAGTACTTGTAATCGGCGCGGCGACCAAGGACGAAAAAGGAGAAAGACTTGCGGAAATCGGCAAGATGAAGCAGGCGGGAATCGTTGCGGTGAGTGACGATGGACAGCCTGTTTGGGACGCGAGAATGATGCGGCTCGTAATGGAATACGCGGGAGATTTTGGACTTGCAGTGCTTTCGCATTGCGAGGATAAAGGTCTTTCGGACGGCGGTTTTGTCAACGAGGGCTATCATTCCTCTCTTGCGGGGTTGAAGGGGATAACAAGAGCCGCGGAAGAAATAATGGTTGCGCGTGATATCATGCTTGCCGAGACATTTAAGCGGCGCGTTCATCTTTGCCATATCTCGACTAAGGGTAGCGTTAGCCTTGTGCGCGAAGCGAAGCGACGGGGTGTTATGGTGACTGCGGAGACTTGTCCGCATTATTTCAGCGCAACGGACGAACTGATATTGAGCTACGATTCGGCGACCAAGGTCAATCCGCCTTTAAGAGAGGCTTCGGATGTCGAGGCGATTATCGAGGGCTTAAAAGACGGCACGATAGACGCTATTGCAAGCGACCACGCACCTCACCATAACGACGAAAAAAATGTTGAATACGCCCTTGCCGCATTCGGCATAAGCGGGCTTGAGACCTCATTTGCGCTGTCCTATACCAAGCTGGTAAAGGAAAACGGACTGAGTTTACCCGCGCTTTCACGGCTTATGAGCGCGAATCCTGCGCATCTTCTCAACGTGGAGGGCGGAGACCTCACCGAGGGGGCAAGAGCGGACTTTACCGTGTGCGACCCCGATAAGGAATGGGTTGTTGACAGTTCAGCTTTTGCGTCTAAGGGCAAGAATACCCCGTTTAACGGCATGAGGCTTTGGGGCGAAGTCGTTATGACGGTATTGGACGGCAGAATAGTTTATTCGAGGAACGATAATGGTTGATAAGTTGATAGCGCGAATTATAGCTACGCAAAACCCTTCGGTTGTCGGGCTTGACCCTGCGCTTTCCTATCTTCCCGAAAAGGAGGACTTCGCCAAGGATTTTGAGCAAGCGGCGCAGTCGCTTTTTGCGTTCAACAAAGAAATCATCGATGCTGTTTTTGACATTGTTCCCGCCGTCAAAGTTCAGATAGCCTATTACGAGATGTACGGCGTTGCGGGGCTTAGCGCGTTTTACCGTACTTTATTGTACGCCAAAAGCAAGGGGCTTATCGTAATAAGCGACGCAAAGCGCAACGACATCGGCTCGACCGCAAGCTGTTACAGCGACGCATACCTTGGCAAAACCGCGCTTAAAGGCGCGTCTTTAGCCGCTTTCCCTTCCGATTATCTTACTGTTAATCCCTATCTTGGTACGGACGGAATAGAGCCGTTTTTAAGGAATGTGCAAAATTTCGGCAAGGGTATCTTTGTGCTTGTTAAGACCTCCAACCCTTCAAGCGGTGAGTTGCAAGACCTTATTCTATCTACCGGCGAGCCGTTGTATATGGCAGTCGGAGCATTGGCGGAAGTCTGGGGCAAGGCATATATCGGCGAGTATGGCTACAGCGCAGTTGGTGCGGTAGTCGGCGCAACACACAAAGAACAAGCGCAAAAGCTGAGGAATGAGTTCCCGAATACCCTATTCCTTGTGCCCGGCTACGGCGCGCAA
Organism: uncultured Christensenellaceae bacterium; assembly: GCA_964408255.1. Classification (GTDB taxonomy): domain Bacteria; phylum Bacillota; class Clostridia; order Christensenellales; family CAG-1252; genus SACC01. Next base: position 248 of record CAYOYS010000018.1, on the reverse strand, counting down.
GGCGGCAAGGCAGAGGACCTTGCGGTCTGTTTTGACAGTAAGGGTTTAGGCGCGATTGTCAACTCCTCAAGAGGAATTATATGCGCGTACAAGAGTAAGCCATATGAGGGTTTATCAGTCGGTGCCGCGGCAAGAGCCGCGACAATAGATATGCAAGCCGATATTCTCAATGCCTTAAAAGTGAGTAAGAGTATAACTAAAATAGGTGATTAAGCGAAAAGCCGAGAGTAGTTCGCGTTAAAAGATTC
>CAYOYS010000017.1:9939-18521 GCA_964408255.1 uncultured Christensenellaceae bacterium | reverse complement strand
GAGAGACGCCGTCATAAGTAATGCTTTGACCGCTCGATGATAGTATGCTAGTTGCGCCGACACCATTCGTTGCCGCCCATACAATGGAAACCGTCTTGGTTGCGATTGTAAAGTTACGGCTTGTAACTCCGCTTAAAACATAATTGGTATCATTTCCGCCTAAGCTCACGCTTGCCGAATAAGAGCCTGCGTTCTTGGCATAAACATTATTGCCGCTGACAGTGCCGCCCGACATACTTCTCGTAAATGTTACTGTATCGGAGCCTTTAAGACCGCTGTAGGTTATCGTATAACCGTGATTGATGCCGTCATAGGTAATACTTCCGTCGTTAGTACCCGTTCCCGCAAGGGAGAACGCGGTACCCGATGCGTTATAAGCGCTCCAATTAGGTGTAATGGGGGCCTGTGTAATCGTCCAACCGCGCGTACTTGTCGCCGTAGTACCCGATGCTAAGGTATAGTTGCCGTTATTGGAGAACGTGACAGAAACGGAATATGCAGTAACCAAACCGCTGACTATACGGACATTGACGGCATTAAATGTATAGGTATAAGGTCCGCTACCGGATAGCGCGGGGGCGGTGCCGCCTGTGAAGCTTCTTGCTAATGTCGCCGTATCCTTGCTCGAAAGTCCGGTAACGGTCGCAATCCAGCCATGGGATACGGAATCATAAACGATACTTTGGTTATTGGAAGAAAGTGTGCTGGTTGCGCCGACTCCGTTCGTTGCCGCCCAAGTTATTGATATTTCCGCTTTATTGATAGTGAAGGAGCGGGAAGCGTCACTGAAAGAATAGTTGGTCGAGGCGCTTGCGCCGCTCGCGCAATTTCCGCTCATGCTGACTGACGCCGTGAAGCTTCCGGCATCGCTCGCGTAAACATTGTTGCCGCTGACTACGCCGTCGTTGGTAATCGACCTTGAAACAGATATTGCGCTATCCGCCGCAACTATTCCGGAATATGTTATCGTATAGCCGTGGTTATTGCCGTCATAAGTAACGGATGAGCCGGTCGCCGCCGCCAACACATTGGCAGGGGAATAAACCGAGGTATTATATGCCGCCCAAGTTACCGTTATCGTCTTTTTGTTAATTGTATATGTTTTTGTCGCTCCCGTAATCGCGTAATTCGCAGAATTTGCGCCGCTTAACGTTGCGGATACCGTTACCGAGCGCGCCGCCTGAGCGTTAATGTTGGTATAATTGACCGTTCCCGAGGTCGCTGCGGTAATAACGATATTGGAAGCCACGCCGTCATGAGTCACGCCGACGGTCACCTTCTCTCCGGAAATGATATTGCCCGCGGTCAAAGCGTAACCGTACGCTGTGCCGTCATATGTCACGGAGTACGCGGAGCCCGCGTATGCGGAGGCTTGCGTGACGCCCGCTAATATCTGTTTCCAAGTCAACGACACCACTCTTTTTGTGATACTGAAGGTACGCGACTGATTGACGGTTAACGGGGTACTGCCGTCTGCGGTAAGTATATAGTTGCCGGAAGACGCTCCGCTCAAACCATAATTGACCACGGCGGTATATGCCGAAGCGTTGTAATTCGTTGCGGAGAAAGTGATTGCGGTAGTGCCGCTGCCGGTAACCGTTGAGGTGCTTGTCGCGTTGGTAATAGTTACGGTGTCGCCGCTTACGATACCGCTGATAGACGCTAGCCAACCGTGAGTAGCCGCGTCATACGCGACACTATAACCGTTGGCTTTTTGCGAAGCGTCCGCAGTACCGCCCGTATGGCTCTTCCATGTGAGCGTAATCGGCTTGCCCGTTATCGAGAAGTTATATGTCTGATTGGATGTAAGGATTGTACCGCCTGAGTCGGTAAGGTTATAATTGACCGAAGCCGCGCCGCCCAACGTGCTGCTGATTATCGCGGTATAGCCGCTTCCGACTTGATTCGCGTAGAAGTTGATGCTTGTGCCGCTGCTTGCGCTCCGAGTTGCGGTTCCCGAAGCGGCAATCGTTACGATGTCGCCCGAAATAATGCTTGCAGTCGGAATACTTGCGGTGAAACCGTGGTTATTTTTATCATAAACTACGCTTGAGCCACTTGTACCGGCTAACGTATTGGCGGGGGTATATGTCGAAGTGTTATATGCCGCCCAGCTCAACGCCAAATTAATCGGATTAATTGTCCATGATTTTGTAGTCGAAACGGTTGAAAGCGTGTAATTGCCGTCGGTGTTGGTAAATTCTACGGTAGCGCCGTAGGCTATTACCGAAGTACCGCTGCGTCTGACATTCGTTGCCGCAAAGGTATATGTATACGCGCCGCTCGTGCCCGCAAGCGCGGGAGCGCTGATTCCGTCGGCGGACCTTGACAACAAGCCTGTATCCGCGGAAAGCAGACCGCTAATTTCCACATGATAGCCGTTAGCGGCGCCGTTATAGCTTTGAGCGTACGAACTCGCGGTTATCGAGCTTCCCTTCGCGCCGCTGATGTACTTATACCAAGTAATCGTAAGCGTTTTTGCTACAATCGCGAAGGAACGGCTTGCGACTCCGCTCAAAATATAGTTGGTATCCGCTGCGCTTAGCGCGGCGCTTGCTGTGTAAGACGCAGTCTTGGAAGCGTACACATTATTGCCTGATACTGTGCCGCTGTTAGTAATACTTCTGACTATTGTCACCGATTCTCCGCCAACGACACCCGTACCCGTGCCCGGCGCGGTCAAGGTAATCGTATAGCCGTGGCGGTAGCTGTCGTATACAATCGAGCCGTCATCGGTACCGCTACCGGCAAGCGCAAGCGCCGAGCCCGTAGAGTTATACGCCGCCCAAGTCAAGGATACTGGTCGTTGCGTAATATTCCAACTTCTTGAGCCGGTTCCGGAAACGGTATAGTTATTATTGGTGTTATTAAAGCTTACCGTACCGGAGTACGCGCCGCCCGTCTTAGCGTTGGTCGCGGTGAACACATATTTATTAGCGACAAGCGAGGGCGCCGCGCCGTCGCTAAAGGTCGCGCTTATCCTACTCGCATCCGAGCCTGCCAAACCGTCGCCGCCCACAGTCGCTATCCAACCGTGCGCGACAGCGTCATAGACCACCGAATAACCGTTGGCTTTTGATGTTCCGTCCGCCGTGCCGCCCGTTTGGCTTCCCCAACTAATAGTTAAGGTACGCGCGGTTATCGTAAAGCTACGCGCACCCGCTCCGCTCATCGAATAGTTCGTAGCGGCGGTCGCGCCTCCCGCGCAAGTGCCGCCCAAAGATACGGTTGCGGAGTACGCGCCTTGGTTGACTGCATATACGTTGTTGCCGGACACCGTGCCGCCCGATATATTTCTCGTTATCGTAACCGAAGAATCGGCGGCGAGAATACCGCTGTGGGTAATCGTATAGCCGTGGTTATTGCCGTCATACTTAACGCTTGAACCGCTTGCCACGGCAAGTACCGTATTGGGGCTGTATGTCGAGGTATTATATGCCGCCCAATTGACTGATATCGTCTTTTTATTGATAGTGAAAGATTGCTCGGGCAACGATGCTCCGGAAAGCACGGTAAAGGTACCGTTGCTAACATTGCTTGCTAGCTTATAGTTAGAGTTGCCAAGCGCGGTGACTTTTACCGTATACGTTCCGGCGTTGATATACTTCAAATCAAGTCCGGTGGTATCGGTCGCGGTCGTTAATGTGACCGAGTCTGTAACTGTCGCCGAGCCTGAGATAGAATACGAATAAGAAATACTCGCATAGATATTGGTAGATTTGAAGTTCAATCCTTGAGCGGTGCCGTCATAGGTATAGACATAGCTACCCGTTCTTGTATTGTATTTTTCGCTAAACGTGATGACAACGGGTCTATACTCGACCTTGTAATAGCACGGACTAACGCTAAGCGTATAGTTTGTGTCGGAAGTGGTAAGCGAAAGCCCGCGCTCCGTCGCGTTATAGCCGTTGGCACACGCAAGAATTTTGCCGCCCTCGCCGACGGTCTGAGTAATGTTGCTTGTAGCATAGTCGCCGTACGTATAATATCTTGATGCGGCGGCGGTCAAGTTGGAGAAGGTAAGCGCGGCGCTCTCTCCCGAGACAAAGCCCGTAATAGTCGCCATAACTCCCGTATCGTAGCCGCTGTAATAGAAGATATACGGCGCGCTCGAAGTGCCGTCGCCCGCTTCCGGATTGCCGCCTTGATTGGTCGTGTTGTAGCTGTAATAATTATCCTTGAACGCTTCCCACGAAACGCTCAATGTTTTCTTATTGATTGTGTATGTTTTGCTCGCGGCGGAAATAGAGTAGTTCGCGCTGCTGCTACCGCTCAAGGATGCGGAAACAACCAACGAATATGCGCTTGTGCTTGCGTCTTTCTTTTTATATTCTTTGCTTCCGCTTGTGCCGGACGTGACCGCGATATTGTCGCTTGCGCCGGCATGCGTTATGTTGACGGTAATCGTGTCGCCGGATACGATATTGCTTGCCGTAATCTTATAGCCGTAATAAGTGCCGTCGTAAGTATTTATAAAGGTACTGCCGTTAGCGGTATACGCGGTGCCTTGAACCGTACCCGAAAGTATCTGATACCATGTTACGGTAATCGCTCGAGGCGATATGACAAGACTGCCCGTGTACGTCTGCGAAGCCGCGAACTCGTAGTTCGTAGCACTACCCGTCGTTCCCGATTCGATAGCTCCGCCGATTGTCATCGAATATGTGCCGGCATTAGTCCCGCTCATAGTGATTTTCGGAGCGGTTGCCGCGCCGGTTAAGGTTACCTTGCCGCTTGATACTGTGGGTGTTATTGTCGGTGAGCCGCTTGTTGTTAGCCCGAACTTCAAGTCCTCGCCTACTACGATTCCCGCAATCTGCGCCGTTCTGCTAACCGCCGTCTTGGAATAAGTCGCGGAAGCCGTTCCGCCCCATGTTATTGCAAGCTGCGCCTTAGTAATCGACCATGCCCGCTTAACATCGCCGGGCGGATTCCACGAATAGTTCGAGTTAGTTATTCCGGTTATTTTTGCCTCGTAAGAAGTCGCGTTTTTGGCGACCCAAGTACCCGTCTGCGTAAAGTTGACGGTATCGCCCGAGATGACGCCTACGGCGGTTGCCGTAATCGTATGATTATTGCCGTCATAAACCTTGGTAAAGGTGGCGCTGCTGCCGTCAAGATACCAAGTCACGCTTGAGAGCGGCTTCGGAGTAATCTCCCAAGGCTGTACCGCGACTGCCGCGCTGTATACTCCGGCAGTAGCGGACAAAGTGTAGTTATAGACCTGCGTTCCTGCCTTGCGGAAGGTGATTGTTGCGCTTACGTTATAGCTTCCGGCATTGGTAGCATAGTTATTGCCGCCGTATGTGGGAGTTGCGGTATCGCTGTCGAACATGCCGGATATTGCTATCGTCATATCCCATTGCTTTCTGTTGTAAATCTCGGAGAACGTTGTCGTGTTCGACGTCGTTCCGTCGCTCATTGTCCATGCCGAGGTAACTTGCTTGGGGATTATCTTGAAGTTACGAGTAACCGAAGTCAGCTGATAGTTGCCGGAAGCGGCGCCCGCAAGCGTCGCGCTTACGGTACATGTATAATTGGATACGCTCGCCGTATTCACGTTAGTCGCCGAGTATCTTATACCTCTGCCGTCGTTAATCGCCGCGCGGCTTGCCGTGCCCGAGCCGCTGATTGTTACGGTGTCCCCATATACTATCTTGTTGTCCGTACTCGAGTATGTTCCGGAGGCGGCAACGGTTAGTGTGCCGTCGAAGCCGTGTACATTGCGGTCGTATATTACGGTAGCGTTATTGCTATTGGCAAGCGTCTGGGCAGGTGTATAAGTTGTTGTGTTATAAGCCGACCAAGTGATTGCCAAGGTCTTTTTATTGATAGTCAAATCGAAGGTATCCGCTCCGCTAATATCGTAGTTGTTGGATTCTGCCCCCGCGCCGAACCATCCGGAGCCGTCTGACGGCACTGCGGTTATATAATAAACTCCCGCATTTTTATAGCTTACCGAGCTTACTCCCGTTGCGGTCGCCGCTCCCGAAACATTATATTTTACCGTTACGCTTGCGCCGTTGACGGTAGCCGATGCCGCTACCGCGACATTCGCGCCGTTATAGACTTTGGTATAATAAGTGCAAACGGTCGGGCTGCCGCCGTCTGTAACGCTCCAAGTAAGCGCCTGTGTCGCTTTGCTTATCGTCCAATTGAAGGTCTTGGTAGCCGTAGTAATTTCAAAGTTTTTGAGTGTGCCGTTGGCGGCGGTTATAGTATATTTGCCCGCGTCGCTGCCCGCTAAACTGACTTTCGCGGAGGAGACGCCGGTAGAGCTCGATGTGGGGTTGACGATTGCCGAAAGCGCGTCACCCGCATAGCCCGACCTATTGGGATTATAGGTAAAGGTCACGGTAAAGGTGTCCGTTTGTCCGCCTGCTGCGGCATTGCCCGTTATGGTCAATGTAACCGTTCTCGTATAAGTCGTACCGCTGCCGGATAACGCTCCCGCCGCGCTCCATGCCGCCGTTATATTGCCCGAGCTTATAATTCCGTTAATCTGCATTGCGCCGGTGCGCGTTGTCGAGGGACTATATATTGAACCTCCGGGATTGGTATTTACCAACGTAAGGCTCTTTCTGCCTATTGTAAAGCTCGTACTTGTCGTTCCCGAACCGTCGCTCCAAGTATAGTTGGTCGCGTTATTCCCCGATAAGGTTTTGGTAATCGTTACGTTATACGTGCCGGCATTAATCGCCGTCAAATATCCGCTATTGCTCGCCGCGGAATACGAGGTACGCGATAGCGTTGCGCCCGTTGCCGATATCGGTATGACGTCGCCGCCCTGAATACCGCTTATTGATACGGTCATACAGTTCTGACTTGCGCCCGAGTATACCAAAGTCGGCGAATAGAGCGCGACGGATATCGTCAAAGTCCTGACCGTAATCGACCAACTTCTTGTCTGTGTGCCGAGTGCATAACCGCCGGCATCCATCCATTCATAGTTGATATCCGCGCCGGTAGATGCAAGTCCGGTAACGCTTGCCGAATAGCTGCTCACGTTCGTTGCGGTCCATGTGCCGGTCTTGACAAGCGTGAGCGTCTCGCCCGACACGATATTCGAAAACGAGATAGTGATATTGTGACCCGACGCGTCGTAAGGTTTGGTAAACGTGCTGCCGCCGTCAAGCTTCCAAGTCACATTACCGACGCTGCGTTTGGATATAGTAAAGTTTCGGCTTGTGCTGTTGTTGATAGTAAAGTTATCCGCCGCGTTAACGGTACCCGCTACGCAAGTTACCGTGCCGCCGGGCGCCGCGCCGACCTTGACCGTGTATGTACCATTGTTCTTAGAGTAAAAATGTATCGGTCTGCCCGATGCTTTGTATGCGGTGTTCGCCGTAGCGTCGGCAACCAAAACAAAGGATTCTGTACTTGATGACGATACCCAGCCTTTCTCTCCATACGCGCCCGTTGCCGTCGAAGCGGCGGTAGGAGTCACGCTGAATCCGTGGTTGTTGCCGTCGTATATAACCGATGCGCCGCTTGAGTTGGCAAGGACGTTGGCGGGGGTCACGGTCGCGGTATTGTATGCCGCCCAAGTGATATCGACCGCTCTTTTGTTGATACGCCATTGGAAGGTCGTCGAGCCGTCATTACATTGATAGTTATCCCACGATGAGCCGACCGCCGTAACGGTTATCGTACTTGCCGAGGCAAATGCAACGTCATAGTACACACAATAACCCCTTGCGTCACTTCCGGTATTACTACCTACCGTGCCGCTGATTACGGTATATTTCGTCCCGTAGCCGTTGGGGTCTGCGCGGTATTCAAAATATTCTATTGAGCCGCCGTAGTCCACGCTGACGACCGGCGTAATATAGAATCTTTTGGCACAGAACGTCATTTCGTTGACGGTACCTGAAAGGGTAGGCGTAATCATAGTCAAATTCGCAAAGTACGGTACGCCGTTAGTCAAGCCGCCGTAGGCGGGATAAGCGGTTCCCGTGCCCACGTACCAATCTACGTGAAGCGACGCTTGCTTGATAATCAAATTGAATTCGCTGTATGTCGCGGAAATATTATAATTCTTAGATTTTGTGCCGTACACGGCGAACGTAGTATCGTTGAGCGTGTATGAGCCCGACCCCTTGGAAGTATTAATGCGCAACTTGGCGCCGCCGCGATTGGTACGCTCAGCCTTTACCGTAGGCGTTCCGTTATTGCCGTTCGTGATTATCTTATAATTCGTACCGGTAACCTGAGAAGCGCCGGCATTAAACGCCAACGCGCCCGCCGTCTGCGCTTGTTCTATGGTGGTAAGCGTATCGCCGCTATAATCGCTGTATATCGTGTAGTAATATCCTAATGTAAGATTGGTTTTATCGCCCGAATAAGCGTTGGCGAGCGTCAAGGTGAGGGTAACGGGAGCGTTGTTAAAATAGGTAACCGCGGTATTGCCCGATTCGGTCTTGCCGTTGCCCCCCGCGACCGTCCAGCTGACTGTCAAGTCCTTGGGCTTAATCGTCAAATAACCCTTTGCGCCAAGCGAAGTGCTTGAGGTATTGCCTGTCGGAGTCGACGTCCAAGTTGTCCAATTCGCCGCTCCAAAATTGGCGATATTCGTACCTGAA
>CAYOYS010000017.1:7526-9839 GCA_964408255.1 uncultured Christensenellaceae bacterium | reverse complement strand
ACCGTCACCGAGGTATATGTCGTTCCCGTCCACCATACGATGTCGGCAAGTGTCACGTTGCCGCTGCCGTCTACGACTCGATAGACCACCATGCCAAAATAGTTCGCCTGTGAGTTGCTGAGTGTTACATCGACCGTCCAAGGGCTGTACACGACTTGACCGTTCGCCGCTCTTGACGTCGCGTTGACGTCGGTATGTCCGCCCGAAGGCGAATAAGACAGCGGAATAGTATCGCTTGCCGAACCCGTTGAACCTGTCGACGGGTTGAACGGATAAACGGCGATATTGCTATTGTAGCCCGTTGTAGATGCCGCGTCGCCCGTATACACCCCTCTCAACAAGAGGTAATAAGGCGTTCCGACATAGGTACGCTCAGAGTCGAGGAAGTACATTCCGGAAGCAACCGCCTTATTGATTGTAAAGGTGATTTTTTTATGACCTATACGCTTATCGTTGCTTGGAACAGCAACATCCTTATCCATCCAATAAACGCTAATATAAACGGAATATTCTCCCGCTTGAGTGGGACGAATCTTGGATTCTTCGCTATTCCCTTGCAAATTGCCGTTCGCATCGTACCATATACCGTAGGTCGTTCCCCCAAACGTCGTGCCGCCGTATGTAACATGGAGTCTTAGGGATATATTATTCTCAAAAGCCAACGCGCCGTTGAGGTTGGAACTTTCGCTAAGTCCTTGCTGTTGCGCGTTGTAATAGACCGATTGACTATCTATGTCGATTTTGTTGAAAGACAGACGCACGTTCGTGGCGTACTTGCTTGACAATCCAATGGATACGGAGGTAATGACGCTAGTATTATAGTTGGTATTCGTATTGAGCGCGGTATAATTCGCGGGAGTAAGACCGGTCGCCACCTTGGTTGTGGGGTTATTATTCACGATTTTCAAAGGCTCGATATAATAGCCGCCGGCGGCGGTAAAGCTAAATGTAATAGCGGCGGTAGAAGATGATGTTGCAAGCTCTCCCGATTCGGCGACGGTTATAAAGGTCGCGCCCAATGTCGAAGTAAGCGTAATCGTGCCGCCGGTAGCGCCGTTCGCGTAAGAAGTGCCGTTGAAGTAGCCGCCGAGCAGATAATAGTTGCCGTAGTTTGCTCCGTATTGGAAAGTGCCGGAGGCAATCTCGGCGCGCGTTACGATGCCGAGCGCATAGGAGCCGTATGTCGTCGCAGTAGCGACGCTTGCGCTAGCGCTTCCCGAAACGGCGCCCCAAGCGCCCGTAGAGCTTATCGAGCCGAGGTGATAGGCGTAGTTGCCGTACTTAGCGCTCAAGCTGACCGCGTTGTTACCGTAAATGCCGCCCGTATATGCCGCGCCGGTAACCACACCGGTATTGACCATATGGTTGTATTGGAACACTCCGCTTCCTAGCGTATTGAAATATCCTATAATACCCCCGATATAGTTGTCCCCCGCAAAGTAAACCGCGCCCGAATTGGTCATCGTAACGTAGGATATACCTTGCCAAGTATTGGTAGATACGCCGTTGATTGCTTGACCGGAAGTGAGCATTCCGATAACGCCGCCGCCCGCATAGCCTTCTCCCGTGCCGTTGCTGACGTTGCCTTCGTTATGGAGTATGGTATTTTTATTGGTATAACCCGAGGTCGCCGTGCCTTGTATACGGCCTTGAACGCGTCCAAAAACACCGCCCGAACGACTGTGACAAGTCACGTTACCATAGTTGTAGACTTTGGTTAAGGTGGATTGGCTTGTGGAGCCGAAGTTGGTAAAGTCCGCAATACCGCCCGCGATACCGCCCGCGTTGCCCGAAGCGGTGCAATTGACCGCGCCGTAATTATACCCTGTGAACGACCTCACATACGCATAATATGTTGCGCTAGTGCCCCCGAGCGCGCCGAACAGTCCGCCGACAAAGCTTGTGCCGGTGATTGTAATACCGTTGACGTTATTGGACACGCCGTTGGTATATGTTGCGCCGATTTCGGTAACACCTGCCGATGCGTTGGCGACATAACCCGAAGCCTCAACAGCGCCGAATATACCTCCGACATAGCTAGTGCCCGTGATATTCGCAAGGTTGGTCAAGTTGCGGCTTGTCATTGTGCAGTTGACAAGATAGCCCACAATGCCGCCGGTATAACTGCCGCCGTTGACGGTGGCATTATTGATAAGGTTGGAGCCGAAAGTACACGCGCCGGGGTTAGCCGAATAGCTTGTCGAGCCCATATAGCCGACAAAGCCGCCGGTATAACTGCCGCCGTAGACCGAAGCGGAAACGTTGGTAACGTTGGTGAGCGTTCCTAAAGATATCTGCCCGACGATACCGCCG
>CAYOYS010000017.1:0-7426 GCA_964408255.1 uncultured Christensenellaceae bacterium | reverse complement strand
ATACCGCCGACCGAGGTACCGCCCGTCGAATAAGCGGTACCGGAGAACGTTGCATTCTGAATTGTGCCGCCCGTCATCTGCCCCGCAATACCGCCGATATTGCTACCCGTGCCGTATACGTTAATCCCGACCGACACTTGGTTGATAGTGCCGCTGTTTATACCCGCAATACCGCCGATATTGCTACCTGTGCCGTTGACATAAGCCGAACCGGTAAAATATTGGATGATATTATTGTTGTAACCCGCGATACCGCCGATATAAGACACGCCCGTTATAAGCCCCGAGCCCGAAGTCAATGTGCGGCGCGTCGTACTTGACGACTTAATCGTGCCGCCGTTATTATACCCTGCAAGCATACCCACATAGCTACCGCCGGTTACCGTACCCGCGCTAGTTTGGTGAGCGGCAAGACTTATAGTACCCGTATTGTAACCCGCCAATGCGCCGATGTAATTACCCGAACTATTGATAACCGTGCCGCCCGATACTGTGAATGTGAGCGTGGATTGCATATAGATTGTGCCTGCGTTGTAACCGACTATGCCGCCCACCGAGTTGCTTGACTTGGAATTGCCGATATAACCGTACTGCGCTACCGTGACATATACATTACCGGTGTTATAACCTGCATAACCGCCGATATTGTTCGCGTTGTTCGAGCCGTAGACATAGCTTCCGGCAAGAACTCCCATTGAGGTTTTCGTATCTTGGATAGTGCCGGTATTTGTACCCGCAATCCCGCCGGCGTTGCCCGAGTTGCCCGATGCCCGCGTGGTGATTACTTGTAAGGTATGCGGCCGCGCGTTCACAATCGTACCCGAGTTGTAACCAACAATACCGCCCACGTCATAGCTACCCGTAATTACCGCGATATAACAGCTTGCATAGCTTGTCGAGTTATGGAAAGTCAAAGTGCCGCTCTCAAGATACCCGACGACTCCACCGACTTTCGTGCCGCTGCCCGTAATATTTATGGTGCCGGTGCCCGTGTTGACGGCTCGTGTCGTTCGGCTCGTATTGTTAAAGGTTAAGCTTGTGCCGCGGCCTATCATGCCGCCCACGTTATTCGTGCCGGTGACAAGATTGACAGTGCTGCTGCTTGTTCCGGCAATGGTTACGCTAGTTACCGTAACGCCGCTCGCATACCCTATAAGTGCGCCGATATCCGTCGCGGTGCTTGTAAAGGTACAGTTAGCGCCTACGGTTAGGTTCTGAATGGTAGCGGTTTTTGCATAGCCGAAGATACCGCTGTATGCCGTCGTCGTATTGACGGTGATATAGTTAATGGTATAGCCTCCGCCGTCATAAGTGCCGGTAAAGTAGTATGAGGTAGATGCAGTTACCGTCCCCGAGTTGCTATACCGTCCGCCTATCGGCTCGAAGTTTTTGCTAGAATTCCACAATACCTCATTATAAGTGCCTCTTGTGGTTACATTTGCGATACTTGCAGTCTGCTGAAAATATCTTCCGCCAAGGTTAGCGCCGCCGCCCGCCGCGACGTACGCCGAGAGCATATAAAGGTCTGCTCTCTTTGAGATTTTGAAATAATTATAATATGTTGCCGTGGCATACGATACCGAGCTGCCTGCCGTATTGGTAACGGTAGCGCCCGTGTAGCGCGCAACGTTGTAGCCGTATTCGCTGCTAAGTGCGGGAGTAGTACTCGCCGCAAAGACCGAGTTATCAAAATAATTGCGCATGGCAAAGCATGCAAGCTGAGGCAGATACCCCGGAACGAATACATAACCCGTGGTATTTGCGACCCTAGAGCCGGCGTTGAGTGATGCCGCCGAATAACCGATAGAAGTAGCCTCCAACACAGTTGACGACGAGGTCGCGGACGAGCCTTCTGAGATTGAGCCATTGGATGTCACATTATAGACATATACATAAGAAACAGCGTATACACTACTGCCTGCCGAGATATAGCCGCAGCTTCTATTGTCCGTCTGAAGCGTGACATTAGAGATATAACCGTTGCTAATGGTGATTCTGTTACCGCTATTCGGTATGCCAATATAGCCCGCAACTCTGCCGCTGCCGGTCCATTGGTCTTGACCGCCTGTCTGAAGAGTACAGCCTGTGACATAGCAGTAATCAATCAATAATGTGTTGGTACCCGCGTCGAATAGACCTATGAACCCGCCCGCGGTATGGTCGCCCCCATAGACATAGCCGGCGTTATAAGAGTACTTTATCTCACTGCCGCTAATTCCCGCGTCCATACGCCCGATAAGTCCGCCCACGTTCTCGCCGGGCGTCTCTATTGAGCCGGTATTATAGCTATAATAAATCGTCACCGGCGCCTTTGTATAGCCGATAAAGCCGCCGGCATTGGTCTCATCGGTACCGGCATTTGCCTTAATCGTGCCTTCGTTATGAGAATTAAAGATAGATATCGCAGAACTGTTCCTCTCCGTTCTGCCGACGAAGCCTCCCGCGTGTTTACCCGACGCGGTAACTGCCGCTATATTGACGCAGTTGTTAAAGGTGTTCGCCCAATACGCATTGCCGACGAACGCCCCGACGCCGTCCTTGCCGGACACACTTCCTTTGATTGTTAGGTTATTAAAAGTAGCCCCCGCGTACCCGAATAAGCCAAAGTTATCGGTAGATGAGCTTAAGCTAAGAGTAATGGAGTTGCCCCCTCCGTCATATATGCCGCGGAAACATTTGTTAGTGTCGGGGGATAATCTGTCGTTGTTGCCTACGTTGATATTCGCCACGACTTGGCGGAAATGACTACCCGCAAAGTTGATGCCGTCGGCAAGCTTATCACGGAGGTAGTTGAGGTCGGTGAGGCTTGTGATAAGATACGGGTCTCCCTCTGTGCCGGCTCCCGCAAATGTTACGTTGACCTTGCTGTAACTAAGTGTCGCGGCAGTGAACCAACCGTCGTTATGATACAGCCAGCTGCCGCTTCTAAAGACCAACATACCCACTCTTATATTGGTGACGTCCGAGTTGATGATAAGAGAGAAGCTACCGCTTACCGCCGTACTTCCGTCGCCGCCGTATCCCGCGGCATATACATAATCGCCGACAAAGTCGAACAGCGTACCGTCGCTTGCGCTGCCTTTTGCGATAAAGGGGTAGAACGTTGACGAGCCCGTGACGATTGCAGAAAAATTGAAGTTGATTTGCACGGCGCCGTATGTATTCATTGCATTAACGACATTACTACCTATGAGATAGTCTATCCATACCATACCGACTCTATGGTCGGTCATTACGCACATGCCGGTATCCACGCCTATCTTGTTGGAAGCCCTTTTCAGCTCGTCCGCGTTACATTCCTTGTTGAATACTCCCCAATAATTGTAATCGCTCATAGCGTTGTACGATGTATTGTAGGCGGCATTAAAATTCCTTAGCGAGGCATTCCCCGGCATGTTGACCTCGTCGCCTTTGTCATGCGTTCCTCCGAGGCTGCCACTGTTAATCCAGTGTACGTTCTTTCCGCCGTTACTGCCCGTGCCCTCCTCATAAGTAATGGTGTGAATAGTTGAGCTAGGAGTATCGGGCAAGTTAATGCCGCGCCATACCGCGTAGAGCGCGTAGTAATAATCCGAACCGTCTATAAGGTATCCGGGGACGGTTGAGGGAACGGCGGCGGTGCTTCTCACATAAGTAGTTCCGGTATAAGTGCGGTAACCTCTCTGCCTAACGGACGACCACCAATACCCGCTCGTACCGCCGTTGCTCATTGTCCTTACAAAGTTGTTAAACGGCGCAACCGGGTTTTCGTAATTGGCTGTATAATAAGTCTGAATCGCTACGTTCGTAAAGCCTTTATAATAAAAGCTGCCGTATTCCGAGTATTCCTCGTCCGTCTCATAATAATTGCGGTAGTACCTTATCTGATAGCCCCAAAGCGCGTAAAAAGTCGTCGCGGAAGTTCTCACCCAATACGAGCTTGCGGTATAGCCCGAGAGCGTGCCCGAGAGCGCGCCCGAGGTCTCTGCGACCGTAGAGGGCGCGAAGCCCGAGGTTGCAGTCGCCCAGCCTCGGAAGCTGAATCCGTCAATCGACGCCGTCCCGAGATTGCCCGGAGAGCCGCCGTTGGCAAATGTCGCGCCGGTATTATTCGAGTATACGGCGCGGTCGTCGTATCTGCAGTAATATGCGGTTTGGGAGCCGTTATTGCTCCCTCCGTTCATATTGGCGGTGACCGTTATTATATTGGCTTTCCACACCGCATAAAGCGTCACCGTACTTCCCGCCGTCCAGCTGTAATCACTGCCTTTGACAGACTGCGCATTGGTAAAGGTATAGCCCGATGCGTCGGTGCGGTTCCATAACTGCGTAGTGCTCCTAGTCGTACTCCAGCCCAAGAAAGTGTATCCGGTCAAAGAATAGCCGTTGCTTCTCAGCGCGCTTGCCGTGCCCACCATGTGGGTGCTCGTTATGGTAGTCCCGCTTATCGAGGTACTAGCCGCTCGGTTGGTAGTAACACTGCCTCCCGCGCCGTTAGTACCTCCCGCCGCAGTCGGTCGGTTACTGTCGTATTGTATATAATAACCCCTAAAGACGAATATAGCATATATGGTTTTCGCGCCCGTATAGGTCGTAAAACCGCTCGTATTGGTAACATAATCCCGATATGTAGAGGAATACCCTCCCGAATCATGCCCCGCGCTAATAGTATAAGTTCTTTGACCCACGGCGGGGCTTGCCGCGGTAGTAGGAATGAGATAGCTTGCATATGACGTGCTAGCGACCGTCGAATACCCCATGAACTCGAATGTCGCATGCGAAGTGGCGGTTACGGTATAAGCCGAAAGCATTGACGAAGGAGTAACAATCGTACTGCTCAAGTATCCGCCCGCCACGCTCGGGTCGCTTGAGCTGCCCGTCGCATGGGTGCTGACGGACGTTCCGTTGATTGTAACTACCCTAAATGCCGACGTATGGTTGCTGCCGTCAAGATAAAGCGATAAGCTGATATCTCTCCATCCGCCGTCGCCCGCGCCGTCGCAAACGATAAAAAACACAAGCCGTATGCCCGTAGCGTTCGAGGGGATTTTATATGTCGAGTTGTATGATTGACTGCCTATTGTTTGGGTACCGCCTCCGTTGTTGAAGTCAACGGCGGGGTCCACATGAGCATAGTTGGCAGTGGACGCCCATTTGCTATTCTTGCCGGCGTCTGTGTAGACCGGGTCGTTATGTACGTTAAGGTAACTTACGGCAACCGCACATTCGTCATCGATTCCGTCTGTGAATTTTGAAATAGAATAGAAATAAAAGCTGATATTCGCGCCGTTGGCTAGCGCGTTGAGGACATTTTGGTCGAACTCTATCTGTAACCACCCGACGATTCGCACGTCCGAGCTTGCCCAGTCCGTTACGCCCCAACCGCCTTCCGCGCTGTTCCACTCCCACACACTCGAATCGCCGTCGCCGCTGTTCGCATGCCATTTTGGTCTGCCGTTGCTTGCAGAGCCGTTCGAGGGCAGATAATTCACGTTCGTCGTGTTCCCGCTATACATAGAAGTACCCGAGCGCGCTATATCTTGACTATACGTTAGAGTATTGCCGATTCTCCCGTTATTCTCCCTATAATACTGTCCGTAAAGGTATACTATACTGCCGTTGGTCGTCTGATTCTTAGCTATGTTGAAACCAAGAGCCGTTAAGTTGGCGAGGGTAATGTTGGCGCCGCTCGCCGTAGAGGACAATTTATTGTAAGCGGTGTTGTAATAGTTGTACCAGCTTGTAGCATAAGCCCCCGCAAAAGTGAATCCGCTATAAGCGGACGAGGGCGCCGCCATCGAGGTCGAATAGACGCTACTAGAATATTGCCTTATGCTTATATCGAGAGCGTTATAACTTGCCGAGCCGTAGTAGCGATATGCCCTGTACTTCCACAGCGCGTAAAGATTGACGGTAGAAGTTCCGTTGCTATTAAGCGGACTGCTTGTCGAACCTATTACGGTACCGGCAGAATACTTCGTGCCGGTAACGGTGCTATATCCCGTCTGCCAGCCGTCGAATGCGTATGTATAGTTGCTATAATCGTAACGTTGATAGTATGTGCCGCCGCTTGACGTCGCCCATGTGCCGCTGTAATTGCCCGTTATGGCATAGGGACTAAGAATCGTCGTACTGTCAAATGTCGCGGTTATACTATTGGTATAGCTCGTGCTCGTGCCGACAAAGCATGCATAATAGTTGACCGTAAAGGTCTTGGCTTGCCACACTCCGTAAAGCGTCAGCGTCGAGCCTTGAGTGCTTAACCGATTGACTACCGATTGACCGTTAGTGTAAGTGGTGCCGCCCGCTCCCGCAAGCGTCGTCTGCGCCGTAGTACAGCCGCTGTTGGTCGTCCATCCGAGGAAGTTATAGCCCGTTAGCCCGTAGCCGTTGGACGTCAGCGCTTTTGCAGCGGCGTAAGCGTGCCAGCTTGTTGCGGTAGAGCCTGTTATCGAGGTGCTTGCCGCAGCCGGCTTGTTGCTGTTATATTGGATGTAGTAATAGACGGGACGCCAAACGGCTGTCAATGTAATTGACGTTCCCGCAGTCGCCGAAAAATCCTTAAAATAAATAGTTGTCGTACCGTACGCGCTTGCGTTGGAAGCGGCGGAGGCAGAACTTACAGAGGTGATACCCGTACCGCCAACCGGAATCGAGGTAGCGACGGCGTCCGAGGGATTAGAAGTAGTACCCCATTTTGCATTCGAATCATTGCCGCTTATATACCATCCAGCGAATAAGTATCCCGTCTTTGCAAGACTGCTTCTCAATACGTTATAAACCGTTCCGTAATAGAAATTGGAATAGGATGCCGATTGATCGCCGGGCGCGGTAGCCGTATCGTAAACGGTAGTACCCGTCCTTAAGCTCGCGCTGCCGCTTGTCGCGCCGCCAAGCTGAAGCGTGACGGTATATTTCGCAATCCAGAACGCGTATAGCGTAATAGTTTTGGATGAATTGCCCGCGCCGATTTTAGCGGCGAGCGCGGCGTTCGTAGTCCCGAAGTTGCCTCCTGCGGCGACAATATTAGTATTATTATTTATATCAAGAGTCCAGCCCCCGAAATTGTATCCGGTACGCGTCGGAACTGTCGACGTAACAGTTATGGATCCGCTCCCGTAAACAGCGGTGCCGCTGTCGGCGATAGAACCGCTTCCGTTATTGAGATTATATGTGTATTTATATGTAGTACCGAGAAAGCTCGCAGTCCATGTGCTGCCGCTTGCCTTTTGGTATCCGTAAAATGTTCTCGATTGGGTTGTATTGCCGTCATCCCACTGGGAAAAATAATAACCGTTATTAGGAGTAGCGGCGACAGTTGCCGACCCAGTGTTGGAAGTGAATGTCGTGCTGATAGGGGAGACCGAACCTCCCGCCGCGGGACTGACCGTATAAGACACCGTAGAATTTGCTCTTGTTACGGTAAGGGTTATCCCGGTTATCGTCA
>CAYOYS010000016.1:16818-18936 GCA_964408255.1 uncultured Christensenellaceae bacterium | reverse complement strand
CCCGCAATTAATAAAGCAATGAGGACATAAAACTTTTAAGCATTTTTCTTATTGCTCCGCGCCCCATATTTCGCAACTAATGAAATAATGAGAGCGTAAGTTGTTAAAGGTTTTCTTTTGGGCTTAAAGCAATACAGGTTTTGTTGTATTGTTCCGTGCCCCCGCGTTCCTCGATTAATAAAAACACGAGGTATAAGCATTTCCGATTCTTTCATGGTTTTTCGCCGTAGTCGTTAAGCAAGGCGGCGCGCCGCTTGAATTGCATCGTCAAAGGTTTTGATTGTGTTCAGGCTTTCCCTGATTTCTCTGCCTCCCCGCTTTCCGAGCGAATAGCGGCATAAATGGGCTTTCATCAGATTGATTGCCACATTGTCCGCATATACCGTCCTCAACAAAGCAAAATGCTCCTCAATATCGGCGACTATATCAAAAGGGCGGTCGCCGCCTCTAATCTCCGCGAATATCCATGGCTTTCCGAGCGCGCCGCGCGCAAGCATCACTCCGTCTACTGCGGTTATCTCCCTCATTCTACGGCAGTCATCGGCGCATTTAAGGTCGCCGTTGCCTATTACGGGAATGTTTACCGCTTGTTTGACGGCGGCTATCACGCTCCAATCCGCGCTCCCGCCGTAATACTCCTCCCTAAGCCTTCCGTGAACGGTGATTGCCGACGCTCCGCCTTTCTCGATTGTTGCGGCGAACTCGGGCGCGTTAACCTTGTCAAAGCCGCTCCTTATTTTTACCGTTATCTCTCTTCCCACCGCGCCCTCGACTGCGGAACGCACAAGTTCAAACGCGCGTTGCGGGTCGCGCATAAGCGCCGAGCCCTCGCCGTTTTTGACAATTTTATTGACGGGACAGCCCATATTGATATCAATTATATCGAATTTTTTTAATATCGGCAAGGCGAGCGCCTTGCGCATATCCTCGGGGTCAGCGCCAAAAAGCTGTACCGCCGAAGGACACTCGAGCGGGGATAGCGCGGTGAGCGTCTCGGTCTGGCGATTGCCGTATAGCAGTCCTTTTACACTTATCATTTCGGTAAAAGTCAGTCCCGCGCCGTACCGCCGCGCAAGATGCCGAAAGCCGATATCCGAAAAGCCGGCTATCGGAGCAAGCAGCACGTCGGACGCAAGGATTAGCTTACCTATCCTCATGCTTAATCTCCGAATATATTTTATCCAATTCCTCGAGTGAGCATTCCTTGATATTCTTGCCCGAAGCAAGCACTATTTGCTCGACTTTCGCAAAACGGCTTTGAAATTTCTTGACGGCGGCGGAAAGTGCGATTTCGGACTCTATCCCGTAATGGCGCAATACGTTGACCGCGGCGAACAGCAAGTCGCCGCCCTCCTCTTCCTTGGCGGTAAGCCCCGCCGTCTTAAGCTCTTCAATCTCCTCGTATAACTTTTCCAAAGCGCCCGAGTAGTTCTGCCAATCGAAGTTGGCTTTTTTTGCGATTTTTTGTATCTTCTCCGCCTTAATCAGCGCGGGAAGGTTCTGCGCGACCTGCTCCATTCTCTCGGTAAAGCTTGCCTGTTTCTTCTCTTTTGCCTTTGCCGCTTCCCACGCGGCAAGCGCCTCTTCGGGCGAATCGGCTTTGACGCTCCCAAAAATATGGGTGTGCCGGTCAAGCAGCTTCCTACATAGTACCGTAAGAACGTCGGTAACTGTATATTCGCTTGCGTCCTCCGCTATCACCGCATGGAATACGCCTTGCAACAGCACGTCGCCCGTCTCCTCGAGCATCTTGTCCGCGTCTTTCAAGTCGATTGCCTCGACAAGCTCGTATGCCTCTTCGATACAGTTGATGCGTATGCTTTCATGTGTTTGCGCCATATCCCATTGACAACCGTCTTTCGCTCTCAAGCGATACACGATAGCGAGCAAATCGGCGAAAGAAAAGCGCGCCTTGTCGCAATATGGCAAGGCGGGAATGACGATTGCCGAGCCGTAGTCGTACTTTTTTTGGCGGTCGATGTCGGCAGCATTGATTGCAAAGGCTTTGCCGTCCGCGATATAAAACACTTGGATATTCCCGTATAGTTCCAAAACTTTGAGTTTAGTATCCGAAGCAAGAAAGCGGTTGTCGATTTCTTTTATGACAAGCGCTCCCGA
>CAYOYS010000016.1:11569-16718 GCA_964408255.1 uncultured Christensenellaceae bacterium | reverse complement strand
CGTCAAGCGCTATGTATTTTATGCCCTGTTCCTTGAGCGAGGCTGCCGCGTCCGTATTCTCGGTTCGCAGAATTACGATGTCCGCGCCTTTCAATGCCGCAAAGCCCCTCATTGTCAAATCGCCGCGCGATGCGCCCAATCCTACAACCGTAATTCCCATATCATTCTCCTTTGCCGCTGAACATCAGCTTAAGTTCTTCCTTGTCGAATACCTTGAGTACCCAAAGCATTATACCATACGCCGCGCTCCCGAGCAATGCGGCAAACGCTATCTTAAGGTAATCGTTGCCGGGTATCAATGCGGTAAGCGCGATAATTATTGTCATTATAGCACCCGCGCCCGCTACTTCGGCAACTTTTTTGAGCAATTTTTTATTGTTGCCCGTCAATCGGTTATAGCTTATTAGGTTGAGAACAAAGCCCGAGATATAGCATAACACAGTAGCCACTGCGCCGCCCGTTATCCCGATAATAGGTATCAAAATAACGTTGCCCGCAATCTTGACCGCGCCTGCGACCGCGATATTTCGTGCAGTCGTGTTACTTTTGTCGAGCGCTTGCAGCATGGAATTATAAATCTGCATTAGCGCAAGGAAAGGAATACCTACGGCAGATATTATAAGAAGTCGTTCTGCAACGGCGCGCTCCCCTTGAGTCAATGCGGGATAGAGTATTGTGACCACGCTTTTTGAAAGCATCATAAGCCCTATCGCGGAAGGCAGCGCGACCGCAAGCGCAAGCTTCATTGTCAGGCTGCCGCTGTCCTTGATTCCGTTGATGTCGCGCCTCTCCTTTCTCGCCGCGATAACGGGGATAACCGCGACCGCAAGCGAGATTGTCAAAACTACGGGAAAGCTGACGATAGAGCCGACGGAGCCGGTAAAGATTCCGTATTCGCCGATAGCTACTGCTGCGGGCATGCGCCGCCGAAGCAAATTGACTATAAGAATACTGTCGAGAAAGGCGGTAAACGGCAAAATCATGCCGCCTAAGGTGAAAGGGATACTTGATGCAAAAAGGGCAAGTGAGGGAATTTTTAATGCAGGACGCGTGAGTCTATGCCCCTTGGCAAAATACATGCTTGCGATTATCGCAAGGCTTGCCGCCTCCGAAACCGTCACGCCAAGCAGAGCGCCCGAGGTCATCGCGATAAGTCCGTAAGGTCTTAAGATTACAGCGAGCGCAAGCCCCGCGCCGAATTTTATTGCTTGCTCCGTGACGATAGAAAGCGCGGTAGGCAACATTTCGAGCCTTGCGTTGAACCAGCCCCGAAAGGTACTCATTATCGCGACGAAAAATATACTCGGCGCAACGACAATATACCCGATAAACATCTCCTCTTTGCCCTGCAACGTGGAAAGCGGACGGCTTATAAGCATAAGAAACGCGGTTACCGTGATTCCAACTACGGCAAGCAACTTGACCGCCTTATGGAATACGGCATAGCCATAATCGCCGCGCGCGTCGCGGCTTATCTGCCTTGCAAGCATTCCGGGAATCGCAGTGCTAGTCAAAGCGAGCAACAGCGCGTACACGGGAAAGACAAGCTGATAAAAGCCCATGCCCTCCGCCCCGAGAATGTTGGTTAAAGGGATTCGGTACAGCCCGCCGATAAGCTTTGCAATTACCCCAAAAAGCGCGAGAACGCCCGCGCCTTTCAAAAAAGATTTCTTTTTTTTATTATCTTTCAATTTGCTTGCCGATAAAAATGCTCGCCGCAGTCATAGTCTTGAGTTCGGAGTCACCCATAATATGCTCGGAAAACATTATAATCGAGCCGTAAATATCCCCCGCAACTATAATCGGAGCAACTATCATGCTCTGCCAACTTTGATTGTTGCCCTCGATTATCGGTATGCAATCGCCGCCGCTAAGCAATACAGTTCGCCGCTCCGCAAGCACTTTGTCCAAGCTTGAGGCAAGCTTTTGGTCGTTGTATTCCCTAAGACCGCTTCCGACTGCGGCGATTATCGCATCCGTGTCCGTGACGACGACAGGGTTGCTAAACGAAGCGACAATGGCCTCCGCAAAATCCCTGCTAAAGTCGATTAGTGTCTTGACTTCCGAATACTTTTTGAGTATCAGCTCCTCGTTGCTCGCAAAAATCTCCAGCTCCTCGCCTTCCCTAAGCCTCATCGTTCTGCGAATCTCCTTGGGTATTACCACCCTACCGAGTTCGTCTATTCTTCTGATTATTCCGGTTGCTCTCATAATCCCTCCCGATTTTATAACTGACTAGTTTGCAAATAGTTAGAATTTAAGCGGCTTTTTGATGTATACGTCTCGAAAAGGTTTTTTTAATAGCACCGCTATCAAAAACGGTTCTTTTCAGAGCATAGGCGCAAAGACACCAAAGGCTTAAACTAAATGCAGACTAGCTCTAGTATGTAAATCGGCTTAAGGTTTATACTGTCGCGGACTGAAACATCGGAAAATAAATCCAAAACTATTCGAAAAAAAGAAAAATTCGTTAATTCGTGCTCTTTTAAGCAAGGGCGGCATATTATTTTGCAAAGGCGCGTTTATTATGGATAGAAAGAATTTATCATAATAGCGTACGCTAAGCGCCAAACCATAAACCGCTCAAAATCAAAGCTTAAAAACTATTTGGACACTCAATTATGCGCTTGCAATCCAAAATAAATTTTAGTGTCTATTGGGGTTGTCGGTTACACCAAGAATATAATCAATACTGACACCATAATAGGCGGCAAGCTTGATAAGCACCGCGGTCGGCAAGTCGTTCTCACCCGTCTCGTACTTGGAATACCCTGTCTGAGACATACCGATAATATTCGCAACTTGCTTTTGCGTCATATCACGGTCTTCTCTTAAATCACGCAGTCTATACATAAAAAAAGTATATCCTAACCTAAAACAGGGTATTGGCTTTTAACCTAAAACAGGTTAAATATGTGCATGGAAAAGCATATAATTGTAAAAGCAATAGCAAAATTATTGCGTGACGAAGGTCTGATTGCGGATTTTCATATCTATTTGTCGGGCAAAGCTGTTCAAATAAGAACAGCAAGCCGCAATCGCTACAATATTATGATAGTGTCGATTAAAGAAACTTCCGCGAACGCTTGATAATCGGCAATCGTTCTGTTGTTTACGCGTCGTTCTAACAAGCCCTTTGGATTATAAAAATATATGAAAATCTAAATACTATAACTGAAACTATCTCCGCTTCGTCCTCAAAAAAGCTTTCTCAAAAGGAGATATTCGGTAAGATTCGATTGTCTTTTGAATCGCCTTTTTGTAAGTGAACGGGTTCAGCTTGTTATTCCCGAACAAATAATCCTTTGTCTGCTCGGAGTACTTTACATAAAGCGTGGATATCAGCCACGCCGCCGCCATATCGGTGTAATACTTTCCGTATTTGACCTGATTAAGCAATGTGAATATCTCTTGAAGCCGCTCCCGCTCTATCAGTCGGGCAAGGATTAGCACTAGACCTTGCCGCGCCTCGAATTCGCCCTCTTTTATTGCGAGGCGCGACGCGGTCTCGAACAGACGCGCTTGCTCCTTAGGCTTTATCCTTAACGAGCTTGCAAGGATATCCGTCTGCTGCCAATTCCCGAAGCCTTTAGCAAGTGATTCGATATATTCGCACTTCTTATCTATTCCGCAACAAGCAAGCCCGAGCACGGCGCACTTTAGCAAGCTTATCTCGAGAATCCCTCTTTCTTCGAGTCCAAATATCGTATCATACTCCGACTTGTGCGCCTTTGCGACCGCTCTTATGTCCTTTACGCTTACCCCAAGAACAGTACCCGCATTGGGCGTAAGCTTTGCCGAAAATGCCGCAAGCTCTTCTCTTTTATACTGCGAAAGCTCCGCTAATACGGTATCGAAAGTAAGCGCGCTCATCCGATTCCGATAAAAGTTCGCGGCGCTTTGCCCGACAAAATATCCTTAATCGAATACCGTGAAGATGCGATAATGACCTTTGTTCCGAGCTTTAACGGCTCTTTGATATATTCCAACTTGGACTTGGCTCCGCCCGTTCCCGCCCTTGACTTGCCCTCGCAGCTATCGCGACAAGCGTCAACGTTCTCAAGCAGTTCATAGATATCCTTGCCGCGAATCTCGGGAATAAGCGTCTTTTCATCGCTCGGAATCGCGTAAATACCCTTGGTAACGGTGAGTATCAGCAACGTTTCTGCTCTGACAAGGCAAGCGATTTGGCTTGCCGTCTCGTCATTGTCAACGCACTGTACGACCTTGGCGTTCTTTTCCTTGAGCTTGCATATCTCGAGATTGCGTATCTCCTCCATGCTTACCGCGTCATTATAATTGACTATCGGTATCGCGTTTTGCATGACGCATCTTAACAACATATCCTTGACATGCGCTCTCTTGACTTCGTCATTGAAGTGCTGATGCTCTACAAGAATCTGACGGATACTGTAACGGCTGTCTATATACTCGCGGTAGGTATTCATAAGTATTGCTTGTCCCTGCGCAGAATAGTCCGCTTTATTGTTCTCGGTATCTCCGTTAAGTTCTTTGCCGTTGCGCTTCACATAATCCAGCCTACCTATCTCTACCGCGCCGCTCGTCACCCAGATATAGCCCGGGCGAAGTTCGCGCGAAAGACGGGCGATAGTGTTGTAATCCATATCGCGGTACTCGCTGTTGACAAGCGCCATAGAGCCTATTTTGCCTACCAATTCGACGTCGAAGCTCATTTACTTTCCTCCATAATCTCCAAAAATTTTTCCATTATTCGTTTTGCGCACCTTTCAGGGGTAAGACCGGTAACCTCGACGATTATATCCGAGAGCGGCTCAAGTTCTTTTTGATAGTTGTATTCTCCGCCCTTGCGCTGTCTGACAGAACTTGCGCTCCCTCTTAATAAAACCATCCAACTATGCGTTCCAAGATGCGCAAGCAAGGGCTTTTTTAAGACGACGGATAAGGGCAGCACGATTATGGTATTCTCGTAATCCTCGAGCGCCTTGATTGCGTTCTGCTCCTTTTTTTCGTACAACTCCTTGCCAAAATCGCTTATATAACGCTCTACGGGATAGGTAAGCTCGTATACGATATACGCTGAGCCGTCGAGATAATACGCGTCTAACTTGTCCGCAAGTATCTTTGCCACCTTATTGTTATATTCGGGCATAACCCCGATAAGGGAAAT
>CAYOYS010000016.1:8552-11469 GCA_964408255.1 uncultured Christensenellaceae bacterium | reverse complement strand
CGGACTTAAAACGCTCTCAACCTCTCCTCGTAATACAGATTTATAAGCATAATATCCCGCTCAGCCGATTCAAAGGTAACCGCAATATATACCACGGTGTCATCTTGAACGGAAGCGGTTTTCGTAGCGGTAACGCTTATTGCGCCCTCGTCCGATATTGTCACAACGGTATCGCCGTTCAAGTCGGTGCGATACAGTTCGAGCACTCCGCTTGCCGCAAGCCGCCCTTCGCCGTTTGTCGGAACGCCCGCAACGCTGCGGTGCGGGTGGTCGTACTTGCCGTTGCCGCAAGTGTCAAGGGTGTAGCCCGCGCGGTAATAGGCATCGCTTACAAAGCCGCTATAAGAACCGCTAGAATTATTACCCGAATCCGTTCCCACACTGATTATAGCATATTCAGCCGAAATAAATGACAAAAAGTCCATGCCGCTCGAAGTCGCTGCGCCGTGGTGCGCGACCTTAAGTATATCGCAATCGTAGTGGGAGTAGCCCTTTTCTGCCATTTTGTCCAAAAACCGCTTTTCCGCGCTCGACGATATCGTCGAATAGTTGGCATCTCCGGTGAATACTGCCTTGCGTCCTGCGTATTCGAGCACACATATCGGGGATACGTCATTAAGCTCGCGCGAATTGCCGCTCATGTTCTCGTAATAGGCGGCAGTTACGCAATACATAGTAAATCGATACGAGCCGCCCTCGATTACTATTTCGTCAATCAAAAATTCGAGTTTTGCGCGGTTTTGTGTGCCGTCCTCACTATATGTCGCGGCAAGCGCCGCCGCCACAAAATCCCGATATACAGCGGTAGTCACAGCATGCACACCGCTGTCCGATAGCCCCAAATCCGAATTCTGATGCGTGTCGCTCGTCTTTATTTTTGGCAAATAGACGGTATTAACATTGTCTGCCGCATTGATTATATCATCGAGCGAGCCGCAATGGTCAGCATCGGTATGTGTCAGAATGACATAATCGAGCGTCGCAATATTCCTCGTCGCAAGATATGCCAACACGTCGTCCCGCACGGTATTGAACCTATCGCCGCCGTCAATCACCATGTTTTTGCCGTCGGGGAATTCAATCAATATGTTGTCGCCTTGACCGACGTCGTTGATATGTATGCGCAAATCGCCATGGGCGGAAGTCAGTTCGCCGTTGTTGCCGCTATTGTCAGAATCGTAGCCGTCCAATATAAAGTGAAGTACCGTTTGCAACCCGCCGGTAAAATAGAGCGCGATAACTGCGGCAATCACTACGATAATTATTATCACAAGCGCCGCGACAGGCAGCTTCCGCGCCTTTTTCACGGCTTTTTTAATAGCTTTGACCGTGCTGTTCTTTGCGCCCGCGCCCGTTTTGCCCCGCTTGGGGGTTTTTAACTGATAATTTTTACTCATTGTCTACTTTATATTTGTATTCTGTATTCCGCATTGCCTATTCCTTCGTCGAGTATGATGGTGATTTCGGTGTCGGGGAACCTACGCTCGCACTCTTTCATGAACGGACTTGCATTAACGGTGTCACAAAGCCTTGAGGACATAAAGATAGTAAGCCGCTTGCAATTATTCTCGCGTATTATGTCTCCCGCTTTGCCCAATATCCTGCAAAGCATGTATTCTGACCTGAATATCTTGCCCGTTCCTCCGCAGCCTTTGCACGGTTCAAGTAACAGCACGTCTCTTTGCAATTCAATCTTGCGTCTTGTTATCTCCACAAGCCCAAGCTTGGTCATACCGAGTACCGTGACATCAATCGAATCAAGCTCGGAATATTTAACCAACGCTTTGACAAGCTCCTCTTTATGGGCGTCCTCGCGCATATTGATAAAGTCAACTATTATCGCGCCACCGATATTCCGCAAGGCAAGCTGACGAATGATTTCACGCGCGGCAATGATATTCGTCTCAAAAAGCGTAGTTTCCATGTCGCCCTTGCCAATGTTTCTGCTGGTATTGACATCGATAAAGGTACACGCCTCGGTATAGCCAAAGACAAGAGAGCCGCCGTTGGGAAGTTCGACCTTTTTATTGGCGATGTCTTCAATATCCCGCCTTAAACCGTAATAATCAAACAAATCAAAGCCCTTATCAAAGAATTCCGCCTTGTGCTCGAAGTCCTTAAATGCCTCGTAATCGTTGGTAATAATTTTATCTATGCAGTGCATTTGGTCTCTTTTGAGTCGTTCGTACAAATCCAATTCACGGTATATCAAGCCGGGAGCGCGAAGCCGCTTGTACCGCTCAGAAATCTGCGTCCACTTATCGGTAAGCTGTTTGAGTTCGGAAAAAAGCAGTTCTTCGCCCGCATGCTCGGACGCGGTTCGAAATATTATGCCGCCCTCGAACATCTCATTCGAAAACAGCTTCAAAAGCCTCGACTTGCTCTCGGCACAGATTTTTTTGCTTACGTTTACACCCTGAGATTGCGGAAGATAAATCAAGAGATTGCCGGCTAAGGTAATGTCCTCTTTGACTGCCGCGTCCTTACTGCCGAAGTTGTCCCTTTTGACCTGACACATAATATAGTCGCCTTCTTTGTAAGTCCCGATATCTTTTGCGTTGACGGGCAAAAAGCCCGTCTTACTTTTGCCGAGGTCCACGAACACCGCCTCAATTCCCAAAACTACCCTTACGACTTTAGCCTTATAAATATTGGACACTATCCGTGTAATACTGCCGTCCTCCGCATTAAAGCCCCACAGCTCGCCGTCCCAAACGTAAGCTGCGCGCGTACAATATAAATTTTTGTCCAAATAGATAATTTTCATCGGCTTTCCTATCGTGTTACGGTCATATTTATTCTGCGGTTTTCACTATTCTACGTATTGTCCAATTATATGTCTTGCTTATCTGCGGTTTGCACTGTTCAATGCTTTGCTCGATTATATGTCTTACGATGTCTGCGCTTTGTTCGATTG
>CAYOYS010000016.1:0-8452 GCA_964408255.1 uncultured Christensenellaceae bacterium | reverse complement strand
TGTTCAATGCTTTGCTCGATTATATGTCTTACGATGTCTGCGCTTTGTTCGATTGTGCAGCTTGCCCTGTCTGCGCTTTGCACTGTTCAATGCGTTTCGCTATTCTACGTGTTGTCCTTGCCCGAACTCGGCTAGATAGTCGTCCACATTTATCAATAGCTTTTCTCTGACGTATTGGTTATAGCGCCATATTCGGTGAAGTCCACATTCAAAACCGAACCGCTTAGCAAGCGCCGTCGCAAGCTTATCCGCCCTAAGAGTATTACTCCCCGCGGCTATACAGAATACCAATTTATCCTCAAGCACCCTTATTCCGTAAAGCAAAGGTATGATATTCTTGACTCCGTCGGGGGCTTTTTTGGAAGGATAATCTATTATATATTCTTTGAGATTGATAATATTCTCAATCTCTTTTTTGAACTCTATTGCTCCGTAATGCTCTACGCTATAATCCGCGGCGGCGACTTTCGCCGCAAGATTGGGATTATTCGGAACCTCGAACGCACAAACTGCCCTCAGCCCCTCGTGCGATACTGCGTTATAGCGTTTCAAAAAACTCTTTGCATCTTGCTCGGTGTTGATTGTAAGGTATTCGGCGACGCTGTTTGTGCCCAGCGGCAACGGCACTCCGAAATTAAGCTGCATATGCGGACTAAAGCCCTCCGAATATTTTACTTCAAGACCGCTGCGCCTTATAGCGCGGGTGATATGCCGCAAAAGGTCTATATGGGACACAAGCGCCATCGCGCCGCGCTTTTCAAACTTCAATGTTATCATGCGGGACACTCGTTGCATGCGCCATGGCTTTTTGCGCCGCATGCGCCGCATTTTATGTTGCAAGACAAAGTGTTTGTGCCATCATATGCCTTTTGGCGCTCGGAAAGCAAAAAGTCACGTCTTATGCCGCAATCGATGAACTCCCAAGGCTGCTCTTTTTCGGTATCCAAAGCCTTTGCGTATTCCTCCATAGTCAAGCCCTCCGCCTCGAACGCACTTTGCCAAGCGTCGAATTTGAAACGCTCACTCCAACCGTCGAACCGCGCCCCGAGATAATATGCGCGCTCAACAACTTTAGCAAGCCGCCTATCGCCCCGTGCAAACACCGCCTCGAGCAAGCTTGTCTCGCCGTCGTGATAATGAAAGTTCACTCCCCTTATTCTAAGCGCGTCTTTTAGATAATATTGTTTTTTCCGCATCTCGGAAAGTGGAATCTGAGCCTCCCATTGAAAGGGCGTGACAGGCTTAGGAACGAATACCGCACAGCTTACACTGATATTAAGAAAGCCCTTTTGGCGCACTGTGCCGAATAGGGATTTTATCTTTTTGACGGTATCAACTATTCCCGCAATGTCCTCGTTGGTCTCGGTCGGGAGTCCTATCATAAAATACAGTTTTACGCTGTTATAGCCCTGTTCGAACGCGGAACGCATAGCGCGCTCGATATCTTCATCGGAAATGTTTTTATTGATTACGCGCCTCAATCTTTCGGTACCCGCCTCGGGCGCAAATGTCAACGAACTTTTGCGTGTGTCTTGGGAGAATTCGCCCTTGAACGAATCCATTCTCAGCGAGGGCAAGGCAAGCTTAACGCGCCGCGCCTCGGTTATCGGCTTTAAGCGGCGTATCACGTTAAGAAGAGGGGGATAGTCGCCCGTACTCAAAGAACCTAAAGAAATCTCGTCAAACCCCGTTTGGTCGATAATCGAAGCGCATAGCGCGACAACTTTGTCTGCGCTCCTATACCTTAAAGGGCGGTAATAAAAGCCCGCTTGACAGAACCGACAGCCGTTCGCACAGCCGCGATATAGCTCGAGCATCGCTCTATCGTGCACCGCTTCTACGTTGGGAATAAGCTGCGCAGTCGGGTAATATGCCTTTTCAAAATCACGCACAACCGCTTTCGTGACCTTTTTGCGGTTATTCGGAGTATTAAAAGAGGGGATATACACCCCTTCAATGCTCGTTGCCGAGCGCAAAAATTGCTTTTTGTCGTAGCCCGATTGCTTATGCTTGTTATAAAGTGCAACAAAGGCGGGCAACGCTTCCTCGCCCTCCCCGATTATTACGGCGTCAAAAAAGTCCGCAAAAGGCTCGGGGTTGACCGCTGCGGGACCGCCCGCTATAAGAAGCGGAAAATCCGCTTCACGCTCCGACGCATAGAACGGAATCCCCGCAAGCTCGAGCATATAAAGAACATTGGTATATAGCAATTCGTACTGCATGGAAAAGCCCACCATATCAAAATCTTTCAACGGCGTTTTCGTCTCAAGGCTCGAAAGCAAAAGCCCATTAGTCGCAATTAACGACGCAAAGTCCTCGGCAGGCGCAAAGCAGCGCTCGCACACGGTATTAATATCCTCATTGAGCAAATGATAAAGAATCCTCAAACCAAGGTTGCTCATGCCCACCTCGTAGAGCTCGGGCATAGTGATACAAAAACGGCTCACCGCGGGCTTTGTGCAATCCGCAGCGTTGAACTCCCCGCCGATATAGCGTCCGGGCTTGTCCGCTTCGAGTAATAATCGTTCCAAACTTGTCGGCATGCTACATCAATAGGCATGCCGCGCCGATAATTCCCGCCGCGTTGCCAAAGCTCGCTTTTTTGATACTGACGAAGGGATTGAATTCGCCTCCGTACACCTTTTCGTTGACAAGCCTCTCGAGCGGTTTGATTAAATATTCTTCTTCGTTGGAGACACCGCCGCCTATAAGCACTATTTCGGGACGGAGCAAATTGACTAGATTAATCAGCCCCGCGGCAACGTCCTCAAGATAATCGTCCAAAATCGCTCGCGCGCGGCTATCGCATTGGCGTAGCGCAAAAAACAATGTTTTGCCGTCCACCATGTCGCGTTCTTTCGCTACTGCCGCAATAACGCCCGTTGGATTAAGCTCTATTTCGCGATTGGTCGCCTCAAGCAGCGCCGTTGTGCTAGCATATGCCTCCCAGCAGCCCCGAAGTCCGCAGTTACACGGTCTGCCCCCGCTCTTGATTATCATATGTCCACCCTCGGTGCCCGCGGACATGTTGCCAAGCAAAAGTTTGCCTTCTACGATAAACGCGGTGCCAATCCCCGTACCTATCGTGATTAAACCGGCGTTTTGAGAACCTTTTGCGTTGCCGAAGCGCCATTCGGCAAGCAGCGCACAGTTCGCGTCATTGCCCGAAACTACTCGCTTGTCGGTAAGCTGTTCTAGCGTCCTGTCAAAGGGCACTCCATACCAATTGAGGTTGCTCGCGAAAGATACTGTACCGTCGTGCACAGTGCCGGGGATTCCTGCGCCGATACCCGCTATTTCCGTCCAATTTACATCGGATACTTCCGCCGTTTTTTTGCATAATTCCGCAATCAGTTCAAGCGCTAATCGATAATCGCCAACAGGAGTGGATGCGGATTTTTTACCTATGATTTTTCCGTCCTGTGTGACAAGTCCGCACTTAATGCTCATTCCGCCGATATCTACGCCGATATAATACATAAAAACTCCTAAAATCAAACTGAATTTATTATAACACAAGCTTGTAAAATTTGGCAAGGGCGGAGCGAAAAGAGAAGTGAACAAAAGAGAGGTGATAAATTTTTTTGAATGAATTTTTGCGATTAGATTCGTCAAAATTTTTTACTCATAGCACCGCTATGATGTGAAAAATTTAGCTGCCTAGTGCCGATGACGGATATAAGCCGAAAAGACATCAAAATATTAACAACTCGAAATTGTCCACTCCGGCAAAAAGAGAAGTGAACAAAAGAGAGGTGATAGTTGAAGAAAGGAATTGTGATATAAGTCTTACGATGAGCGTCATCGCTAAAAGCGTATTAAACAAGCGCTTTGCGGCATAGATATTATAGGTGAGGTGACTTATGAAGTATGCAGGAATCAAAGAGGTTGTTTGTGTCGGCTACGACAGCAACGCCGTAATACGCAAAAGAATAAAAAAGAAGGGCTCGCGCTTGCTTTCGCTTGTCATGTTTCAAGTCGGCATGGTACTTTTGTTCTTCGCCTGCCTTTTGCTTGTCAACTTTTTGGGTGTCGATAGTGAAGTCTTCGATGCAGTAAAATCTGGCTTCGGGCTGTTTTGATGAAAGTAAGACTACATCCGCTCTTTTTAGCCTACGCGTTAACGGTTACCGTGCTCGGCGGCTTTTTTATTTTGATAGCCTCGTTATTTGCTGTCTTTTTGCACGAAGCGGCACACGCAAGAGCCGCCGCTTCCCGAGGCTACCGCTTGGAGGATATAACGCTTATGCCCTATGGGGCGTCCTTGAAAATATACGGAAGGCTCGCGGAAAAGGACGCATTAGCCGTGCTTTCCGCCGGAATAATCGCGAATTTTGTCTTTGTTATCATGACCGCCGCGCTGTGGTGGCTCATTCCTGAGGCTTATCCTTACACCTATCCCCTTGTCAATGCCAATATTGTCATTGGCGGCATCAATCTGCTTCCCTGCCTACCGCTTGACGGAGGGCGGCTTTTCGAGTTATTTATAAAAAACAAAAAATTAAAGATTTTTGTCAACCTTGCCGCGGGTATTTTGGCAATAGCTTTGTTCACTACATTATTTATCGTTAGCTGCTTTAACAAAATCAATTTTTCTTTTCTTGTTTTCGCGCTTTTTCTCGGAGGATATATGACATTCCCGCCCTCGCGCGCGGCACTCGAAATATTTAACAAAAAACAAGACTTCGCCGAGGTGTGCGAAGTCGTTATAAACGAAAAAACACCTCTTTATCGAATAATGAGAAAGGCGGAGCAACGACATTACTCGCGATTTAGTGTGACGGATAAAAGGGGCGCTATACTCGGCACTATCGAGGAGAGCGACTTATCTTTACTCGCATCAAGATATCCGGCGGACACCGCCGCCGCCGAACTGCTTTAGCCGCTCAATTTGTTGACTTACACAAGTTGCTGAATCACGAATTGCGCAAGTTGCCAAACCACAAATATTGTTACCAACAAGCCGACGAACTGCCAAGTCATACAAGTCACTAAGCCGACGGATTTTGGGCTAATCAAAACCGCAGTGCCGCCCCAAGACCAAGCCGCAAAATTGCTGAGCGCCGTATCGCTAATTGAATAGATAATACTATCATATATTGATAAATAATCACCTTTTTCTTTGTTTTAGGCAAAGCGTATCAACTTATTATCTAAAAAATCCCCTATTAGTTATCAGCGATAAGCTTTGCGCTCTTATACACCCTAAACGCTTTCGCAGTTATCGAAAGGACGTAAATCCCCGCCGTGTCCCCGTCTATTTTTACGGTGACCGAGGACGGATTAATTTCAAAAAAGTTCGATAATGCTTGGTAGATATCGCTTTTTAATACGGCAACCAAATTATCGGGCGCATCCATTCTGTCTTGTAGCAACACTCTTTTCAATCTGTCCTCGGATATCCTAGCTCTTCGCATACTCCCTCCAACACATTTTGCTTTCGCCGCCGCGCTTTGCCGCGCATTTTACTATGGCATCAAATTTTTTGTAGGCGACGCCTTAGCTTCCCTATTACCCCGCGATATTTTTCGGTCGCGTCGAACACCCTTCCCGAGCCGCATTCGACATAATGCGCAAGCAATACTACCGCCCGATGATGCAAAGAAAGCGCGGGTGTGCCTCCGCACATAAGCAACGCTTTGTCGTCCTCGGGTATGCAGCCGCTTACCTTCAGATGTAGCAATCGGGAGATTTCTCCCGCGGAAAGCATCTCGCCTTCTATGACCAAATCTCCTCGTATGCGGTTGACGACAAGGGATATCTTTTGCATCTTATAGCTGTCGAGCAGTCCGATTACTTTATCCGCGTCTCTCAGCGCCGAAACGGACGGCGTAGTCACTATCAACGCTTCGTCCGAGGCGGAAACCGCGCGGTGAAAACCCTCGTCAATCCCCGCCGGACAGTCAATAAGCACATAATCAAAGCTCTCTTTGAGCGTAAGCACTATTTCTTGAAACGCCCTTGCCCCGACTCCGCCCGAGCGCATTGCGTGAGAGGACGGCAAAATATACAGATTATCGGTATACGGGTCTTCAATCAACGCTTGTTTTATGCGGCATTTTCCCGCGGCGACATCGGAAATATCATATACCACGCTCCCTTCTATGCCCATTGTCAAGTCGAGATTATTAAGGGTAATGTCCGCATCGACTAGCACTGTCCTTGCGCCGAGCCCTGCAAGCGCAATGCCCAAAGAGGCGCAAACCGTAGTTTTGCCCGCTCCCCCCTTACCCGATGTAATGACAATACTCCTGCCCATCAGCATAAGCTCCCCGATTATTCGATGTCTCGTAAAAAAATTATACACCCCAAGAGATGTATAATTATTGGTTAATATATCCTTTAATGTCGATTACGCGCAACGCGGTTATACCAATAGCAAAATTGACTGCGTTAGCGGGTAGCTGTTTTCGTATGCACATCAATGTTCTATGGCAACGTTTGGTCTTAATACTCGATTTTTCGTTCTATATATGCGACAAGCTCGGCAATGCCAACTCTATCTTGCGCCATCGTATCGCGGTCGCGTACCGTTACCGTGCCGTCCTCAAGAGTATCAAAGTCCACCGTCACGCAATAAGGAGTACCCGCCTCGTCTTGTCTTCTGTAACGCTTGCCGATACTCCCCGTCTCGTCATACGACGCGGCGAACTTCTTGGCAAGCATAGAATATATTTCGTTAGCCTTTTCGGACAACTTTTTTTGCAAAGGCAACACTGCGACTTTGTACGGAGCAAGCGCGGGATGAAGCCTTAATACCACCCTTGTTTCCCCCTCGACTTGCTCCTCGTCATACGCGTTGCAAAGGAATGCGAGCAAAACTCTATCCGCGCCGAGTGAAGGTTCGATACAGTACGGCACATACTTTTCGTTGGTAATGGGGTCGGTATACTCCATGTTTTCTCCGCTTTGCGATGCATGCGCCTTGAGGTCAAAGTCGGTGCGGTCGGCAATACCCCACAACTCACCCCAACCGAACGGGAATAAGAATTCAAAATCGGTAGTAGCTTTGGAATAGTGCGACAGCTCTTCCTTTTGGTGGTCGCGCAGCTTAAGTTTGTCCGTGCGTATTCCAAGCCCGATAAGCCAATCTTTGCAAAAATTCTTCCAATACTCGAACCATTCAATGTCGGTGCCGGGGGCGCAAAAGAACTCAAGCTCCATTTGTTCGAACTCCCTTGTACGGAAGATAAAATTACCCGGAGTTATCTCGTTGCGGAAGCTTTTGCCAATCTGCGCGATTCCGAAGGGAACACGCATGCGGCTTGCACGTTGCACATTCTTGAAGTTGACAAAGATTCCTTGCGCGGTCTCGGGGCGCAAATATACCGTGCTCGACGAGTCCTCGGTAACGCCTTGAAAGGTCTTGAACATCAAGTTGAACTTCCTAACTCCCGTAAACTCGGCATTGCCGCATATAGGGCATTTGATTCCTCTTTCTTTTATAAAATTCTCCATTTGCTCGTTGGACCAGCCCGCGATAGATAGGTTTTCTCCCTTTTTATTTAGATGATTTTCTATAAGATTGTCCGCGCGGTGGCGCGCTTTGCACGATTTGCAGTCCATAAGAGGGTCAGAAAAGCCCCCGACATGACCGCTTGCGACCCAGACCGACGGGTTCATAAGGATAGCGCAATCTACGCCGACGTTGAGCGGACATTCTTGTACGAATTTTTTCCACCACGCGCGCTTTATATTATTCTTAAGCTCTACGCCCAAAGGACCATAATCCCAAGTGTTGGCAAGTCCGCCGTATATCTCGCTCCCCGCGAAGATAATTCCTCTACTCTTGCATAGTGCCACAAGCTTTTCCATTGTCAATACTTTACTTTCCGCCATAACAACCTCTAACGACCGTATTAAAAAAACAATGAACAAATACATTGTTTCCTTAGCGTTATAATAATTTTTAGAGGACATTTTGTCAAGCGAAGTAACAATTTATCTCGTTATTGCGTAATGTGAAGTAAGATACATATTTCTTAAAAAAAGAAGGAACGGAGGTATACATATATGAACAATTGTTTCGGAGGCTGTGACAACTCGCTGTGGTTTCTCATTGTAATTTTGTGCTGTTGCTGCGGTAATGGCTTCAATAATTGCATATGCGATATCCTGCCCTTACTCCTTATTCTGCAATGCTGCTGCGGTTGCGGCAACGGCGGCATTGCCGGCAATAACCCTTGCGGCGGCTTCGGCTCCTGCAAATAAAAGGTAAGAAGGGAGCGGAGTTCCGCTCCCTTTGAGCTAACTGCTATTACTTTTTGGCTATTACCGTTAAAAAAACCGTCCCGCGCCCTTTGGGAACGGTCGAACCGAAGATAAAAGGCGCGGCAAAATTGCCGCGTCTCTTATTTTTAGAAAATCATTTGATTTTATTGTACTCGGTACAGTCTATTGATGGGCTTATTTTGCTCTACAAACCGTTGTCGGGCTTGCTGTACTCCGCAGA
>CAYOYS010000015.1:13719-19264 GCA_964408255.1 uncultured Christensenellaceae bacterium | reverse complement strand
TGTCGACTTTATTACCACCGATTTTGACTTCGGCGCTCAATAAAAGGTTATTTTGAGGTAGACAATTTCGTGTTGTTAATACTTTGAGGTCTTTTCGACTCATATCCGTCATCGACACTAAAGCGCATCTTTGTCCACTCCTTATTTCCACATCATAGCGTTGCCATGAATAAAAAATTTGACGAATCCTATCTCAATAATCCATTCAACGTATTTTATCAACCTCTTTTGTCCACTCCTTTATTTTGCTTGAGGCGGCGGCAACTCGATTGAAAGATTGCTTATAGGATAGGAACAGCAAGGATGCACAAAGCCGAATTTGAAGTCGGCGGCGCGTCTTGATTCGACGTCCTCGGGTACGAACACCTCGCCCGATATAAGCTTGCTCCTGCAATATCCGCATGCGCCGCTTCTGCACTTCGAGGGCGCGGCAATCCCCGCGCGCTCAAGCGCGACAAGAACCGATTCGCTAGCTGCCGCTTTTATTGTCTGCTCGCCGACAAAGGTCTTGACCGTCAAGTCAAACACCTTGCCGAATGCCGATTTTGGATAGCCCTTTGCCTTGTCAATCATCTTAACTTCGCCAAAAAGCTCGCGGCGTACGAACTTTCTCTCAAGTTTCAACTTCTTAAGCTCCTTCGCCAAAAAATCATACATTACTTGCGGACCGCAGATAAATATCGAGTATTTTTCCTCCTTGGGTGCGTACTTTTTGATTATATTTGCGGTGATAAAGCCCGATTCAAAACATTCTTTCTTCTCATCCGACAACACATGGACAACCTTGACCTTGCCCGCAGATGCTTTCTCAAACTCCTCGAACTCAGACTTAAACAATATATCGCTTTCCTTACAAGAGCCGTATAACAGTACGAGGTTAAAGTCTTCCGTGCCCTCCGCGATTGCCTTTGCAAGCGAATAAAAGGGCGTGACGCCGCTACCGCCGCATACGCCGATTACGGTACTTGCGTCGCGAATTGGCTCGTAATAAAAAGTCCCCTCAGGCCCCGAAAGTTCGACTTTTGTCCCCACCGCCCAATTCTCAAGTATATAATCGCCAAAAAAGCCGTTGCCGCCCGCCTTTACCGTTATCGTATAAAAGCCGTTTAACGCGTCTTGCGGTGAGGAACAGAGCGAATACGGTCGGGTAATTACCGAATCATCCACTTTCGCACTCACGCTTACGTATTGTCCCGCCCGAAACGGCGCGGGATATGTGCCGTCGTTCTTCGTAAGAACAAAGGATTTGACCTTATCTCCTCTATCAATCACTTCTTTGATTATCATTCTTTGACTGACCGGATGTAGGATTCTCGCAAGTTTGTTGGCATTCGGCATTGCGTGAAGAGAGATAAGAGAGCCCGCCGCGAATCGTTTTGCGCGGTTGGGAACCAACTTCTTAAAAGCGATTAGGTCAAGCAAGCCTATCGGCTTGATTTTTATATTTAGTTTTGCCATATTAATTTCCCTCCTTACAAGCTTTGACGGTCAAAAGCGCCGCGGTCTCGCCCGACATGTACGAAGAGCTATAACCGTGTACGCGGAACGCAAAGCCGCCCGAAAATCTCAATCCTTTTATAAGAGTGTCTTGTTCCATCATCATCATGCGCGGCAAAAGCGAGTCCCAAGAGTCGGGCTCATAGCCGTAAATCGCGCCGTTGTACGCGTTGCAGTAGTTCGCAAAGGTCACGGGCGTCGCTACCTCGAATTCCTCAATCGCGTCGCGTATCTTGATACCGGTAGCGCTCTCAAAACCATCAACGATGCGGTATGCAATCTTATTTTTTTCCTTGAAGTATTCCTCCGGCTTAACATTGTCCCATGTGCCCTCGGTAAATAGCGTCGTAAAACTCATTATCGAAGTGCCTTGAGGGGAGCAATCGGGATTCGCGACATTTAGACATATCGCCGCTTGAATAATCTCGTCCCCTCGTTGCTTCATGCTCTCGTAAAGCTTGTCGGTATCCGAGGAATGATATATAAAATAGCTGTAATCCTTTAGCCCAAGTTCCTCCGCCGACTTGTTGAGTCCGAGGTATACCACGAACCCCGCGGGTCCGACGCGGCGCGCGTTTGAGCTTTTGACAGCGAGCGGCGGAACTGCAGACGACGGCTCAATCATCGAGGAATATACGGTATGCGGGCTCGCGTTCGAGATGACATGTTTTGTACCGATTCGCTCCCCGTCCTCTGTCTGAACCCCGACTACCGCGTTGTTCTCGACAAGTATCTTTCTTATTTTGGTATTATAGAGAATGTCGCCTCCGAATTCGCGAATTTTCGCATCGAGCGCCGAAGAAACTTCGTGCGAACGATACTTGGGAATTACCGCGCCGAGCGTCAAATATTTTAAGAACATTGCGGCATATACCGTAAAGTTGCACCTTGACACGGGTATGCCGAGATAGCACCAATACGCGTTCAAAATATCCTTGACGGGCTGTGGGATTTTCATAGCATCCTCGACTTGCTCGAGCGAATAAGACGCGGTCTTGAGGAAGTTGGGATAGCTCTTCATAAGCACCTTTTTGTCCGCCTTGCCCTTGCTTGCGCCAATGTAGGCGATAGCGTCAAGAACCTCTTCGCATAGCGCGATAAATTCCTCGGTCTTTGCTCTGCTGCCCGGTACATAGGATTCCATTTTGTCCACATAATCCTTGATTCCGAACGGCATCGTTATATCCTTTTCCTCACCCTTTCCGGTAATTATCAAGCGATATGCGTCGGGAATAGCTAGCCATTCGACGTCAAGACCGAGCCCCTTGAAAAATTCGCCTAAGCCGCCGAGGTTTTCTCCCGCGCCATGGTCGCACAGCTCGTGCAACGACGGCTCGAATTCGAATCTGCCTCTTACAAAGCTCGACGCAAACCCTCCGGGCAGATTGTGTTGCTCGACAAGCAAGGTCTTAAGCCCCGATTTCGCGGCGACAGCGGCGGCGGTAAGCCCTCCGTTGCCCGCGCCTATTACCACGATATCGTAATTTTTTATTTTTTCCGACATATGTTAACCCCCTAAGCGTTATTACGCTCAAAAATACTCAAGTCTCCAAAGCCGAATCATGAGCGTGTCAAAGTCATAAAGCCTATAAAACAAAAGAGAATTGACCGAACGTCGGCGCGGAAACGGTATTATGAAGCGTTTGTTTGCTTAAGCATAGCATATTCACTATTTTATTACAATACTTGTTTATAAAGAAAGATGTTGTATTGCGCGATACGCAACCGAATTTTATCGAATTGTTTTTATTATATATATCTCAGCATGAGTATTTATTCATTGCTTCCTTAAGTAAGCTAAAACAATGTCTTTTCTATCACCGCGTATGCTTCGTTATCCTCTGCGTTATACTCTTCGCCCGCATTGCGCTTGTTGATAAGCTCTCTGACCTTTTCGCTCTGCGGCCGCGTCAACTTGAGCTTGGTCATTGCGAAAAAGGAAATGCCCATAAAGAGTATTACTGCTATCATTATCAAAAACCTTATTCCCCATACCGCCGCCGGAGTCTGAGGAAAGTCGGCATAATTGATTTTGCCCGTTACCTCGCTTGCGACAGGCTCATTGAATCCGATAGCCTTAAGGACAAGCCCCGAGAGAAATACCGCAAGCGCCGAGCCGCATTTTCTAGTAAAGGTCATAAGTCCGCTGAAATTGCCCGTCGGACGGTCTCCGAACTTCAGTTCGGCAACGTCCACTACGTCGGGGAAGATAATCCAAGGGAGCATTTGACTGCCGCCCATGCCTAGTCCCGTTATCACGCAGACTACGATAAGCCAAGGCAAACTCTTTATCGGAGTCATTGTAAGCAACACAATCCCGAGAATATAGAGCGGTATGCCCGAAAGGAACAGCTTTGGCTTTGAGAAGCCCTTAGACATAAGTACATAA
Organism: uncultured Christensenellaceae bacterium; assembly: GCA_964408255.1. Lineage (GTDB taxonomy): Bacteria > Bacillota > Clostridia > Christensenellales > CAG-1252 > SACC01. The sequence continues at coordinate 15,378 of CAYOYS010000015.1, read as the reverse complement.
TATACCGGCAAAGTAAGCGCGGTACAGACCATGATTATCGCAAGGATTACCGCCCCGCCCGCTAAGCCGCCCAATGCATAGTTCGCGAAATAGACGATGTTGGTAGACAACAAATCCATACACGCAAAAGCGGTCAGATAACTTATCAACAGGTACACGAATGCCTTGACGGTGAGCGGTTTGATAAAAGTTTTGATTGAGAATTCGGATTTGGATTCGGGCAGCACCACCCGTTCCTTGGTAAACAGACCGGTCAAGATAAGAGGTATTGTGAACAGCGCACCAAAGCCGAATACCACAATAAAATATATAGTGTTAATCGATATTGCTCCCGCGAAGAATTTGTCGAGCAAAAAAGTGCCTCCGACTACCGCGATTCCGCTTGAAGCCATGGAAAATAACAAGCGCATCGAGTTGATTTGGGTTGTTTCACGAGGGTTTTGCGAAAGCTCGGTCGAAAAGCTCGAATAGCTTACATTGATTACCGTTGACACCGTATTGTAAAAAATATACGCGAGCAAATAGACTACAACTTTTACCGCGCTTGAGTTAACCTTGCCAAGAGGCAAGAACAAAAAGGCAAGCGAGAGAATAATGACGATACCCCCGAATAGGATATACGGACGCCGTCTGCCGTACTTAGAGCGGGTATTGTCCCCGATAACTCCCATCAACGGGTCGGTCACCGCGTCCCATATGCGCGCAACCGCGATAATAGTACCCGCCCACACCGTACCCACGCCCATAGCTATGAGGTAACAAAAATACAGCGCACCGATAAGCGCGCTGCCGCCGCCGCCGTAGACATCCGCCGAAGCGAAAATCAGCTTTTCCCGTCTTGATACTTGGTACCCTTCTCTTAGCTCCTTTGCCATTTGCTCCTCCTCAAACCGTTGATACGAAAAGATAACACGCAAAACGCTTGCCGTAATGCCAAAATCATTTTAACACAAAAAGATAAAACGCAAGGAAATGCAGGACGCTTGCCGTAATGTCGGCTATATGCCATACCACATGTGTATATTTTATACTTTTTTTCATATAAAAGCCGCCGCCTATTATAATAACGCCCAAGCCCGCAAGGAAAAGCCACCAAAAACCCGCGCTTAGCTTATTTGCACCCGCAATCATTCCGACGATTATAAAAATTACCGCCGCAAGATAGAGCAGTTGCGACGGTTTTTTGTATTTTTTTACGCTAATTAGATTAAGCACAACATTGGCGACGGTCGCCAAAGCGACTAACGCGAACATAATATATGCTACAAGCCCTTTGGACAATACGAGCAGCGCGGGCGCTGCAGTACCCGCTATGATAAGCGACACCATACTGTGGTCGAGCTTTTGCCAAATAATCTTTTTTTCGATATTTTTGACACCGTGGTACACCGTTGATACCGAGTATACAAGCAGCGTCAATACCGAAAAGGTAAGGAACGCACCTTTTGACAACGGACTTTCTCCCCGGATGCGAAGAAGCATAAGTACAAGCATAATAGCTGCCGCAAGCGCGGACAAGCCGTGCGTTAGGGCATTGAGTCTTTCTTCCTTTTCGGAATATAGATGTATCCTATTATCGATGTCGCTCAAAGTCTATCTCCCACTGTATTCGCTATTATTCCGTAAAATTACAATTGCCATATTGTTGCAAGCCATATT
>CAYOYS010000015.1:8088-13619 GCA_964408255.1 uncultured Christensenellaceae bacterium | reverse complement strand
CGCAAGGGTTCGAAACGTCGGCTTTTCCTTGCCTATGTCAACATAATTTGCCCGATATCTCGCTCGCAAAGAACGCGTTAAGCCCTTCAAGTATATCCTTATAGGCGAGGTCAAAGTCGCCGGTATACCAAGGGTCTAAAACATCGCGGGGCGAAGAGGTGAAGTCAAGTAAGCGGCGCACCTTATTGCTCGGGTCTCCCGCAAAAAGCCTGACCATATTGCGAATATTCGCGCTGTCCATGCCTAAAAACCAATCATACTTATTATAATCGGAAGCGTTAAGCCGCGCCGCATATTTGCCCAAAGTGTCGATGCCGAGTCCCGAAAGTATGCGTTTTGTGCCGTAATGTACGGGGTTGCCGCACTCTTCCGCGCTCGTTCCGCAAGAAGCGACGGCAACGCACCCCGATAAGCCGCGCTTATTCAGCATATCCTTAAACAAGAACTCCGCCATAGGCGAACGGCAGATATTGCCGTGACATACGAACATCACCCGCAATGCATAATTAGTGTCAGTTTTCATAATAAGAGTTTATATTAATCCGCATAAAAAAGCAACCGATGCAAGCACCTGTATCGATGAGCAGCGCGCGCTCTTGCCCGACGATAAGGTAACAGTCCGTCGCGTTAAAATCGCTGACGCGGTATACTCCGTCCGCGATTGTTTCCGTCGGAAAATCCTGTCTTTTGCCGTATATCTTTTTCATTCTTTTTTACCTCAAAATGATTCTTAAGTAATGCTACTTCAAGAACGCTTCCACCTTTTTGCGCCATGCCGCAATCGAGGCCATATCGTAGCTTTCGGGGATTGCTTGCGCCGCCGCTTTGACCTTACGCGCGTTTGCGCCCGCTTTCGCGAGTTTGATTAAACTTATCGGGCGTGTAAAGCCTCGCTTCAGCTTATCGAGAATGTCCGCTTTGGTCACTTCGAGTTCCTTGCCCGACGAGCCCGCGCCAAGCTCCTTTGCCGTCAATATCCCTTTGACGAATAGGAAATCGAGCGCCTTGGTTGAGTAATTCAAAAGGCAGTTCTTCATAACGCACACGCCCGCCATTTTTGCGCCGAATTCTCTAAAATAGCGCTTCTCATAATCCCATAGCGTGTTGGCGTTTAGCGGCTTGCCCAAACGTACGGCTTCGGCGACCGTCTCGGCAAGCATCTTGCCCGCCGCAATCGAATGGGTTATGCCCGAGCCGTTCAAAGGCAGAGGCATAGACGCCGAATCACCTACCGCGGCATAGCCGTCGCCGACAAAGAGCGTCAAGGTGGACTTCAGCGGAATATCCTTAATCTGACCGCCGCGCAAAAGCGAGCTGCCCAAGGCGGGCTGCGCCTTCCTAAGCGCGGCAAGCACCGATTCGACCTTGTCCATATCGAGATTATCCACGCTGCCGACAAGCACATCCGCCGCCCCCTCGGTCAGCTTAAACCATGCGATGCCACGAAGCCCCTCGAACTTAAAATACACGTTGAAGCGGGTCGGATTGACAACTGCCGCATCCTTTTCAAGGTTAAAATATCCTCTAAAGGTATGGAAGATATCGTTCGGCGAATAATCCGCTCTTATCCCGTAGCTGTCGGGAAGTCCCTCGCGGACGCAAGAGTACATACCTGCGGCGTCGATTACGAGGTCGCTTTGTACCGCCTCGCCCCCGACTATTAAGCCCGCGACTTTGCCCTCGACGATAAAGGGAGCGTCAATACCCTTTTCAAAATGTAGCTTGACGCCCTTTTGCTCCGCGTTATCGAGAAGATAGCGGTAAAGCGTCTTGCGGTCAACCTCATAATCCACCCTTTCCACGGGGGTATTGGCGACAGTGACCGCGATACCGAGCGAAGGCGGATAAAATACGTTATCCTTACGGTAATGTATATCCTTTTTGTCAACGTTCGCAATGCCCGCAAGCTCGAAAGTGTTGTTTTTCATCGTATCGTGCCAATCGTATCCAAGCTCCGAACGCTGCTTTTGTTCGTAAAGCGATACGTCAAAGCCCTTTTGGGCAAGGTACGCGCCCGCGACAAGCCCGCCGTGACCCGCTCCCGCTATCAATATTTTTTTGCTCATAATGCCTCCTTAAGATAAGGTATCGTCTGCGGTCCCTTGGGAAGCACCGCGACCCTTCCTTTAAGCGACCTTGCCAATTCGGAAATATCCGAGCAAGGACTAAGCATCGCTTCGCGTACCTTGACATTGGGGAGCGAAGAATACAAAAACACTTTCGCCCTCTTTTGAATCCTCGCTTGTATCTGAACCTGCCATTGCTCGGGGATTGTCTTTTCGGAGTTAACTATGCGCGCGAACACCGCTTCGGGAGTGGTCTCCGATGACAGAATCTTTTGATAATGGCTGCCCTCGGGAAGACCGTCCGAACATTCCCCCGCAACAATGATTGTTCCGCCGTCTTTGACGATTCCCGCCGCCGCCGACATGCCCTTGACGCATTGATAAAGGTTCATGTCCAAAGGATAGCCGCTATTCGTGGTGATTACGATATCGTACGGCTTATCGACTTCCCGCATTGCGTGAGCTTTGACGAAGCCACAGCCTTTTTTGTGTGTTTTTTCCCATTCTCCCGCGAATACACCCGATATTCGGTTCTCGGTATTCAACGCGACGTTGAGCAAAAAATCGGGGTTGACGAGCCGTGCGCCCTCACGAATATTCTCCCATACGGGATTTCCCTCGGTTATCCCCCAAGTCGCTTTTTCGGACGCTATCCGCGCCGCGTTGTGGTTGCGCATAATGCTTTCGATATCCGCAAGCCCGGGGAATACCGCCTTAGGCCCCCCGCTGAAGCCCGCGAAAAAGTGCGGTTCTATAAAGCCCGTACAGATTTTCAAATCCGCGTTCAAGAACTCGGTGTTGACATAAAGAGCGCTGCCGTCAGAAAAATCGCCCGCTTTGCTCATCGTCGAATAATCGAATGAGTCGTGCTGAACGCACCTAAAATTTCTCGCAATCTCCGGAGTCAGCATCGCGTCAAGCTCGTCTTGCGTCTGCGGTCTGTGGCTACCCGTCATGTTGACTAACACTATATTTTCTCTTTTGATACCCTCGGAAATAAGCGCCGAAATCAATAACGGAATTATGATATCGTTGGGCGTCGCTCTCGTAATATCGGTATGCGCTACGGCAACGGTAGTCTTGCCCCTTACAAGTTCGCGAAGTCCCGCGCCAAAATCGGGCGCGTACAGCTTTTCGATTATCGCCGCGTGAGGGTCGGGAAGCGCCTTTTGCGCCTCGGGATATATGACATCGGGGTTTTCTATATCGACCATAAGCCCATGCTTGCCGTAATCGAGTTCAATTCTCATAACTTTAAGTTGCCGTCAAAAAATTCGACCATGTCACGAATAACCGTATCTTTGTCCAAATCCGAGGTAAGCTCGTGCCGCGCGTTTTGATAGAGCTTCATTCTCGCGTTAAGCCCGAGCGCCGAATACGCGCCGTATAGCTTGTTGACCTTTTTGCCCATGCCGCCAAGCGGGTCTTTTGAACCGCTAATAATAAAAATCGGCAAATCTTTTGGAATTTTTGCCATAGCATTCTTGGTATATGCGCGAGAAAGACCGCGCATCATCGAATAATAAAAGCCGTGCGTCATAATAAAATTACAGTACGGGTCGCCGTTGTACAACGCCACCTTTTCTTTGTCGCGGTTAAGCCAAGCGTTTTGAAGATTTTCGGACAAAAAGGGCTTGTTATTCGCGTTAAATGTCATATTAAAAAGCATGTGGTTCGGCTCATCCATGTTATAACGAAGCCTTTGTAAGGCGGTAAGCACTTTGCCGAATTCGAGTCGCAAGCCTCCCATATGCGCCGAACCCGAAAGAATAAGCCCGTCGAGTAGCTCTCCGTGCTGCGTTATGTATGACTGCGCCAAAAACGAGCCGTAGCTATGCGCGAATATTTGAACGGGCAGATTAAACCTTGCTTTTAGCATCTTGGTTATCTCTATTTCATCCCTAACGCTTTCCGTAAAGTTGTTCTTGCCCGCTTTGCCGAGGTTGTCAAGCCCCGCGGTATCGCCGTGGGGGCGGTGGTCGTCGCCGTAGGCAATGTACCCGTACGCGTTCAGCGCCTCGCCTAACTCCTTATACCGTTTCATGTGCGAGGTCATGCCGTGAAGTACCTGAATAACCCCTTTGGGGTTCTCGACTTCGTCCCACAAGAAACATGCAAGCTCTTTACCGTCATAACTTTTGAAGCTTTCTTTTTTCATATTGCCACCGTATTATATAGATTTTACTACGAACTATTATACAGCATGCGCTTATTTTTATCAATACCCGAAAAGAGGCAAGGAGAGGACAAAAGAGGCGGCAAATGTCAAAAAGCGGGTTTAACTCCCTAAAAGCTTTGCGGAAAATCAAAAATGATACATTGTGCCAACCGATAAGCAATGCCGCGCTAACCGATAGACAACTTACCGTTATACCGGTGAACAACATACCGTTCTAACCGACGAGCAACGCCACACTGCACAGTAAACGGCATACCGTGTTGCGCGATATTTGGACGCGCAAGATAGCATTTTTATGTTATAATCGTCTTAGATAAAGAAAAAATGATATATTCGATAGGCGAAGCGCTGATAGACATCAGCAACGATACAGACACGGTGCGGCGCGCGGGAGGCGCTTCCGCCGCTTTTTGCTCGGCAGTAGCCTCGCTTAACGGGCGCGCCTCTCTTATAACCAAGCTCGGCAAGGATTCTGACGGAGAGTTTTTATTGCGGCAGTTAAAGGAAGCTAGGGTTAATACGGATTATGTTTTTTTCGACGAAGCGCACGGCACGGGACGCGTGATGATAGCGCAATCGGGCAGCGCATTGTGCCTAAGCCGCAGACACGCCGCAGATATGTTCCTTGCCCCGGACGATATTTTGGACAATCTGTTCAAGAAGGGCGATATACTGCATTTTTGCTCTATGGGATTAATAGAATCTCCCGCAAAATACGCACATATCAAAGCGATTAAAGCGGCGGCTGAGAGCGGCGCAATAATTGCTTTCGACTTGAACTTTCGACCGAGGCAATGGGCAGACGCAGGCGATTGCCTACGGGCTATCGATACGGTAAAAGAGCATATCGATTATATCAAAGCGTCAAAAGAGGAGCTTGAGCAACTCTATCCCGCGATGTGCGGCGAGCGCTTCGCACACTCGTTGTTTGAGCGCTCGAGTAAGCTGAAGTGCGTGATTATCACCTCGGGCGACGCTTTGACAACCGCATACCTTAAAGGAAATCACAAGTTGTCTGTTCCGAGCTACCCCGCCGACACCGTGGACGCAACGGGGGCGGGCGACTGCTTTTTCGGAGCGTTCTTGCTCAAAATGGACGAATTCGACCTTTTCTCGGCAAGCGACGGTGCATATTTATGCGGCGTTTCGCAAGCCTTGAACTACGCATCCGCAGCGGCGGCAATATCCTCGGAACGCTTGGGCGCTTTTTGCACAGTCAAGCCCGAGGATGTAGAAAAACGGTTGCGGAGCGCGGAACCTACTTAGATTTTCGGTGCAAAAAGAGA
>CAYOYS010000015.1:0-7988 GCA_964408255.1 uncultured Christensenellaceae bacterium | reverse complement strand
ACCGCCAAAAAACATATAATTGTTAAGAGTAGAGAATCACTTAAAAATACGGGAGCGCTAAAGAATATAGAATCACTTGAGAATAAACCGTTAAAAAACTTGGGAGCTTAAAATTATGCAAATGAACAAGACAAGGGCGATTACCATAGCCGCCGCGCTTACCGCGCTCGGAATCGTCGTTCCGATGATATTCCACGCGACACAAATCTCGGGTCAAATGTTTCTGCCTATGCATATTCCTGTCTTGCTATGCGGAATTATTTGCGGCCCTTTCCTCGGCGCGGTATGCGCCGTTATCGTAATAACGGTATCGTCCGCCGCAACAGGAATGCCGCCCCCTTTCCCCCAAGGGTTGTTAATGGTCTTCGAGCTTATAGCCTACACCGTAACCTCGGGTATTTTAATCAGATTGATTAAGCGCGGCGAGCTTTGGTTAAGGCTCTATGTCGCGCTTATTGCCGCGATGCTCGTAGGGAGAGGTGTATACGGGCTTGCGGCGTATATCGTACTCGGCGTAATCGGGAACGGGTATACTTTCACAGTGTTTTTGTCCTCGGCATTTGTTACGGCTCTGCCGGGCATTATCATTCAATTGGTATCCATTCCGCCCCTTGTGCTTGCCCTAAAGACAGCAAGACTGCTCGGCTATCCGCCCTTTACTGCGCCGCTTTCCGCGACTTCGGAAAGATAATCGTTACTGCATAGAATTTAAGTCAATTTTTTAATTTAGGTAGCGAATTTTCATTAAGTTCGGACATTCGTATGTAGTATTCAAAACTTGCTTTTGAGTACTGCAGTATTTGTCTGCGGTTTTAACCTTTAAGCATTGCGGGGCGTTGCATGCGGTTTTCTAACTTGCTTTTGAAGTAAGTTAAAATATTTGTTCATAATTATAACAAAATTACTTTCGAAACAAGTTCTGACATGCGTCCATAAGATGAGGAGCTTATTTTTGTTTTATACCGCTTTTTGCTTCCTCGGCCTTGCGCTTTTCAAGTTCCGCAATGAATAACTCCTCGTCAAGCGGAAGTTCGACTTCCTTATTGAGCCAGCCCGAAAGATGTATCGCGTTGGAAAAGGTAAGACCGATAATGCCCTCTTTGCCGGGCGCTAAAAAATTCACATCCTTTTTCAAGAGCGTATCGGTAAAGTTTTTGATTACTCCCATGTGCTGTATCGGATATTTGAAAAATCTCAAATACCGCCTAAGACCGCGATAGCCGCGCGTCACCGTCTTGGGCTTGCCCATAAACACTTCGTTGACTCTACTGAATTCAGGCTCAAAAACGGTGTTCTTAACAAAGGTCAGCTTGCCCTTCTCGATGACGATTTTGCCGCCGTCGCCGGTTATTTCAAGCCTATTGGTGCCCGGCGCATCATGAGTCGAGGTTATAAATACCCCCGTTGCGCCCGACGCGAACCGGCAATACGCCGTGACGTCGTTCTCAACGTTGATTTCACGACAGCGCGTGTCAAGCGTCGCGGTAACGGATACCGGAAGCCCCCCGAGCCAAGTAAACAAATCAAGCTGATGCGGGCATTGGTTGATAAGCACTCCGCCGCCCTCGCCCCACCAAGTGCCGCGCCAGCCGCCTTGTGCATAATAGGCGCGTGGGCGATACCAATTGGTAATTATCCATACTATCCGCTTCAGCTCTCCGAGCGCGCCGCTTTCGATAAGCTCTTTTGCCTTGATGTAAAGGGGATTAGTGCGTTGGTTAAACATCATTCCGAACAAAAGCTCGGGATGCTTTTCCGCTTCCCTATTCATCTCGTTTACCTGCTTGGTGTATACTCCCGCCGGCTTGTCGCACAAGACGTTGAGTCCGGCGCGAAAAGCGGCGATTGCGATTTCGGGATGAAAATAATGCGGTGTAACTATCATTGCGACGTCGATTAAGCCGCTTGCGAACATCTTGTTGTAATCGTCAAAGACCGCAACGCCTTTTAGCTTTTTCCCCGCCCATTCTCTTCTTTCTTCGCTTATGTCGCAGACCGCAGTAAGCGTTGAGCCTTTGACAAAACCTTTTAGCTTGGTGAAAAGCGCGGTGTAGTATGTGCCCTGCTTGCCTATTCCGACTATCCCGTATCTAACTTTATCCATTATATCCTCCGTTTACGCGTTTGCGAGCAGTTCTTTGAGCCGCTCATATTGCCATACGAACACTTTTTTCGCCGAGATTTTTTTGAAGTACGGCACTTTCATATCCCTGTCTATCTTTCTGAACGCTTTATAATGATTGCTTAACACTAACGGCATAAAAGGCACGAGATACACAAACGGCTTCATAATCGAATATTTGAGGGTGTGCGGCTCAAGCGTCAAGAATCCGCGATAATCACGCTTTTTCAATTCCGCAAGAATCTCGGGATACCGTCCTATCCCTGTTCCGACGGGCACTTCGACCTTGTATTCCGAGCAGTCCTTGATATGGTAATATTCGGTATAATCCTTTAGCATGTCGAATGCCGTAAGCGGCATAACGCCGCATTGCACATAGTTCGACGCGTCGAAGCAAAGGGTCAAATCCTCGCATTTCAACTCGTTGTATAGCTTAAGCACCCGCTCGGGCGTATCCCCGAAAACCTTTTTTTCGTTTTCGTGCATCAGTTTGACGCCGCTGCCCTTCGCAATCTCCAAGAATTCCTTGAAGCGGCAAAACACCTTGTCCTGTACCGCGTCAGGAGCGTTTTTTCCGTAAAAAAAGGAAAACACTCGGATATAGCCGCATTGCATGATTTGCGCAATTTTGATAAGTTCCGCAAGCTGTTTTTTCTGTCGTTCAAAGCCCTTATCGTCCTCGATTCCTATCTTGCCAATCGGTGAGCCAATCGAGGAAAACCCGATTCCGTTCGCGTCGAGCGCAGGTTTTATATCCTTGACGAACTCCTCTGCCGTATACGAGGCGATATTTTTGCCGTTCAAAACGCGCGGACATATGTAGCTTTCGCCAAGCTCCTTAGTCAGCGCAATCTGCTTGTTTAAGTCTCCGCTTACCTCATCGTAAAAGCCCGATATAACGAATTCGCTCATAACCTCTCCTTGTTTTGCAACGCACATTCCCATAGCTGTTTTTTCTCAAGTTCCAAATCGTAATTTTCGCGGTCAATCGGCAAAAATACCTCGCGTTCTTGCCAACTCGAAAGATAAATCGCATTGATTAATTCCACCGCATTAAAGCCCTCGCTAAGCGTAGCGAGCATTGCGCCCTTACCTTTTATCGCTTTTGCGAACGCCTTGATTGACCGCAGCTGCTGTCCCAACGCAATATCGTATATCGCGCGTAAAATACCGTATGAATATCGCTTTTTGACGCTCGGGGCGAATCCGTAACCGAAAGTGGTCGTAGCATTGACCGCCTTTTCGCTTTTGTGCCTCCAAACGCGCATTGAATAAGGAGTAATTACAATTTTGCCCTTATCGCATGCTATCTCGAGCCTATTCGTCCCTTTCAACTCGTGCGAGGATGCGGAGAACGCACAGTTAAATTCCTTATATTTGAGTATCGCGCAAACGTCGTTTTCTACCGTGATTCCCCGCCCAATCGCGGCGCATACCGAATACACCGATTCGGGCATTCCGAGCAGCCATTGCAATATATCAAGTTGGTGTATGCATTGGTTGAGCAAACAGCCGCCGCCCTCGCCCGTAAAGCTTGCCCGCCAACCGCCCTCGTTGTAGTACGCTTGTGAGCGGTACCAATCGGTAACGATAAAATTCGCTCTTACGACCTCACCTAAGGCGCCGCTTGACAGTATTTGCTTTGCTTTTTTATAAAGCCTATTCGACCTTTGGTTATACGATACGCCCGCTAAGACTTCAGGGTATTCTTGGGAAAGGGATATGACTTTTTTCGCCGCAGAAACAGTCACCGCAAGCGGCTTTTCGACAAGGGTATTAACACCTTCTTTTATGCAGTATGCGGCGATTTCGGGGTGTGAAAAATGCTCGGTGGCGATAATTATGCCGTCCAATCGCTCGTTGGCAAGCATTGCCTTGTAATCGCTGTACCTCGCGGCACCTTTGGCGTAAACGGAGCACCAATCGAGCGCTTTTTCTTTTATGTCACACACCGCTTTGAGCCTTATTCCGCAAGCGAAACCGCGCGCTAAGTTAAACGCGTGTCGCTTGCCAATTCGTCCCACTCCTATTATTGCAAAATTCAGCATATGTCTCCCGAATACAGTCCTTTTGATTATTTAGCTATCACACTCCGCCGTAGGCGCTAAAGCCGCCGTCAATCGGCAGCACCACGCCCGTTATAAAGCCCGCTTCTTTTTCCGACAACAACAGCTTAATCGCTCCCATAAGCTCATTAATCTCGCCGAATCGCCGCATCGGAGTCGCGGCAAGAATCTTGCCCGTTCTCTTAGTCGGAGCGCCCGAGGCGTCGAACAGCAGCGCTCTGTTCTGATTGGTTACAAAGAAGCCGGGAGCAACCGCGTTGACGCGAATACCCGACGCGGCAAAATGCACCGCGAGCCATTCGGTGAAGTTGCTTACCGCCGCTTTTGCCGCGCTGTACGCGGGAATTTTGGTCAGCGGGCGAAAAGCGTTCATTGAGGAAATATTCAATATTGAACAACCTTTTTTGCCGAGCATGTCTTTAGCGAATACCTGCGTAGGCAAGAACGTTCCGAGAAAATTAAGGTCAAAAACGAACCTCACACCCTCCTCGTCAAGCTTAAAAAAATCTTTATCCACGCTTTTTTCGAGTTCGCAATACTCGTTATCCGTAGTTGCCTTAGGGCTATTGCCCCCCGCGCCGTTAATCAAAATATCGCAGCCGCCAAGCTCCGCGGTAATCGCCGCTTGCGCCGCCTCAAGCGAGGCCCTCTGCAATACGTTCGCTTGGAACGCTCTTGCCGTTCCTTTGTTTTTATTGATTCTATCGGCGATTGCTTGCACCGCTTCAAGGTTGATATCCAATAGCGCAATCTTAGCTCCAAGCGCGGCAAGCGCCTCCGCCGCGCCACCGCAGATAACCCCGCCCGCGCCTGTGATTACTATGACCTTGCCCAAAATATCGCAATCGAATTCCTTATGCATAATTATCTCCTATATTTTATACTAAGCTTAATTTCGCCGCTTTTTTTCTTTGCAATCTTCGCGCGCTGAATCGGATAGGATTGTTTTTTGCAAAACACATTTCTCCGCATATCGATATACAATACGCTTTCCCATGCGCGTCAAGTTTGATAGCTCGCTATTTTTGATTAATAACGACTTTTATTCAGTTCTTTGAGAAGTCCCGCGTATACGCCGTTGATGTAGCTTGCGCCAAGCGCGCGGTCATACAAGCCGTAACCCGGACGCCCGCTCTCGCCCCATATCATTCTGCCGTGGTCGGGACGGATATAGCCGTCATAGTCCGCTTGAATTAGCGCGCGTATTATTCCGATTATGTCAAGAGAGCCGTACGCCGCGTCATGCGCGGTCTCCTCGAAGCCGCGTTCGCTTAGCTTGATATTCCTAATATGCATAAAATGAATACGTTTTGCCGCCGCGTACTTCGCGACAAGTCTTGTCAAATCGTTATCGTAACTCGCGCCGAGCGAGCCCGTGCAAAAGGTAAGACCGTTATTTTTGCTATCGTACAGCGACAAAAATCTATCGATATTCTTCTCGTCGGTAATGATTCTCGGCAAGCCGAATATATCCCAAGGCGGGTCGTCGGGGTGTATCGCCATATCGACGCCGCTTTGCATAGCGACGGGTATAACCGCCTTCAAAAAGTATTCGAGATTTGCAAAGAGTTTTTCTTTATCGACAGACTTGTATTGCTCAAACAGCTCTACAAGGTCTTGCTTCTTATAGCTGCTGTCCCAACCCGGAAGGCTTAATTCACCGCTTAACGGATTCATTTTTTCAAGCTGTTCCCTATAATATACAAGCGAGGTCGAGCCGTCGTCTGCCACCTTAGCAAGCTCCGTTCTAGTCCAATCGAATACGGGCATAAAGTTGTAACAAATACATTTTACCCCCGCGCCGCCCAAGCGCCGTACATTCTCGCAATACGCATCAATATACCTATCGCGCGAAGCAAGCCCGAGCTTGATATCCTCGTGTACCGGAACGCTTTCGATAACGTCCATTATCAGTCCGTTCGATTCGACTTGCGCTTTCAGCTTCAGTATAGCGTCAAGAGGCCACACCTCGCCGACAGGCACCGAGTATACCGCAGTAACTATACTTCGCATGCTCGGAATCTGACTGATATATTTTAAGCTGACGGGGTCGTTTTCGCCGTACCAACGAAACGCAAGCTTCATAAGACTCCCTCCTTAATAAAATACTTCACCGCATTATTATAGCATATATCCTCAAGCAACGTTTTGAGGCTCTCCGGATTGTCGGGGTATTCTCCGTCCTCCACCCATTCGCCAATCAGTGTGCAAAGGATTCTCCTAAAATAGTCGTGTCGCGCGTAAGACGTAAAACTTCTCGAGTCGGTGAGCATGCCGTTGAATAGCCCAAGCCCGCCGGTAGATGCTAGTACCTTAAGCTGCTCGCGTATACCGTCTTTGTGGTCTGCGAACCACCACGCCGCGCCAAGCTGCATCTTGCCTCTTGCACCCCCCGCAAAATTATATAAAAGTGTCGATAACGGATAATAATCCGCAGGGTTCAAAGAATACAATATAGTCTTAGGCATACCACCCGCCCTTTCCACGGCGTCAAAGAGCTTTGCCGCGGCGGTTATATCGACAGCGTTGCCCACGCTGTCGTTGCCCGAATCCGCGCCGAGCGCGTCGTAGCGCGCACTGTTAACGTTGCGGATAACTCCCGTATGAAGTTGCATTACTATATTCTTTTCCGCATACATTGCCGCAAGCGCCCTCAATATTGCGAATCGGTATTCGGCGGCATGCGGCGCAGGTATCGTCTGTCCCAAAAGCGCGGCTTCGAACGCGGACTCCGCAAGACGTTCGTTGTCCGCGGTGTCGAAGTCGGCGAACGCGATATCCGATGCTACCGCGCCGTTTTGGACAAAATAATCGAGTCTATTTCTTAGCGCCGCGACAAGGCTTGCAAAGCTATCAATCGCTACCCCCGCGCTCTTGCCCAACGCTTCGATATATCGTGCAAAGTCGGGCTTTTCGATGTTCAATGCGGCATCGGGTCGGAAGCAAGGCAGTACCTTAAAGGGCAACTTTTCCTCTTTCAATAATCGGTGATAGTTCAAGTCGTCCGACGGGTCGTCGGTAGTGACAAGCCCCGTAACGCGGGAGCGCGCGATAAGGCTTCGCGCGGAAAAAGAACCGTCCGACATAATTTTTGCGGTGCGCTCCCAAATCTCGGGAGCGGAAAGAGCGTCAATCGGGATAATCAAATCAAAATATTTTTTTAACTCGAGATGCGCCCAATGATATACGGGGTTGCCGATAAAGTACGGCAGACATTCGGCAAAACGCAAAAACTTCTCTTTTGGCGGCGCGCCGCCCGTGATATATGCCTCGTCGATACCGTATGCCCTCATCAGCCGCCACTTATAGTGGTCGGAATCAAGCCACAGTTCGGATAGGTTATAAAATTTTTTGTCCTCATAGATTTCGCGTGGACTCAAATGACAATGATAATCGAATATCGGCATGTCCTCTACAAAACGATACAGTCTTTGCGCCGTAGCGCCCCGAAGCAAAAAATTATCCGACATAAACTCGTTCATACAATACCTCATAATTATTATAACACATATATTTTATCGCTGCCGCAATGTTTATCGGCAAATTGTTTATAAACCGCTCAATAAAAATTACTGCCGTACGCTAATATAACGAAAACTTTCGCTCGTCAAAGCGTATCGCGCAAAGTTGTCCATACCCAAGCTTTGCTTCCGCGGAGTTGTCCGTACCCAAGTTTTGCATCGAAAGGAATTGTCCGTATTCTATATTGCGCGTATCGCGCGCCTGAATAGAACTCCCACTATTTTATATTGCGCGCCCGAATAGCACTCCTGATATTATCGCGTTAGCCTTGCATGATT
>CAYOYS010000014.1:1479-19372 GCA_964408255.1 uncultured Christensenellaceae bacterium | reverse complement strand
GGATTATGCGTGTCCGCTTGAAAATATATATTTGATGACATCACATCATTGTTACTTTGATACTTATTTTGATGTTATACTTTTTTATTGTTGCACTTTCGCTGTTGCACTTTCGCTATTGTACTTTTGCGGTTGCACTTTCGCGGTTGTGGTTTCACAATTGTACTTTTGCTGTTGTGCTTTTTCGTCATGATATCTTTTTCATCGTGATATCTTTTTGCCCATAATATATTTTTGGGGCGGAGCAATTCCGCCCGGGAGTCGCTCCGCCCCAAAAATGGGGGTGGCAGCAAATTGAGTAAACCTTGCACCTTAGGTTCAGTAGGATTTCCCTGCTCCCGACCCGCCGTCGCCGAACGGGCAGTTTCCTTTTGACGGTCGCAGCGGTGAGTCACCTCACTCGCAACTGAATCGCCACTTAGCGTACACTATAATCCTCAAAATGCCAATCTCTTACAGTCTAGAAGTTTTCCTTTACAGCACATATACCGCTTAGCCTCTTTTGCAAAACGGGTTTCATAGGCAATCTATGCCATTGTCTGCCGACTCCGGCTTCGTGTTCCTAATCCACCAATCCCACTCAAGGCAGGCTACTCTGCACACAGCTTCTAACCGCATTGCAGGTTCAATCCCGAACAGTAGCGTTATTGCGCCACCGTGTCGGGTCTCCACGAGGAATGGGTCGGCTTTCGTATGCCGTTACGAATCGCCCACACCTCTTAACTCCCAGCATCAGCCCGAATTTGGGCAAAACAGGCCAACACAAGAAACTTCATCGATGTGCCCTTCGGCGTCCTTTTAACTCCGCCCTCTGCGGTATAAGCACTGACTAGAATACTGCACCACAACGTTATTGTAGCATATATTTTTGTAATTATCAATATTTCAACTATCTCTTAAAAGGAGCAAATGGGCGAGTTTTACTAAGTTTTGTTTGTTTTCCAATGGTTTTAGCGCATTGACGCTTTTTTCGGTGAAGATAACGCAGTCTTGCTTTGCCTTTAATGCGCCGGCTACGGACACATAATCCTTTGCGCAGAAGCTACGCTCGTTGTATTCGATTAAGTCGTCCTGAATCTGAAAAGCTATCCCAAGATAGTATGCGTAATCTGACAATGCCGCAATTATTGTCTTGGGAGCGTTAGCCACATGCGCTACGGCGACTGCCGCGCCCTGAAGCAACGCGGAGGTCTTTTGGGAATACATAACGATGAATTCTTCTTGGGTAAGCTCCTTGCCCGAGATGTCGGTATACTGTCCGCCCACCATGCCGCGACACCCCGCGAAACGGGCAAGCTCGGCAATCCCTCTCGCATAGCCGCAAGAGTTATCTGCGTTCTCGAGCAAGACCTCGTACGCAAGATTAAGCAGCGCATCTCCGGTAAGCACCGCGATTCCCTCGCCGAACACCTTATGCAGAGTGGGTCTGCCGCGGCGAAAGTCATCGTTGTCCATTGCGGGCAAGTCGTCGTGTATAAGCGAATAGGTGTGTATCAACTCGATAGCGATAGCGATAGGCATAACTTCGTTAATATCTTTGCCGAGCGCAAGAGCGACAAGAAGGGACAACAGCGGTCTTATCCTTTTGCCGCCGCCCGATACTGCATATCGCATCTCTTTATAAAGCGCGGACGTCCGCTCTTTTTCAAGCCGAACATCGAGCGCTTTTTCGAACTCGTTGACAAGCGCCGAAAAGCTATTCATTGTCGCCTATCGAAAACTCCTCCGAGGTGATTTGGTCAAGCTCCTGCTTAAGGCGGGAAATCTTGCCTTTGGAATCATTGAGTACAGTCATGCACTGCTTGGAAAGCGCAATTCCCTTGTTAAAAAGTTCTATTCCCTCATCGAGCGTGGTATTCTGATTCTCCAGCCTTGCAACAATGGTCTCGAGTTCTTTCAAAAGTACTTCAAAGCTCATCGAACAGCCTCCTCTATATTAAATTCGGTAATCTTGTCAACGGTACAATCCATTCTTCCGTCCGAGCCGGTAACCGTTATCCGCGCTCCCTCTTCTACGCCCTTGACAGAGTTGAGATTGCCCCCGTTTGCGCTCACTCTGAAATAACCGCTTTTCAAAAGTTTGACGGGGTTATTTGCCGATAGCGCGGTAAGAGCGATACCGTATGCGTTCTCTTTTGCTGAATATAGTGCCGCGAGCCGCTCATTCGCACGAGTCGCTACGGCTACAAGTTTCTTATCCCCTTTCGCCACCAATCTAAGCGCTTTATCCGAGAGCGAGCCGATAGCGTTCAGCGCCTTTTCGCAAGCGTATTTATGTTTGTCGAACACATACCCGCCAATTCTCTTCGCGGTTTCCGCGACAAGCCGCTTGTAATATGCCGCATCGTACGCGGCAAGCTCGGCGGCGGCAGTCGGAGTTGCGGCGCGCGCGTCCGCGACAAAATCCGAAATGCTGTAATCGGTCTCATGCCCGACTGCCGAGATAATCGGGGTATTGAGGGCAAAAATAGTCCGCGCCAGCCTCTCATCGTTGAATGGCATAAGGTCTTCTAGCGAGCCGCCCCCTCTTGCTAAGATAATGCAGTCGTAGCCCAAGCCGTCCGCAAGGGTCAGACCGCGTATAATCTCGGACGAAGCGGCGTCGCCTTGAACTCTTACGTCAAAGACGTCGATATCTATTATCTCATTCTTTTTGCGCACTGTGGTTATTATATCCCGAATTACCGCGCCGGTAACCGAGGTGACAACCGCAATACGCTTCGCAAAACGCGGAATAGGCTTTTTATGCTCCTCGTCAAAAAGTCCCTCGGACTGAAGTTTCAATTTTAGCTGTTCGAGCTTGATGTGGAGCAAGCCTTTTCCAATCGGCTGAATGGTATCGACATTAAGTGATAGCCTGCCCCCCTTGACATAATAATCCACGCTGCCTTTAATAATGACGCTTTCGCCCTCCGTTGCGGGCACATACGTCTTTCGCGCGTTGAAGCAGACGCATTGTATCTGCGCGTTTTTGTCTTTAAGGGTAAAATATGCGTGTGCGCCCGAAATCTTGTACGCCGAAATCTCTCCGTATACGCTAATACCGCGAAGAATCCCATCCCTTTCTATCGTTCTCGAAATAAATGTATTAAGCTGTAATACTGATAGCGTATTATCCATTTTCCTTGATGCCGTACGCCGCAAGCACGGTGTTTTTCATAAGCATTGCGATAGTCATAGGTCCTACGCCGCCCGGTACCGGAGTGATGCTTTCGGCGACTTGTTTTGCCGAATCAAAATGCACGTCGCCCTTAAGCCCCGCGTCCGTTCTGTTGATTCCTACGTCGATGACCACCGCGCCCGGCTTAATCATATCGCCCGTAATATACTCGGGCTTGCCAATAGATACGACAAGGATATCCGCTTGCTTTGTAACCTCTGCAAGGTTTGCGGTGCGGCTATGGCATATCGTAACCGTCGCATGCTCGTTGAGCAGCATAATAGCGGCAGGCTTGCCGACGATGTTGCTTCTGCCGACGACAACTGCGCTTTTTCCGGCAATGACTGTTCCCGTACCCTTTATCAAATGTATACAGCCTGTTGGGGTACACGCCGTTAGCGCCCCCTTGCCCCCCGTCATAAGCGCGCCTACACTGCGCTCCGAGATGCCGTCCACGTCCTTGCTCGGCGCAATCAGACTGATTAACTTGTATTCGTCGAGGTGCTTAGGAAGAGGCAACTGCAATAATATCCCGTCCACCTCGTCGGAGGTATTAAGCCGCTCGATAAGCTGCTTGATTTCGAGTTCGTTAGCCGTATTTGGCAACTCGTACGAAAAAGATTTTATCCCGCAATAATCACAAGCCTTGATTTTGTTGCCGACATAAATCTTGCTCGAGGGGTCTTCTCCCACAAGAATAACCGCGAGCGCGGGCGCTCTTTTGTATCTTGTGGCGAACTCCGCCGCCTTAAGTTTGACCTCGTCTTTAATCGCTTGCGCCGCTACTTTTCCGTCTATAATCTTAGCCATTGTCGCCTCCTAAAGTCTTACGCTTGTTCGATATAAAATATTAATATAACCGTTTTTTGTTTCATTATTGATTAAAGCGCGCCATGTATGTGGGCATGCGTATATGTGTATATATATGTATTTATTTGACAGCCGCCGTCCTATGCTCGCTTGTACTATAATATACTTGTTCGACAGATACGCTTGTCCGATAATGCGCTTGTCCGATAATGCGCTTGTCCGATAGATAAGCCTATTTAATTATGACCGCCTTCAATCTCCTTGTTGACGGAGGCAAGCACACCGTTGACAAAACCGCTACTTTTCTCTGTGCCGAACTGCTTGACCATATCGACCGCCTCGTTGATTGCGACGCTCGGCGGCACGTCTGTCGAATAAAGGAGTTCGTAAACCGCCACAAGCATCGCGGCAAAGTCACTCTTGACAAGCCTATCAAGGCTGCCGTACTTGTCGGTATATCGCGCTATTTTTGCACAAAGCGCGTCATAATGCTCGACAACGCCCTTATACGCCGTCTCCATATACTCTTTGTCCGCGTCCGAAAGAGTCGCGTCCGAAAGAAGAATTTGATAAGTGCGGTCGTTAATCTCTTTATTAAAAATATATTCGAACACCAATTTATAAACCGCTTCCCGCGCCTGCCTTCTGCTCATAATTTCTCCGCTTGTTTTGATGATTCTGTTGAAACGAATAAAAGCCCTTTGTGTAAAGGGCTTATTAGGAAGGGAATACGACTCCCACTACCGAAACATTGACCGACTTCACCTTGTAAATGGTCGCTTTTTCCACCTCTTCCCGTATCTTATTCTGCAAATCGAAGGCAAGGTCGGGCACTTTATAGCCGTAATAGGCATTAATAGTTATGTCGATAGTAACCGATTCTTTTCCAAGAGTCGTCACCATAACGCCCTTACTTCCGCCCTTGAAAGACTTGCCGCGCCCCGATTCGCTCGAGAGCGAGGCGACGCCTTGAACTTGGTATGCGGCAACGCTTGCGATTGACGCGATAATATTCTCGTATCTGTTATCGGCTTCCATAAATCCTCCGCTTATGTATAAGCATTTTAGAGGATTATATTATATCATAGATAACGCGAGCATATCAAGGGTTTTGCGCTTTACCGCGCAATTTTAGCTATACGGAACTATTATTACGTTATTGGGGCTGCAACCCGTTTCGGCCGTTATTATCGACAGAATCTGCGCGACTTCCGAACTATCGAGCTCCGCGTCTTTGACGATGATATTGACGTTGCTTGTCTCGAGCGTTACGAACGCGTCCTCGAAGCCTCTTGCCTTAATAAGGCTCTCAAGCACCATTTCCTGCTCGGCGAAGTTCACAAGCTCGAGTTTTTTCGCTTGCGCGGTCGCTACCGTCTCGACTGACGAGCTTTCCGAGTTGATTATTGCGTCAAGATAGCTAAACGATTGTGCGCGCGTCGTGTCCCTATCCGCTCTCACCGAGCTGAAGTACGAAACAACCGTGGTATTGCCGTCGAGAATGCCCGTTGTATTTTGTTTGTTATTGAGCAGTACATTGAGATAAGCCGCCGCTACAAGCAGTACCACCATGGTGCAGATAATAATAATTTTCTTTTTGTTCGACATAACGTTAAACCTCCAATTTATTTTGACATTTCAAAGATTTCGATTTTATCAATCTTAACTCCCGTAGCCGCCTGTACCGCTCTTAAGAGAGCAACCCTAACATTCATATCCGCAGCGCCCTCGGACACCACGATTATACCGACAATTTCGGGCAATATTTCCTTAAGTATGACGGGCTCGCTCGAGCCGTTCTTTTGTACTATGATTGTGCTTCTCGTTTCGGTAAGCGTCTCGGTAGTTCGAGTCGATGCGCCGCTCGAATCAACCGAAGTATTGGTATGCGTGTTGATTGTCTCGGCGGCGATTCTTTCGCCGGTGCCGTCATAGGTAATCAACACTCGTATCTTGCCCGCGCCCTTTATCGAGGACAGAATCTCCGCAAGCTCGACCGCCGCGCTTGCAAGCGAGGTTTGCGATACCTCTGCGCTCGTGTTTTTCTTTGCCGCGCTTACGCTCAATGAGGACGCCAAATAGACAAGAAGCACTATCGCGCAAGCCACTGCGGCAAGCTTTATCTCTATATTTTTTATTTTTTTTAGCTTTTGAAACAACGGATGAGCTTTGAGCCTATCGATTATGCCGCTTTGCGCTCCGTCATTTTTTCTTTTGTCCGTTACGCTGCTTAAGTTACCCATATCATTCCCCTTTTGCATATTAAGTATGATAGCCTATTATCCTGATATCCTCTTCCGCAACCGTCAAATACAACCTTACTATATTTTTGATTCCGTCCTCGTTTAAGTCGTTCTGTGCCTCATAAAGCTCGACGATAACGCAATCTATTAAATTTATATTATTCGCAGCGGAAAATATGACAATATTCACCTCATTTATTCCGCAACTTTCGAGCGATGCGGCAATCTGCTCCTTGGCGATTTGCAGCCTGTCCGTGTTAATAGATTGTATGTAAGCTGTGTTCTCTTCATAACCGAAAGCTCCAAAATCGAGGATGCTGTCCAAGGAAATATCTTTTTTTACGAGCGCAACTACGGGCGATATAAGCATATATATCAAAAGAACGGCAAAGATTCCCTTGATATACTTGTTCATTTGCCCCTCGGGCAGCACGATATCGACAAGCACAGACAACACGATGACCCCGACTACTTTGAGCACCCAACCCATTAGACTACCCCCGCATTGCAAGTGCAGATAATAAGCATAAGCGTTACAAGGAACACAAAGCCCGTGCCGAGCAACGCTCCGATTAATTGCGTTGTGCAGTCCGCTACACCGCTCAAAAAGTTAGAAAGCTTTTTGTCCGCAATCGATTCGAGTATGCCCGCAATAAGTTTAAGTCCTAACGTTAGGGTCACGAGCTTGATAACGGGAGTTATTATTATTCCGAGCGTAATCAATACTCCTGCTACTCCGAGCGAATTTTTGATAAGCACAAGGCTTGCTGTGATTAAGTCAAAGCCTTGAGAGAGATAGCCCCCGAGTATCGGAACATAGCTTGAGACCATGAATCTCGCCGCCTTAACGGATACGGTATCGACTAGCCCACCCGTTATACCCGTTACGGTAATATAGAGGATATAAAGTCCGAATGTTAAGCTCAAGACCCAAGTGCTGATATATCGAATTGCGGATTGCAGCTTATCGAGTTTTACGCTCTCGGTGAGGTTACCGACCACCGAAAAGATAACTGACACTATGAACAAGGGCAAGACGACTGTGGTCACGATACTTGCGGCAAGCGTAGAAAAAAGGGCAAGTTGCGGCTTGTACACCGCGGTAGACACGCTGCCTCCTAACGCCGACATCAAAGTAAGCAACGGCGGAAAAACGGCTTGCATTAGCGAGGTCAAAGCGGTCACGGTGTTATGTATATCCGACACCGCCTTAGCGATAAGCGATATGACGATTATTACAATCGCGGCATAGCACACAAAATACACGATTTGGACGGTCTGTTGGTTGGCAAAATTGCCGGTTAAGCCAAAAACCAAGCTAAACAGCACGGCGACCGCGACTATCGAAAGCAGCTCGGGCAAAAGCGCGGTGAAGCCGCTTAGCGCGCGATTGAGCATCTCTTTTATAAGCGTCTCGGGTGACAATCCGATTTCGCCTTTTGTCAAAGCTTTGATAAATTCCTTGATTCCGCCCTTACCCAAGACGTTGTTCTCAAGCTCTTCTGCGAACCGCTCAAAATCCGAGATATCGAGCGCGTCCGTCCGCTCGTCCACGGTATTTTCAATATCTCTAAATATGTTCGTCTCGGCAGCGGCGCTTTCCACGGTCGCGCCGAACAGAAGAACGATTAACGCTATCATAAGCAACAGCTTTTTCATAGCAGTCCCGCAATAATGTCCACCAACGCATTGATTATCGGAAGGCTCATCAAAAATATCGTCACTTTACCCGCAAGCTGCATTTTGTTAGCGACGGAGGACGCGCCGTAGTCTACGCAAATGGATGCAGAATATTCGGTCAAATACCCTATCCCTATTATTTTCAATACCCCCGAAAACAGCGCCTCATTCACTCCGCTTTTATCGACGAGTAGCGAGAACGAGGCTATCACCTCGGCAAGCGAAGAAAGAATTATAAAAAGAATGATAAGACCCGTCGCAGTTATCACAAAAAGATGAAATTCGGGCTTATCGTTCTTGAGAAGTCCGGCAAGCACGACACCTATTATTCCCACTCCGATAACCTTGACGATTTCCATATCAATAGAGCCTAAAAATCGACCTAATGCTATCGAAAAGACCCGCAATCATATCGAGCACTAACATAAGTCCGATAACGAGCGCAGTAAGGGTGACAATCGTGCCAATTTCCTCTTTGTCGCTCTTTTTCAAGACAATGTTCACCATTGACGCGAGTATTCCGAGCCCCGCCAACTTAAAAATGATGTTAATATCCATAAGCTACCTCATAAAACGATTATCATAAGCGCGATTCCGATAATCACCGCGAGCTTAAAGTACAGCTTGCCCTTTTGCCCTACCTCTTTTTCCGCGGTTTCTTTCTTTATCTTAAAGCGCTGCTTGCTTTCCGCGAGTCTTGCAAGCTCTCTTTCGGCGTCCGACTTACCAAGATTTCTAAAAAAGGTGAAAAGCTCGGTTTTTTCCGCCTCGCTTAGCCCTTTCACTTTATATTCTTCGGGAATTTTTCCGACTAGCTCGGCAAAGTAAGCTGTAAGCAACTCGGCGAACGCGCTTTCTTTGCCGAGAGAAAAGCTCTTAAAAAGCGCGGGCAACGGCGTTTTTGAATAGGCAATTTGCTCCGCAAGATAGGACGCAAAGTCGTACAACTCCGAGTAAAACGACGCTCTTAAAAAGCACCGTTTTTTATAACGCAGCCCGATGTACGAGGACAGCGCAAAAAGCGCCAATCCTAACGCAAAGTTAAGCATACAGTACCTCGACGACCGTCCCCGCGCGAGGCAATGCGGACAAGGTAACGAACATATCGAAGACTTCGAGCACCGCCTTACTTTCCTTGGATTTTTTAAGCGCCGCGACACTTTGCGCGTGAATAGTCGCGATTACCCCTACCCCCGAACGCTTTATGTCCGCAACGCTCGCGATGTCTTCTCCGCCCATAAGTTCGTCGGTTACGATATACGCGGGATTAAGCGAACGCACGGCGGCGCAGTACGCCAACGACTTGGGCATTCCGCCGATTATATCCGAACATTCCCCAAGGTCAAGTGCGCCTTTCGCCGAAAGCTCAAAGCGCTCATCGATAACAACGATATTTTTTCCGTTATCCGCCAAGCGTCTTGCGATATCCCTAAGCAAAGTGGTCTTGCCCCCGTATGGCGGAGAAATAATCAAAAGGTTATGCCCAAAAAGCTTTTCAAGCGGCAAGAACTCCGAGCAGCCCTTTGCCTCGAACGGCGCTCGAACGACCAACGACGATATATGCTTCAAAGATTGTATCCTTTCTTTGTCCATCACCGCTTCGCCCGCGACCCCAATCCTTATCCCGCCTGCGTAATTGATATATCCGTTATTGATTCGCTCACTCAGCGCATACACCGAATTGTCGGTTGCGACACAAAGTATTCTTTCGATATCTTCGGCAGTTACCGTATAATCAGCTTGGCAAAAGCCGCTCCCCGCGCTAACAAAAGCCTTTCGGTTAAGCCTTAACCGCACTTCGCATACCCTGCCCGATACCGCATCGGATACCTTATAATAAAGTTTGTTTCCCAACAGCCTTTGCATACTAATAGCTATGCTTGTACACTTTCAAATATGCAGTTTCAAAAGGCTTGTACACACTTAAGCTCCCGCCGTTATTTCCCCAACATTTCCGCTTATCGAGAATGACTTTGCCGCTTAATCGTATACACGGTGACGGCTCGAAAATATAAAAAAGACGCGGGCGCAACGCGTCCGATTATTTATTCGCCAAAATAGGGCTAACGCCGTTTTAATGTTTCGTTATTATATTGCACAAATGGTTCGTAAGAGTTTGAAGAGTCGTCCTTTGCCTCGGCGGGCGATGTAATAGGCGCATTTCTGTTTTTATTAATCGGGCAAGCGGTGTATGCGCCTTGCATATTGTTACGACTCAAGCAAACAGCGGGTGTAACTTGACTGTTTTTCCCGCTCGAAAAAGAAGCGGACGCGGTGTGGCAGTTCTCTTTAAGTGGGTTGATATGCGCAGATTGGTTGTTATATTGTATGAACGGCTCGTAATCGCTTGCGGGCGCGGTATTCGCCCTTTTCTCGGTGGGCGGCGTAATATATGCACTTGTACTTTGACTATTTTTATTGCTCGGGCAAGAGGTATACGCTGTTTGCGCATTGTTACGACTCGAGCAAACAGCGGGCGCGGATTGACTCTCTCCGCTCATAAAAGCGACGGGCGCGGATTGACTCTCTCTCGGAAAAGAGGCGGACGCGGATTGACTGTTTTCTCCGCTCATAGAAGCGGCGGGCGCGGATTGACTGTTTTCTCCGCTCATAGAAGCGGCGGGCGCGGATTGATTGTTTTTCTCGTTCGGGCAAGCGTTACTTGATGAAGCGCAAAATTGCGCGAACGACGAGCAAGCGCAAGGCGAGGCGGAGTCCTCTTTTGGCTCTTTGGACATAGGGATAGGCGCGCCTTTTGAAAGAGGCTTTATTTTGTCGAATACCGTCAGTACGGGACGGTATTTCGGATTGAGTTCACCGAGCAACGAAAAAAGACTCTTTTGCGCCGTTCCGTCCTTGTTAAGCCCGGAACACGCATTCATAATACGCGAAACCTTAGTAAGATTCGTGCCACAATCATTTTTGCCGTTTAGCGTCAGCATAGCGGAAAGAAAAGATGTATCCATACTCCATTCTATTTACAACAAGTCTTTTTCGTGCCGATGACGAATATAAGCCGAAAAGACTTCAAAATATTACAACTCGAAATTGTACACTCCGTTTTTTGTTTACATGATTGACAAAAATCAAATTTTCCATTAAAATTATATGGTTATCTATATTCATATTCATTTATAGTAATTTCTTGAGATACTATCAAAAGGAGCGCGCACAATGAAGGATTATCACAGCTATGGCAAGGAAGAGACGATTGAAAGCTTTAAGACCTCCGAAAAGGGCCTAAGCGCCGCCGAGGCAGAGGCAAGGCTTGCCCAATATGGCAAGAATGAGCTTGAGGAAGGCAAGAAAACAACGTTACTTCAAAGATTTTTTGCGCAATTTAAGGACGTAATGATAATCGTATTAATCGCCGCCGCGATAATATCGGCGGCGATTGCTTTATTCCAACGCGAATACAGTGAGTTATTTGAGGGCGGCATAATACTATTGATTGTTATAGTCAATGCGGTAATCGGGCTTGTTCAGGAAAACAAAGCCGAAGCGGCGCTTGAAGCGTTGAAAAATCTCAACAAGCCTTTTTCCAAGGTTATTCGAGACGGCGAACTGCTGCAAATCAGAAGTGAGAATATCGTTGCGGGCGACTTAATTCAGTTAGACGCGGGCGATATTGTTCCCGCGGATATAAGGCTCTTGACCTCCTTTTCGTTGAAAATCGAGGAAGCGGCGCTTACAGGCGAGTCCGTGCCTTCGGAGAAGTCGAGCGACGCAGTCGTCAAAGCGGACGCACCCTTAGGTGACCGCGGCAATATGGCATATTGCAGCGGCAAGATAACTTACGGCAGAGGGACGGGGATAGCGGTGGCGACAGGAATGGATACCGAGGTCGGGAAGATTGCAAGGATGCTGAAAGATACCGAAAGCGGCTCTACCCCGCTCCAAAAGCAGCTTGCCAAAACCGCAAAGATTCTAAGCGTGATTGTGCTAGCAATCGCGGTAGTAATATTCGCGGCTTCCTTGATTCGCCATAACCCGATAATTGAAGCGTTCATGACCTCGGTAGCTATTGCGGTCGCGGCTATTCCCGAAGGACTGCCCGCGGTCGTCACAATCGTGCTTGCGGTAGGTGTTCAGAGAATGAGCAAGCGCAACGCGGTAATTAGGAATCTGCCCGCGGTCGAGACGCTCGGCTGTTGCGAAATTATATGCTCGGACAAGACGGGTACACTTACCCTTAACCTCATGACAGTAAAGCAGATTTTTACCTTAAAAGAGGGACTGACCGCAGCTGACGATGCCGAGCTTTTAGGCGAAGCCGAAGTGCTGATAAAGGGGGGTGCTTTGTGCAACGACACCGTAGAGAGCGCAGAGGGACTGTTAATCGGCGACCCGACAGAGACTGCGCTTGTCGCGTTCGCAAAAAAGTGCGGTATAGATTTTAACGAGTTAAAAGAGACTTTGCCGAGGCTTGACGAGCGACCGTTCGATAGCGCGCGCAAGCTCATGACTACGGTCAATGGTACGGCGGATACTGCCGTAGCCTATATCAAGGGCGCTCCCGATTTGCTTCTTGACAGATGTGTAAGCGTTCTTGTTGACGGCGAAATAAAGCCAATGACCCAAGCTCTTCTTATAACAATCCGCGATGCCAACGCGGATATGGCGCGGCGCGCTTTGCGAGTGCTTGGGGTCGCGGTCAAATATAGCGACTTTCACGGCGACGAAGCAGAACAAAATACGGTATTCGTAGGGTTAATAGGGATGATTGACCCGCCCCGCCCCGAGGTTAGACATGCGGTGGAAGTATGTATCGGCGCGGGCATGAGACCGCTTATGATTACAGGAGACCACGCGGATACGGCTGCTGCCGTCGCCAAAGAAATAGGCATACTCAGCGAGTGCGGCAAAGTGATAACGGGCGCAGAGATAGACAAACTTTCCGATGAGGACTTTACAAAAGTCATTGAGGAATACTCGGTATTTGCGCGAGTAAGTCCCGAGAACAAAGTACGCATAGTCCGAGCCTACCGCAGCATGGGCAAAATCGTTGCAATGACGGGCGACGGCGTCAACGACGCGCCGTCAATCAAGGAAGCGGATATCGGAATCGGTATGGGGATAACGGGTACGGACGTCAGCAAGGGCGCCGCCGACATGGTGCTTGCCGACGACAACTTTGCAACGATTATAAGCGCCGTTGAGGAAGGCAGGAAGATATTCAGCAACATCAAAAAGGCGATACAGTTTTTACTTTCGGCGAATATTGCAGAAGTGCTGTGTCTTTTTATCGCGACCGTATTCCTAGATGTCAAGTTTCTCACCCCGATTATGATACTTTGGGTCAACCTTGTCACAGACTCGCTGCCCGCGCTCGCGCTCGGCATGGAAGAAGCCGAAAAGAATGTAATGAACGCCCCTCCGCGCAAGGCAAAATCAAGTCTATTCGCGGGCAAAACCGGCGTGGACATCATGATTCAAGGCGCAATGCAGACCGCGCTTGTAATGCTCTCATTCTGTATCGGCAATTACCTTCTTCCGGACGGAATAGACAATCATGCGGTAGCTATGACAATGGCATTTGTCAGCCTTTGCATGATTCAATTATTCCACTCTTACAACCTACGGTCTCAAGATTATAGCTTGTTCAGTATAAGACCTCTTTCCAACAAAACGCTCAATTGGGCATTTTTAATCGGCTTTGCGCTGTTGCTTTTGGTAATTTTGATACCTCCGGTAAGCGGAGTATTCGGCACCGCATCGTTAACTGTTACGGAATGGGCAATCAGCATTGGAGTCGCCGTTGCAATTATTCCTCTTGTCGAGATTCAAAAGCTAATCGAATCAAGACTGCTAAGGCAAAAAGCGATAGCGAAGTACTAAGGCGAACAGCAATAGCGAAGTGCTAAATCAAAAAGCGATAGCAAAGTGCTAAGGCGAACAGCGATAACGAAGTGCTAAGGCGAACAGCGATAGCGGCGCGCTAAAGTTCAAAACGTCTTAAAACTAAGTACAAGACATCTTGCAATATCAAAATCAAGACTGCTAAGTGATACACGGTAACAAAGTGATAAGTAAAGCATCTTATAACAAGGAAGCAAAAAAACCTTAAACCAAGAGCTAAAGCGTCTTATAACTAAAAATAAGTCATATTAAAACTAAGGAAATAACCTTATTAATACAAAAGCGCCGTCGCATAAAGAAGCGACGGCGCTTTTATTATATCGATATTTATATCTACTCTCTAAGCTGACGCTTAAAGTATTCCATATCAACACAACGCATCATAGCGTCGTCCATGGAAATCATGCTCCGTTGCACAAGAGATGCGAGATGATTGTCCATAAGCAACATGCCTTGCGCTCTTGTCGTCATTATGGTATTGTTCATTTGATGCGTCTTGTTCTCGCGTATCAATGCGTTAATCGCGGGATGCGAAAGCATGATTTCAAGCGCAACGACTCTGCCGTGCCCGTCCTTTCTCGGAATCAGCTGCTGCGATATGACCGCTTGCAGTACGTTGCTCAATTGAAAGCGCACCTGCTGTTGTTGATAGCTCGGGAAGACGTCCACGATACGGTCAATCGTGTTCGCGGCGCCGATTGTATGCAGAGTGCTTAAGACCAAGTGACCGGTCTCCGCCGCCGTCAACGCAGTCGAAATTGTCTCCAAGTCACGCATTTCGCCGACTTGTATAACGTCGGGGTCTTGGCGCAGAGATGCGCGAAGCGCCGTTGCAAAAGAGCGCGTATCGCTCCCCACTTCACGTTGATTAACTATGGATTTTTTGTGATTATGGTAATACTCAATCGGGTCTTCAAGAGTGATTATATGCGATGCTCGGTTGCTATTGATATAGTCGACCATAGAAGCAAGCGTCGTGGACTTTCCGCTGCCCGTAGGGCCGGTAACGAGAATCAAGCCTCTTGACTTCTTGCATAGTGCGGGCAGAATTTCCGGCAATCCTAGCTCGCCGAAAGACGCAATCGTATTGTTGATTGTTCGAATCGCTATCGCGTAACAGCCCTTTTGCGAGAAAGCATTGACACGGAATCGGTTGCCGATAAACGCGATACTAACGTCGATTTCGCCCTGCTTGGTAAGCTTTACGAATTGGTCGGGATTAAGAATCGCCTTGACCATTTCCTCAGTGTCTTGCGGTGAAAGAGCCGAACTTGTCGCCGTCTTGTAATACTTGAAGCTGCCCGAGATACGCAATACGGGCGCAGAGCCTACAGTAATATGCAAGTCCGATGCCTTATTCTCGACCGCAATCTTCAATAAATCGATAATGCTATAATCTACCATCATGAATCTCCTTGAATCTCCCCTCTCGGGGTCGAATATTAACCGCTCAAAGTCAAATAATGCGATTATGAATATTATAGCATAACAAAAGTTGCGCCGCAAGACAATATTTTATGCGCGGCGCTCAATGTGACTTTGTAGAAATATATGATGAGTTGCAATTGTTGTTATGATGAGTTGCAATTGTTGTTATGATAATTCGATAACCTTATAAGACTTTTGAATATACTAAAAAATAGTAATCATTCGGTGTAGAAGCCTAAGCTGATAAGTAACCCTTCGTTGACTTTGTTCATCAGTCCTTCGGGAAGGGTGCCGATTCTTTCTCTTAGTCGCCTTTTGTCGAGGGTGCGAATCTGCTCGAGCAGGACAACCGACGCTTTGGGCAGCCCGCAGTCGATGCCCGAAAGCTCGATGTGCGTAGGAAGCTTTGCTTTGGTCATCTGACTCGTTATCGCAGCGGCGATGATAGTAGGACTGTATTTGTTGCCGATATCGTTCTGCACAACGAGTACCGGACGCACTCCGCCCTGCTCGCTCCCGATGACGGGGCTCAAATCGGCATAATATAATTCACCTCTTTTAACCATAAAGCCTCACAAAATTTTATCTGCTATGACATATTATGTCCGCGGCGCGGCTGCAGTTACCTCGAGTTTTGCCGTTAAAATACTCTTTTATACTATCCGCGCAAATTTTGAATTTTAATAAGCGGCATGGAAAGTAATTTTCCACAGCCTTATTATTGTTGTATCGGATAAATCAAATATGATATAATAGTTAAGACATCTTTATAGGAGGATTTGCTCAATGCAATTTACACATGAAGTCGAGCACATGATATGCGTTAAGAAAGGTCCCAACCACGGTCCTGCCCCCATACCGGAGGAAGGGAAATGGGTTCAGTCAAGGGAGATTAAGGATATCAGCGGACTTACCCACGGCGTAGGCTGGTGCGCGCCTCAACAGGGCGCATGCAAACTCACGCTCAACGTTAAGAACGGAATAATCGAGGAAGCGTTAGTCGAGACGCTCGGCTGCTCGGGTATGACCCATTCCGCCGCAATGGCAGCGGAGATATTGCCCGGCAAGACGCTACTTGAGGCGCTCAACACCGACCTTGTCTGTGACGCAATCAATACGGCGATGCGCGAATTGTTCTTGCAGATAGCATACGGACGCACTCAATCGGCGTTCTCAGAGGACGGACTGCCAATTGGCGCGGGACTCGAAGACCTCGGCAAAGGACTTAGGTCGCAGATAGGGACGATGTATTCCACCTCGGAGAAGGGTGTCAGATACCTCGAGACGGCGGAGGGCTATATCACACGGCTTGCGCTTGACGCTAGCAGCGAGGTAATCGGTTACGAATTCGTGCGGCTCGGACAGATGATGGAGCTTATAGCAAAAGGCGCCGCCCCTTCGGACGCGCTTCAAAAATGCACGGGAACTTACGGCAGATTCGCGGAAGGCTGCAAGTTTATCAATCCGCGTAAGGAATAGGAGGTGCGGTATGGCTATCAGATTCGAAGGATATGAAAGGAGAATAGACACAATTAACTGCGCCTTGTCGCAATACGGCATTGCCTCTCTCGAGGAAGCAAAAGCGATAACGGACAAGCAAGGAATAGACGTAGACGCAATCGTCAAAGGCGTTCAGCCGATAGCGTTCGAGAACGCGGTTTGGGCATACACATTTGGTTGCGCAATCGCAATCAATAAAGGTACAAAAGTCGCGAATAAAGCGGCGGAAGACATCGGTATCGGACTTCAATCGTTCTGTATTCCCGGCTCGGTCGCGGCTCAGCGCGAAGTGGGCTTAGGTCACGGCAATCTTGCGGCAATGTTGCTTAGAGAGGAGACCGAATGTTTCGCTTTCCTTGCGGGTCACGAATCCTTTGCCGCGGCGGAGGGCGCGATAGGCATTGCAAAAACCGCGAATAAGGTTCGCAAGAATCCTTTGCGCGTAATCCTCAACGGGCTCGGCAAAGATGCTGCGTATATCATCAGCCGTATCAACGGTTTCACATATGTCAAGACGCAATACGACTATTATTCGGGCAAATTGAGCGTTGTGGACGAGACAGCATACAGCACGGGCGACCGCGCGAAAGTGCGTTGCTACGGCGTAGACGATGTCAGTGAAGGCGTTGCGGTCATGATACACGAAAAGGTAGACGTCTCTATTACGGGCAACTCCACCAATCCGACTCGCTTTCAGCATCCCGTTGCTGGTACCTACAAAAAGTGGAGCGTCGACCACAACAAGAAGTATTTTTCAGTAGCGAGCGGCGGCGGCACAGGAAGAACGCTGCACCCCGACAATATGGCGGCGGGTCCCGCAAGCTACGGCATGACTGACACTATGGGCAGGATGCACAGCGACGCGCAATTCGCCGGCTCTTCGTCCGTCCCCGCGCACGTTGAGATGATGGGACTTATCGGAATGGGCAACAATCCTATGGTAGGCGCAACGGTCGCTCTTGCGGTCGCTATTGAAGAATCCTATAAGGATTAATATTACGATATTGCAATCAACAACACAAATTGCAATTACCCTAATAGGATTACTACTACCCGAATTCGCAACACACAATAGGAGGAGCAATCAGCACAAACTGTAATACCATGATAGGATTAACACTACCCGAATTCGCAACACGCGATAGGAGGAGCAATCATAACAATTAATAGAAAATAGGGCGAATGTGTTCCCAAACTTATAAAAGCAAAGGCG
>CAYOYS010000014.1:0-1379 GCA_964408255.1 uncultured Christensenellaceae bacterium | reverse complement strand
AACAATTAATAGAAAATAGGGCGAATGTGTTCCCAAACTTATAAAAGCAAAGGCGTTTCAATCTTACGAAACGCCTTTGCTTTTATAGTTTTGAATTGTATTGCTCTACCCAATATCGTTAGAACTTTCTAATACCGTTGAAACTTTCTAATTGTCCGCTCCGATATTATAAAGAAGTGGACAAAGTGGACAAAAGAGAGTTTGTAAAATATTTTGAACGGATTTTCGAGATTAAATTTGTCAAGATTTTTCACATTATAGTAGCGCTATGAGTGAAAAGTTTAGGCGCTTAATGTCAATGACGGATATAAGCCGAAAAGACCTCAAAATATTAACAACTTGAGTTTATCCGCTCCGACATTACAGCATTATTTGTGTTTTTATAAGATAGGCGCCTTGCTTTGCCTGACAGAGCGGACATTCGGTAGGCGCTTCCTCCGCGGTGCTTTCAAAACCGCAATCGCCGCAACGCCACGCCACTTTCTTGTTCTTTTTGTACATGGTATTGCTTTTCAGCTGCTCATATAAGTCTGCAAAAAGCGCCTTGTGTGCCGTCTCAACCGTGGATATGTTGTTGAACAGTCCCGCTATATCCTTGAAACCTTCCTTTTCGGCAACTTTTGCATACTCGGGATATATTCGCTCCGCCTCGTCCGCTTCAGTCTCTGCGGCAAGACGTAGGTTGTCAAGGATATTCCATTTTTCCTTGAACGGATACCCCGCTGAGATATCAATATTTTCGATAGTGCCGCCGTCCGCAGTCTGTATAAAGGTATACAACATTCGCGCGTGGTTGAATTCGTTATATACCACCTTGTCGATAAGGTTCGCCATTGCGGTAAGACCACCCTTGCGCGCTCCGTATTCGATGAATTCATAACGTGTCCGCGCCTGACATTCTCCCGCGTATGCTCTCGCGAGATTGATATAGGTTTTGCTTGTTTTCAAATTTGCCATATGCACCTCCGTATTGTCGCATTTAATATAATTTGATTATGTCCCAAAAGCGACAACTTATGCACGGTAGCGGCAAAGCCGGAATTTTCGCGTCAAAAGGATATGCTTGCGCCGTTAAAATACCTCAAGGGCATTGCAAGACGCAACGCAAAACATGTCTATTTCATAACCTTGTTGGCGAAGTAATCAGTAACGGTTATAAAGCCTGCGACAAGAGGTCTTTCAGTTTTATCTATCGATAAAGTCAAATAACTGTTAAGGAAACAATGAACAAAAACATTGAATTAGAGCGATAGATTTTTGAGACAAAAATTGACAAACAACCTCGCTAATATTCCGATATTAGCGAGGTTGTATTATCCATTATTTCCTTAATCGTCTAAAACGGTATAAGTTATTTCTGTAATTACCGTTTGGGTGAT
>CAYOYS010000013.1:0-19638 GCA_964408255.1 uncultured Christensenellaceae bacterium | reverse complement strand
AGAGTCTCGAGCGGAACATCAACGGTTACCGCTTCGCCGCCCGGTGTTTCAATCTTTTCTTCAGTATCCGCCTCGGGCTCTTCGCTCACGCTTACCGATGCTTTGACGAGTTCTTCATTCGCAATCAGCTGTTCCTCGCCGATAAGTTCGTCAGCTGTTTCGGAAATCGTGTCTTTTTCCATAATCTCCGAAACTTCGTCCGCTTGTGCCAAAACTTCATCGACTTGTGCCGATTGGGTGTCTTGTTCGGACTGCTTCTTTGGTGCTTCTGATTCGAGAGGTTGCAAAACGCTGTCCGCATTTTTCTGCTCCGATTTAACTTCTTGCGCTAAATCTTCGTCCTCTAAAGCCTTATTTGACTCCTCAACGCTCTCTATCTCCGTGTTGTTCTGCTCGGATTGCTCGTTATGCGCTTCTGCTTTGAGAATTTCGTCCGAAACAACATCGCTCTCTACCGCTTGAGAGACTTCGCCTATTAACTCTTTGGACTCTTTCAAAGTCTTA
This sequence comes from uncultured Christensenellaceae bacterium, assembly GCA_964408255.1. GTDB lineage: Bacteria > Bacillota > Clostridia > Christensenellales > CAG-1252 > SACC01. Next base: position 19,134 of record CAYOYS010000013.1, on the reverse strand, counting down.
TTTTTCTTTTTTCCGCTCATATCTATTCCCCTTTTATAAGTTTGTCTATCAAAGTGAAGCCATGCTCCACAAATATACCGCTTGCCGCACATTCCTTTTCGTTATAATTAGTATTGCTCTTTTTTGCATTATTAGACCTATATAGCATATACGGTATCGGGTCGGATGTATGCGTTCTAACAGATAAAGGCGTTGCGTGGTCGGGGCATATCAATATAGCGAATTCCTCTTTCCGCGCCCTAAGCTCTTGCGTTACGACTTGGACTATCTCGCGGTCAATATTCTCGATTGCCTTAATCTTATTGTGCAACTCGCCTTGATGCCCCATCTCGTCGGGCGCCTCTATATGGACGTATACAAAATCCGCTTTTTCAAGCGCGGATAACGCGCCGTACGCTTTGCCTTTATAATTGGTATTGAGAGTAGCATCCGCGCCCTCTACTTCGATAACGTCCATATTCGCGCCGCGAGCAATGCCTTTCAGCAAGTCTACCGCGGATATCATCGCGCCTTTGACTCCGTTCTTTTTATAAAAATCGGTAAGGCGCGGCTTGACCCCTTCTCCCCAAAGCCATATGGAATTGGCGGGACGCTTGCCGCTTGCTATGCGTATTTTGTTAATCGGATGCGCTCTCAATATCTCGTACGAGCGCCGTTGCAACATATCGAATTCTGCACCGTACAAGCCGCGTGGCAAATGTCGTGATATAATCTGTCCCGTAATATCGTGCGGCGGCGTATACTGTGTTCCGAGTGAAGCGTTGTGCTTCACAAGACAATGCCGATAGCTAATTCCGCCGTAAAAATGCCTATTCGAATCACCAAGCTCCGCTTCGATTGCGGCAATTAATATGCGAGCATCCGCGGTTGGTATCTCACCCGCGCTGTAATCAAGCATCTTTTTCGCCGTGTACGGCTCGTCGTCGGACAATGTTACAAGGTTGCATCTTACCGCTATATCGGTGTCCGCAAGTTCAATTCCCATAGAAAGCGCCTCGAGCGGAGACCGTCCACTATAAAACACGGACGGGTCGTAGCCGAGTATCGAAAGGTTCGCCGTGTCGCTGCCCGGCATCATGCCTTTTGGCACACTTAAAGCAAGACCTAGTTCAGAATAGGGCGCCAAAGCGTCCATTCCGGGCGTGTGTGCCGCCTCTAACGGTGTTTTGTTCCCGAGCGCGGCGATAGGGTAATCGCTCATTCCGTCACAAAGTATAATCATGTATTTCATATCAAATATATTATATAAGCGAGTCGCTCTTATGTCAACAACTCCGCGCTAATAAGGAATGGCAAAAGAGAATGATAAAATATTTTGATTGGATTTTCAAGACTAGATTTGCCTAATTCTTGAAAGAATTAGGCGTTTTAATGCCGATGACGGATATGAGCTGAAAAGACCTCAAAATATTAACAACTCGAGATTGTCCACTCCGACACTAATAGCTGTCGCTTATCACGAAAATATAATACATGGTAATTGTCTAAATGCCGCTTAATTGTCCATAATCATTTAACGGAGGCTGTATATGGAAATAGGGAAAGTAGTATTAAATGCGGTGATATCGTTCTTTTTTCTTTTTTTAATCGCAAAAATCATGGGCAAAAAACAAATCGCGCAACTTGATTTTATCGATTATATTATCGGTATTTCCCTAGGCTCGATTGCGGCGCAAATGAGCTTCGATACCGAGATACCGTTTTATTACTTTTTGATTGCGATGACGGTTTTCACGCTGCTTGAAATCGCCATGAGCCTAATCGGGCGCAAATCCGCATTTTTGAAAAACGTTATAGTCGGAAAACCGGTTATTCTAGTACAAGACGGCAAGCTGTTGTACAAAAATATCAAAAAAACAAAGCTGACAATCAACGAATTTCTTTCCCTGTGCCGCGAAAAGGATTACTTTGATATCAGCGATATAGCGTATTGCATCTTTGAAACAAGCGGCAAAATAAGCATTCTACCCAAAAGCGGGGCGACGCCCGTAGTCGCTAACAATCTTGACATAAAGTTGCCCCCCGCAACACTTTCAGCAGAAGTAATTCTCGACGGCAAGGTAGTAGATGTTGCGCTTGACGATTTGAACAAGAGCAAAGATTGGCTATTCGGCAAGCTGAACATCGAGAACGATGAGCAAGTCAAGGCAATCGCCTTAGCGACATACGACAACACGAACGATATTTTTTATGTCCACCCTAAGGACCAACCCGAGCGTTAACGAAACAACAAATAAATACTCGTGCTGAATATCGTTCTAATTCAATTTATTTGTTCATTATTTCCATAATTATACCGCAACGGGTATTTTTTTGCCCAGCTTGTGATAATTGTAGCCTTCAAGACGGAAGCTATCCACGGTAAAATCGTAAAAATCTTTAATTGAAGAATCAATAATTAGCTTGGGCGCCTCAAGAGGCTCCTTTTGGATTACCTCGTTGACAAGCTCGATGTGTCGGTCATAGATGTGCGCGTCCGCGATAACATGTACCAACTCACCCGCTTTGAGTCCCGAGACTTGCGCTAGCATATGCATCAGTATCGAATATTGAACTACATTCCAATTGTTCGCAACAAGCATATCCTGCGAACGCTGATTGAGTATACCGTTAAGGGTGTCACCCGACACATTAAAGGTCATGCTGTAAGCGCAAGGATAAAGCCTCATCTCGTGCAAATCGCAATGAACATAAATATTCGTCATTATCCGCCGCGACTGCGGGTTATGCAACAAGTCAAAAATAACTCTATCTACCTGATTAAACTCCCCTTCCTTATAAATATGCTTAACTCCGAGCTGATAGCCGTATGCTTTGCCGATAGAGCCGTTTTCATCCGCCCACGCGTCCCAAATATGACTATTCAAATCTTTGACATTATTGGACTTTTTCTGCCATATCCACAAAAGCTCGTCAACCGCCGCGCGAAAATTGGTCTGTCGTAAGGTTGTAATCGGGAATTCTTTTTGCAGGTCGTATCGGTTGACTATGCAGAATTTTTTAATTGTGTGCGCGGGACAGTCGTCCGTTGCCCAACGTGGTCTTACCTCAAGTTTTTCGTCCGAAAACCCATTCTCGAGTATATCCTTAATATTTTCAATAAAGACTTTGTCAGCATAACTCATTATCCTTCCTCCTCATTCGCCTCGATGACATAGACGATAATATCCGAATACTCAGTTAATTCGCCTATCGTCTTAGCATAAACTTGGTATCTATACGTTCCCGGCGCCGTATGGGGAATCGTATAGTTTAGATTATATACGGTCGTTGAGGTATCTTCGTCTACATTATAAACATAGTATCCCGATGCTCCCGCAACCGCTTCCCAACTTATGACAGCGCCGCTTTGCGTTACTTCACTCATTCTCGGTACCGTTGGCAGCACTACCGGCGAAAGCGCGGGTTTGCCCTCAACAATTGTCCAGACATTCTCGAAGTCAAATCCCGCATAGGTAGCGGCAAGTCCCTCGTCCTCGTTTGTGACGCCGTATGCCGAGCTTCCCGTCTTTAGCTTGCTACAGTTGCCAACCGTATAATTCTCGGCAATCGAAGCATACATTGCTTGAATTTCTTCGGGCGTCTTATCCGTCTCGTCGTGCTCGATACCAAGAGCATCAATATTAAAATAGCATTGCTTTAAGAGAATATTGCATCTGCCGCTTGAGTTTTGAGCGCCGGCGAACATCCCCTTGTTAATGTTTTCCATTTCGGCGCCGTCAATCGCGGTAGCTTGAAGCGTCCCCGAATAATAGCAATACTCTACGCTGTTGGCATACGAAAGGTAGCCCGCGATTCCGCCCGCGTAAGAGGTCGCTATCACCTTGGACGAGGTGCGTCCCGTACCGTGGCTTGTTATATCCGCATATGATAGGCAGTTGTTGATGATGTCGGAGGAGCTTGTCTTGGTAATGCCTACAATCCCGCCCGCGTAAACCCGCGAATAGGTCGCCTTAAGGCTACCTCTCGCGGTCAAATTACTCATTCCCGTACCGCTGCTTTCACCTATCACGAGCCCCGCATAGAGTATGCTTTCGCCTGCAGTAGGCGCGTTGATTACAAGTTTCCCATTAACGCTGCAGTTCTTGACCGCACTCGCCGTTGAGCGCCCGATTAAAGCGCCTACCGAAAATTGGCTAACCGCATAGGTAATTTTGATATTAGGCTCTATAATGTTGACGTTCTTGATAACGGCATCCTGCACTAAGCCGAAAAAACCCGCCGCGACATTAGAAGTCGAGCTTGGCAGCGTAGTTATCTTTAATCCGGTTATATTGTAGCCGCCACCGTCAAAAACTCCCTTGAACGGCTGACCCCCCTTGCCTATCGGCGTCCATTCTTTGCCCTCGAGGTCTATATCATTGGTCTGAACATAATACGATTGAACAGAGACTGTGTCGCCGTCATCGTCTATGATTGTGCGGAGTCCCGTAGTAATCTTTTGCAGTTCCTCAATACTTCCGACGGTTATCGGATTCTCTAAGCTTCCGTCACCAAGATGATATGTCATCGTCTTGGAATAATTGGTGAATTGCCCGTTGACCCTTGCTCTGACCTTATAATAATAATCACCCGGAGCGGCATGGCTTATAAGGTATTTGGTATCCCGAACGGGAATTTCGTAGCCGCTTACTTCGCTGAACATGACATTGACATAATATTCGTCGACGCCGTCAACCGCATCCCATGTCAGTCTTGCCCCGGTAAGCGTTACTTCGCTCATATTCGCGCCGGATGAAATAATATCACACCCTATCGCCAAAACAATAATGGCGATTATTACGACTATACTTGATAAAATTAAAACTTTATTGTCGTTTTTCATTCGAATATCCTTATATATGAATTATATTTATAGTAGTATTAACTGTCAAGTTAAATAACTTTCACAATTAAAAAATGTAAGTTTTATTCGCATAGAAGCGAACAAAAGTGAGCTGATAAAATGTTTTGAATGGATTTTCGAGATTAGATTCGTCATTTTTTTACTTCTATCGCTATAATTTGAATGTTAGTGATAGGCAAGATTTAAGCGCTTAAGTACCGATTAAGGATATGAGATTAAAAAACCCCAAATATTACAACTCAAAATTGCTCGCTCCAAAAAGCATAAATCACTTGAATTTTTTACAAAGTGGCGGTATAATAAAATAAATAAATACAGGTTGTTGATTCGGGAAGGCGGTTAGATACCGCCGCAGCCCCCGCTACTGTAAAAGCGAAATCGCCAAAGACCACTTAACGGGAAGGTCGGCGAGGCAAGATTGCCGCTTAAGCCAGGATACCGAACACAGCCGTAGCTTGCGCCGCTCTCGGAGGGAGGGAAGGTTAAGGGCTTTCGCCTTACCTTTTTTCCTTATGAAATAAGGTATTTTTTTATTAGCGGAGTAAAAATGCTTGCTCGCAAGGGCATTTTTATGAACGCTAACAACAAGGTCTAATACCCGCCGCTTGCGGCGGCAGATGCCGAAGGCATCGGGTGCAGGGCTTGCCCTGCGGTATAATACCGGTTATTATAGGAGGAAGCATATGAAAAAACTAAAACCTTTAATCGTTATATTACTTATTGTAATAATCTCGGCATCCCTATTCGCCTGCGACAATAACCCCACGGTTGTGCCTGCGGTCGGTGAGGTCATCGCAATACCCGAAGGAAGCTACGACAGTCTTGCGGCTCTTTTGATAGCGCTCGATGAAGCGGGTTCGCTCGAGCTGACCTACACGGAAAGCATCTACGGTATAATGATAACCTCAATAAAGGGAGTGGAAAAAGAATTGGTATCGGACAATGAGACGCGTACTAGTATTATGTTTTACTTAAGCAGCAGCGACGTTAACTATATAGATGCTACCATAACCAACCTACTTTACGGCGACGTTACCTACTACAGCGCGGGACTCGGAGCGAGCGCAATGCCGGTAATTGACGGAGTATCGTATTTGTTCTGCACCGTGACCTTCGGCGAGGATTGGATATCCTCTACCGTCAACGAGGATGCATTTATAATTCTCGAATAAGATTGGAAAGCCGCCTAAAGACAATCAAGGATATCGTGCTTATCGCGATGCTTACCGCCGTCCTAACGGGCGGTAAGCTCGCGCTTTCCTTTATACCCAATATCGAGATAGTGACGCTCTTAATCATAGTCTATGCGTATGTGTTCGGTATGAAGATATCCGTTACCGCGACTTTAATCTTCGTAACTATCGAAACGATGATTTGGGGCTTTAATACTTGGGTGATATCCTATTTTATCTATTGGCCCATGCTTGCATGCTTAAGTTGTCTGCTTGCGAAGCTAATGCGCGCGCAACACGACGAAAATATAAGCAATAAAAGTATGCTTATCATGCCATATACCGCGCTTGCCGTGCTGTGCAGCGCGTTATTCGGAGTGCTGACAAGCTTTGTCGATGCGCTCGTCGGCTCGGCAAAGACCGATTTTGCAATCACCGTTCTCTTTCCGATAATATATTTGCGTGGTGTCGCGTTCTATATCACACACGTTATATCTAACGGCTTGATAGTCGCGGTATGCTTTTTACCTCTTCAAACGCTGCTTAGTAAGCTTGCTAAGACATATTACGGCAAAGAGTACAAATCTTTTATCCATTAGCCGCCTGCGTAGCACATACCCGCTTTGCTGTTTCGCTTTTACATTGTCGTCTTTTATTGTATTTTTTCGCTATTTTCCGTTGCGGCACTACGATATGACACGCGTTAATAATAGGCATTTGTGTTGCGGTGCTACGATATATGCGTTAATGATATGGCTTTGCATTGGGCATTGCAATATTGCATCTTCAATGAATAAATGTTTCTCATTGTGTGCGTTGGGATTGCTTGCTCGAGCAATTGAGCTTTGCCGTTAAACATTTTACTTATTTGTTTTAGCCTATTTACGAGAATTAAAAAAGAATACACGCAAAATAAATATAGCGTGTATCCTTTCTAATTTTTATTTCTAGCGCCGATACCGTCACGCGCCGATTGTAACTGTGCCGATTGTAACTGTGCCGATTGTAACTGTGCCGATACTACTCGGTGTTACTCCGTGCTTATTTCTTCGGATTCCGTCGCTTTCACCTCGTCAACCGCTTTCACCCCGTCAACTGCTTTCGTTTCTTCAACCGCTTTCGCCTTGATTATATCGGGTAGCTGAAGTCCCGCCATGTTGAACAAATCGGTCATAGGGGGCAAAGATTTCAATAAGCCGGATATAAAGTTCGCGGTTGCGTTCTTATCCTTGCCGCCGTTCTCCCAAACGGTAATTTTATCAATCTTAAGGTTCTTAATCGCCTCGACTTGTGTCGAAACGAGCGCTTCGATTTTGTCCGCTATCATAAGCCTCATCGCCTCAGAGGGATTGCCGTTGGCAGCCTCGACAATAGAGCCTAAGCCTGCCGCTTGACCTGTCAAGACTGCCTTAACGCCTCTTGCTTCCGCCTCCATTTTGGCAAAAATCGCGTCTGCTTCGCCTCGCGCTCGCCGTCTTGCCTGTTCGGCTTCCGCCTCTGCCTCTATCTCCTTGCGCCGTTTTTCAATCTCCATTTTGACGATTACGTCCGCCTCAAGCGTCGCGGTCTCTCTTGCCGCACGTTCTTGCTCGGCTTTCTTTTCCGCTTCATACGATTCCTCGAGCGCTTTTGCCGCCTGAATCTTCTCAGCGGCGGTTGCCCTACGCAACGCCTCTGCCTCTTTCTCTCTTAATACCGCCTGCGCCGCAGCTATGTCCGCTTTCGCGGCATTCTCGCCCGATATCGCTTCCGCTTCCGCCGCCGAAACGTTGATTCGTTGCTCGCGCTGTGCGTTGGCTTGACCTATCGCGCCGTGCTTATCCGCCTCCGCGACCGAAATCTTAGCCGCGTTAATCGCTTTCGCCGCCGCTTCCCTACCCAAAGCTATGATATATCCCGACTCGTCGTTGATGTCGGTAATGTTGACGTTAATCAGCCTTAAGCCAATCTTTTTCAACTCGCCTTCCACGTTGCGGGACACCGCCTCAAGGAACTTGTCGCGGTCGCTGTTGATGTCCTCGATTTCCATTGTGGCTATCACAAGACGGAGTTGACCTAAGATAATATCTTTGGCAAGCTCTTGAATCTCGCTTAACGTCAGCCCAAGGAGTCTTTCTGCGGCGTTTTGCATAACGCCCGACTCGGTCGAGATGCCGACTGTAAAGCGGCTCGGGACATCGATACGAATATTTTGTTTTGAAAGGGCGTTGCGCAAGTCTACGCTTATCGATATTGGTGTCAAGTCAAGAAAAGAATGTGCTTGAAAGACAGGTATAACGAACGCCGCGCCGCCGTGAATACATCTTGCCGAGCGGTATGTGCCGTCGGCATTATTAGAAATCTTGCCGTAAATTACCATAATTTTATCCGAAGGACATTTTTTGTACCTCGTCAAAAACATCAGCACAATTGCCGATAAAATTAAAACCACAACTATTATGATTAAAGCGATTATTCCGCCACTCATAGAAACCCTCCTTATATGCCTTGCTTTTCAACGGCGCTAATCTTTAGTTTGCCGTCAATTTTGCCGATTACTTTGACAATTTGTCCTATTTTCGGATACGAGCGCCGCTGTCTTAGCAAATTTGGAATTGTCGCCGCGCGTTGCCGATTAAATCACGGTCAAAATATACAATACTGTTTATTACTATTCCTCGAGCGGAGCGACTATCAACATTCCGCCCGCTTTTTCAACTACCTTGACTCTTTCGCCCGTCTTGATATCTCTATCGGCGTTGCTTCTTGCTTCGAACTCCATGAATCGTTCTTGAACGTTAAGAACTATCTTGCCGATACCCAATTTAGGAATCGTAAGATAAACCTCGGCAATCTTGCCCACGGCATTCTCGGTATTGATATTGCCCGAGGATTGCAGCTTATACAAGGCGCGATACAAAAAGCCGACCCCCATTAGTCCCGCGGCGCCGCACAGTATCGCTACGCCAAGGACCAACGCAATATGCAGGTTCGCCAGATTCATACCAAGCCCCACCCAGCCGCCAATCGCGAAAAAGGCAAGAACGCCCTTAAGGGTAAAAAAGCCCACTTCGACACCCGCCGAAGCGTCGTCAAGGTTAATGTCGCCGTCCGTGCCGAAGCCGTCAACGTCGCCTAAAGAACCACCGGCGAATCCGATAATCAAAAAGATTACTTGTACTGTCAAAGCTACGGTGCTAGCCAAACCCAAACAAAACATGATTTTGCTAAGCAAATCCCAGCTCGTCCAAAATGCAGTCATAATACCTCCTTCGACTGTAGCCGTCCGCAGAAACGGTTTAGATATAAAGTACGGCTATCGCAATGGAAAATTGCGCCGCATAATACAGCACATGGTTGGTTATTATCATTATTTTACTATCTTTGCCCTCAAAATATGTCATGGAAAGCACGAGGTCCGATAAGAGGAAAAGAATGGAGCCGATAAGGAATAGTATCAAATCGGGTCCGACAGTCTTTTCGATAATACAAGAGGCGCCTGCAACGCACATAAATATCGAAAGAAGGAATCCATAAGTCATGCTCGGGATAAGCCATTTGCCGAACTTCATCTTCATAAGGAATATGCTGACTGCGAATATCGCGGCATTGAGCCCTACTCCGACAAGTATCGCCCAACCGCTGAACTCGTAAAGTATAGCTATTGCCACAATATAAAGAATGTGCCCGATGCCGAAGCATGCCATACCCGCAAAAGTATAGGTGTCACTGTCTTTAATCATTTTTTGATAAGTAATCTTAAGGTCGAGAGTAATGTCGCCCACAAGCCCCAAGACAAGACCCATTATGATAAGCAAAGCGGGAACAATTATCCTATCATAGGATACTGTTTCATTTTCGCCGAGTGCGGCAATCGCAGTCGCTATGAAAAAAAGACTTGTAAGAGTCTTGAGTATGGTAGCTAGAGGGCTTCCGTTCTTGTCTCTTACGACCAAAAAACCGATAAGGCTTACTATGCCTAACGCAAGCAGTATATAAGTAACCATAAATTCCTCCTAATATATCGTAAAGTAATTATATCAAATTATTTAGATTTTTACAATAACTTACAAGTTGTTATCAAAATTATTTTTGACAAATTGGAAGCGTTAGCCTATTGCGCCACGGCAAAGTTATTTATATGCGGTATTCTAATCCTTAACGGCAATCACTTACCGCCGTTTATTCTTCGATAATAATACATCGCTTTTACTAACATATGTTGCCTGAATATCCAAATTTCATTCTTTTGCGAACAAATATTATAGATAAATCAAAACATTGCAACACTGTAATAATACAAATCTTATTCACGCTATAATCAAAATATTACAATACCGCAAGTTAGTGTAGATTTTATTCGCGCTATAATCAAAATATTACAATACCGCAAGTTAGTGTAGATTTTATTCGCGCTATAATCAAAATTACAATACCGCAATTATAACGACTTTTATTCGCGATATAATCAAAATATTGCTACACCGTAATTAAAATGGATTTTATCGGGCTAATTAAAGCCTTGCAACACTGCAAGTTAAAGACGGATTTTGTTGCGCTATTGACGCATTAATAATAACATAATCCGTTGTACGCGATATAGCATGCTCCTTCGATAATCTCGTCGCGCCCTTTCTCAAAGCAAACAACTTCGGCGCGGACGCCGCCGGCTAAGCTGTCAAGGCTTCCTTCTATAAGCTCTTTGGTCATATATTCTCCCGCGGTAATTATCGCGGACGGCTTAACCGTCTTGTCAATAAGCAATATAAGCTCGCCTAGCGCATACTGCAATTGCTTGGCATAAAAGGAGATTTCCGGCTCGAGCGTTCCCGCCTCGAACGCGGTCTCCGCCTTGCCGAACTTTTGCCGCATACGGTGTCTTACCGCCTCCGCGGACAGTACCTCGTCATAAATCAGCCTACCTTTTTTTGCCGAAATAATCGGCGAAAGCAAGTTGCCAAGCTCAATATCCTCCCCCCATTCCTTGACCTTGACCGAGCGAATTCGCTTACCCGCGTAAAGAACTGCGAGGTTTGTGTTATTCTTTTTAACCTTATATCGATAATACATTGCGAGCGCCGAAAGGCTGTCTGACACATGAACGGGCACAGAAAACCTTAAAGCAAGTATCCGTGCAAAGCTCGTGCTATCGCCCATAGCTACCGAAACGCCGATTGCGGCAAGAGTAGGACTTGCGCTTAGCATGCTTTCAATCAACGCGGTAACGCTGTCTGATAGGTCGCAATGGGATTCGTTAAGCTCCTTTTCGCCGGTTGCTACAATTTTGCCGTCAAGCTGCATGAGCTTGCCGTACAGCTTCATACGATAATAACTGACTCCCGCAATTACTATGCGTGGATTCGCGCTTATCGCAATCTTTCTGCTCCCTGCCCCGCTCTTTTTCTCGCCAATGGTTATTATTCTTTGTTCCGAAAGGTTCTTGAGCGCGGAATCAACAGTCGTTGTACTGTACCCCGTTGCCGTTCTAAGCGCAAGCTTGCACACCTCACCATTTTTCAATATTTCGGAAAGTATATGCGCAACCTTGCGTTTTTTGACCGTGTCTATCGCCGCCATACCTCTATTTTAACTGTATTAACTTGCGTTTTATGTATTTTTTGCGCCCATTTTAGCATTTTATTGCGAGAGAGTACGCGTGCCTTTTTCTCCTTGACTACCACTATGATATTGCGTATAATACAACTATTAAAGATTCGTGCGGAGAGCCAAAATGAAAAAATTGACCTATGTTAGAGGTGTCGCGCTAAAAACCTTTTTGAATTTTACCGAATACTTTCTTTACCCTTTGATATACGAGCCGCTGCCCGAGGGCATCGCAATCGAAAAGGACATAGCATACGGTGACCCCGACGAAAACGAGCTTTGCAACCTCATATATGACAAGCAAGCGGTAGAGAATAAAGTCAAGCAGCCCTTAATGATTATGATTCATGGCGGGGGCTGGATTTCCGGACAAAAAAACTTACGGAATTATTATTGCTATCACGCGGCAAAAGAGGGGTATTTCGTTGCCAATATCGACTATTCTACCGCTCCTAAAAAGGTCTTTCCCCACCAGCTTAGACAAATATTCAAAGCAATCGATTTTATCTTGGATAACGCGGAAAAATACAGTATCGACACGGACAGAACGGTAATTGCGGGCGAATCCGCAGGCGGCTATTTTGTGCTTGCGGTATCGGCAATTGTAAAGGATAAGTCGCTGTTCGATAAGCTAGGAATTGAGTTTGGACATCGTGACACCTTCGACATTACCGCGGGAATCTGTAATTGCGGCGCGTTCGATATGGTACGGCTTACCCGTTCCCATTTCCCGGGCATGAAGACAATGCTACGCTGCTATACCGACCTTACTCTTTCCGATATCATAAAGGGCGCAGACACCGAAAAAATTAAGCTTTTATCCCCCACCTCTTATATGACTAAGGACTTTCCGCCCATGATGATTATTTACGGCGCGCATGACCTACTGCGCCACGAAAGTTTTGCGCTTGCGAAGCAGCTCGATAGTCTTAATGTGCCGTACAAGATGTATAAGGGCACGGGGGTACTTTCGCTGCATGCCGCGGGTATTGCGACAAGGACAAAAAAAGGGTTGGACTGTTTTAGGCAAACTATGGATTTTATTAACGGTTATATCAAAGAATAGTATGAAATTACTTGTTGTTTTGGGAAAAAGATTGAATAATGACGGCTCTTTCCACACCGAGATGAGCGAGCGTTGCAAGACTGCATACAAAGGGCTTAAGGACAATACATATGATATGGCGCTGCTTTGCGGAGGTCTTGCGAATGTCAAAGCAGGCGTTACTGAAGCAGAGGCGATGCAGGATTATCTAATCAAAAGAGGTATTTCATCCGAAAGGCTTATACTCGAGCGGCAATCTAAGACCACCTATCAAAATGCGAAATTCGCAAAAAATATGATACTCGCCGCGGGAGTGGATAAAATTTATCTATGCTCATCCTCCACCCACCTTAAGCGGCGGCTTCTCAACCCGATACGTCTATTCCGAGCGCGTCTAAAAGGATACGCGATAATTCCCATAATAGCCGATTAAAAGCGCCATACTACGCTTAACATACACTCGATTGCGCAACACATACGGCGCAATAATAGAAGTAGACATAAGAGTGTTGATGAATATTTTGAATGATTTTCGAGATTGGTTTGTCAAACTTTTTACTCATAGTAGCGCTATGTTGTGAAAAATTTAGCTGCTTAGTGCCGATGACGGATATAAACTGAAAAGACACAAAATATTGCCGACTCGAAATTGTCCTCTTCGGCATTAATTAATTCGGCGACCGCCCGTATCGGGCGGTCACCGAATTATGCTTATGTTATGATTTTATTCTAAAATCTTGCAATTTATTGCGCTATTGTCCTCGGAAGTAATACGCTATATGATTGTTTATTCTAAAATATTGTGTTTGTTGCGCTATCATTATAGGAAACAATTCGCCCTATATGATTGATTCAATAGCTTTGTTATATGTTGCGCTATCGTTATCGGAAGTAATGTGCTTATTATTATTTTATTCTAAAAATAACTTTAGATCGTCTTCTACCGTTCCTATGCCCGCAATATTAAACTTCTCAATCAATACCTTAGCTACGTTCGGAGATAAAAACCCCGGGAGCGTGGGTCCAAGGTGGATATTCTTTACACCTAAGTACAGCAACGCAAGCAATACGATAACGGCTTTTTGCTCATACCAAGCGATATTGAATACTATCGGCAGTTTGTTGATGTCGTCCAACCCAAAAGCGTCCTTTAGCGCAAGCGCAATTACCGCCAAAGAATAGGAGTCGTTGCACTGCCCCGCGTCAAGCACTCTAGGTATCCCTTTAATATCGCCAAGCTCTAGCTTGTTGTAGCGGTACTTAGCGCAACCCGCGGTGAGTATTACAGTATCTTTAGGCAGTTTCTCAGCGAATTGAGTATAATAATCTCTAGATTTCATACGTCCGTCGCAGCCTGCCATAACAAAGAACTTCTTAATTGCCCCGCTACTTACCTCCGCTATAATCTTGTCGGCAAGCGCAAGCACCTGATTGTGCGCAAAGCCTCCGACAATACTGCCCGTTTCTATCTCTTGGGGCGGGGGAAGTGTCTTAGCAAGCGCGATGATTTCTGAAAAATCTTTTTTTCCGTTTTTATCCGCTTGAATATGCTTACACCCCGGATAGCCGGTTGCGCCGGTGGTAAAAATTCTGTTTTTTACTTCCTCGCTTCTTGGCGGAACGATACAGTTGGTAGTGAACAGAATTGGTCCGCGAAAAGATACGAACTCGTCAAGCTGCTTCCACCATGCGTTGCCGTAGTTGCCCACAAAATTAGGATATTTTTTGAATGCGGGATAATAATGCGACGGCAACATCTCGCTATGTGTATAGACATCTACTCCCGTTCCCTTCGTCTGTTCGAGCAGTTGCTCAAGGTCAATCATATCGTGTCCGGTAATCAATATCGCGGGATTGCCTCTCACACCGATATTGACCTCGGTTATCTCGGGGTTGCCGAACCGTGAGCGGTTGGCTTCGTCGAGTAGTGCCATTGCCTTAACGCCGAATTCGCCGGTCTTCAAAGTCAAAGCTACCAAATCCGTGACTGTAAGTTTCTCATCGAGTGTCGCGGACAGTGCCTCGTATATAAAGGCGTTAATCTCAAGGTTTTCTTTCCCGATATTTTTCGCATGCTCCGCGTACGCCGCCATACCCTTAAGCCCGTATGTAATCATTTGAGTAAGAGAGCGTATATCCTCGTCTTCGGTAGCAAGTATGCCGACTTCGGATGCCTTTATTAGCATCGCCGCTCTATCTTCCGCCTCGAATACCGCGGCATCATGATAATCCGTCAACTTATTAGCAGCCCTCAAAGAATTCCTTAACTCAAGCATCTTTTTGATTTGAGTTTCAATCGAGCCGTCATCGAAGTTCGCGTTGGTTATGGTCATAAACAGACTGCTTAACACCTCAAAATTGATGTTATCGATAGTTTTGACGTCGACTTTGTTCTTTACCACAATCTCCGCGATGCCTTTTAAGGTATAAATCAACAAATCTTGCAGTTTTGCAACTTCTTCATTCTTGCCGCATACACCGCGGATTGTGCAACCTTTGTTGCCCGCAGTTTCTTGACATTGATAACAAAACATACTCATAACTTCCTCCTTTATTCCGTTACAGCTTCAAAATCCTCTTTGCCGACATAACATATCGGGCATTGCCAATCGTTTGGCAGCGCATCAAAAGACGTGCCCGGTGCAATTTTCCCGTCGGGGTCACCAATCGCGGGGTCATAAACATATCCGCACGGTATACAAACGTATTTTTCCATTTTTGTTCTCCTTTTTTATAAATTATTATTGATTATTCTGCAATATTCACTTTGAATCCGCATATATCTTGCATATTTTTGCCTATATCGTTCTGCAAAGCAAAGCAGTTATCGGCTTGCTCGGTCGGTTCTGCAAAGCAAGGCAGTTATCGGCTTGCTCGGTCGGTTCTGCAAAGCAAGGCAATTACCGGCTTGCTCGGTCGGTAAGGCAATTACCAGCTTGCTCGGTCGGTTCTGCAAAGCAAGGCAGTTCCTATTACTTGGGCGCGGGTGCTTTTACAACGGTAAGCTCCAACACTTCGTCATGCAGATTTCTAACGTTCATTTTGGTTTTGTTCGGGATTTTTAGCAAGGTTCCCGCGCCGTATTCATGGATATTCTGTTCGTCAAGCCCGATAGATAACACTCCGCGAAGTACCGTCATATATACGTTGGAATTGGAATAATGCTCGGGCAGCGCGTCACCTTTTGGCAAGACCATATGGTTATAGTTGATGTTTTCATCGAAGAGAATCTTTTCTATCTTCTTTTCATTGGTTTGAGTTAACTTATATTCTTTTTCTATCATAAATTCGACCTCCTATTAATACATTATTTTTCCGTCGGTTGAAATAGTTATTATCTGCCACGGCAGAAATTTTCCACTGTTTTGAATGGCTTTCTTCGCCGCATTTTCCAAACCGCCGCAACAAGGAACTTCCATTCTTACTATTGTGATACTTTTTATATCGTTTCTTTTTATAATCTCTGCAAGCTTTTCCGAATAGTCCACAGAATCAAGCTTGGGACAGCCTATCAGAACAATATGCCCCTTGATAAACCTTTCGTGAAAGGACGCATAAGCGTATGCCGCGCAATCCGCCGCTATCAGAAGTCTAGCACCTGCAAAATACGGAGCATTGAGCGGCGCAAGCTTGATTTGAACGGGCCATTGCGCAAGTCTGCTCTCCTGCTCGCTTGACGCGCAAGAGGTCGCCTCTTGCTGAGGTTGTCTATTAATGGACTTGGAATGTAATCCGGGACAGCCGCAAGGCAATACTTCGGATTGTTGTTTTCTCTTATTCTTTAAGACCGCCGCTTCGTCAAACTCGGCAGCCTCTCGCTCCTCGAAGGATATCGCTCCCGTCGGACAGCTAGGCAGACAATCGCCCAACCCGTCGCAATAATCATCACGCAAAAGCTTTGCTTTGCCATTAACCATTCCGATTGCGCCCTCGTGGCAGGCGGTAACGCAAGCACCGCATCCGTTGCATTTATCTTCATCTATCTTAATTATTTTTCTAATCATTGCTCCGCCTCCTTGATTTTTCATATTCATTGTACTATAATAAACCAAATAAATCAGTTGTTTTTACAACCAAAAAGGAAAAAATGAATAAATATTTAGAATTTTTAAGCGGTACCGGACTATTCACGAATATAAAAGACTACGAAATATCCGCAGTCCTTAATTGCATCACGTATTCGAGCATGCAGTACAAAGCGGGACAGCTTATTTTCAAAGAAGGCGACCATATACGCTCGTTCGGCATGGTCTATATGGGAGCGGTGCACATTGTACAAGAGGATTTTTGGGGGAACAGAAGCATCATTTCCCACATCGGGCCGGGCAAACTGTTCGGAGAAGTTTTTGCATTTTCCGAGCACAGACCCTTGAATGTCAATGTTTTGGCGGTCGAAAACAGCGAGATATTGTTTTTCGATTTCAAACGCTTCGTAACCGTATGCACCTCGGCTTGCGAATTTCACAATCGTCTTATCCGCAACCTCATGGCTCTTATCGCGGACAAAAACTTTTTAATAACAAGGAAGCTGCAACACGTATCACAACGCTCAACGCGCGAAAAGGTCATTGCCTATCTTTCGGACGAGTACAAAAAGGTCGGCAAAAAAGATTTTTTCATTCCTTTTAACAGACAGCAGCTCGCCGATTATTTGTTGGTTGAGCGAAGCGCGTTGTCCTTTGAGCTTTCAAAAATGCAAAAAGAGGGCATAATCGCGTATAACAAGAACCGCTTCATATTAAATGACAAACCGCAGATATAAATATGCTGATTATTACAAGATGTTATTATTCGACAACTGCCGCAGGCTTATGTTATGCGATTGAAAATGTGCTGATTATTAAATAATCAGCACATTACAGATAAGCGTTTTGTATTCCGAATTTGATTGTCGCGTTCGATTATTCGGGCATTACCGCAGATTTTACGAATCTTTTAACGGATTGAATAATTTTTTCGCATGCCGCTCTTGCGGTATAGGATTCACCTATATAGATAGAATTGAAAGTTGCGCCCCGCAGTATGTAACGGAAACGGCCGAATTTGTCTTCATCGACAAAGAAAGTTCCGGAATAAACCGTTTTCTTGAAGTTTTTTATCCCTTCGTTTACAGATTTATTAGACGCATAGCCGTTGCTTGCATACAGAAGCTGACCATTGTTCGCAATCAGGTTGAAGTGAAACCCGTCCGCGCCTTTTGTAATCTCGAACTTGCCGCTCGGCTTGACGAGCTTTTCTGCTTTTTCAATCTCTTCCCAATCTATTTCTTTTTGCGCCTTGCGCATCTTCATGCTTTCTGCATACGCTTGTTCCGCCGCCTCGTCCGCTACATACGGCATGACTATTGCGGTTTGACTGAACTTTTTTACCGATTCGATGCTGTTCTCGCAGGAAGCTTTCGTAGTATAGTTTTCACCTACATACCTCTTGTTAAGAATATACCTAAAACGGTTGAATTTATCCTCGTCTACCACAAAAGTACCGTTGGGAACAGCGTTTTTGAAAGTTTCAATACCTTTTAGCGCACCGTCCGCGCTTGTGTATCCATTGCTCTCATATAGGAGTTGACCGTTGCTTGCGGTAAGGATAAAGCGGTAACCGCACACGGTGAGATAAATCTCGAATTTGCCCGAATATCTGTCCGCACTTTTTTTACCGACTGCGTTATCGCTCTTTTTCGGTGCTGCGGCAGTGGTAGCCTTGGTATCCTTCGGCTCACTTGACTTAGCAGGCTCGGCAACTGCTACGGGCTCGGCTTTTTTAAGAGGCTTTTTTGCCCCGTCGGCAATAGGCGTCGCAGTCGTCTTAGGAGCAGTTCTTGTCGGCGGCGCGGCTTCGCTGACCGAGGCGGCGGCAAGTTTGCTCAAATCGTCTTTGTTTTCTTGAACTAAAGTAGGCGTTTCTGCTTCGACTGCTGCGGCTTCAGGCTTAGAAAGTTCAGATTGAGTCTTCTCTTCCGGTAGCTTATCCGCATGGATAGCGCCGCTCTCAACGGCAGAACTAGCCGCAGCCTGCGCCGTAGAATCAACTGTATCAATCTCTTCTTGAACATCGCTCAACACGCTTTCCGCTTGCGGCTTTCCAACCGTATCGGATGAGTCTTTCGAAGCGGCTGCCTCCGGCTTGCCGGTATCGGCTATATCGGCAGTTATCGCGGCGCACTTAGGCTGCTTGTCCATAAGTACTCCACAAGCAGTCGAACCCGCACTGCTTTGCGCATCCGCTTCCCCCTCGGTAGCTTGCGACGCTATTGCCTTGGCTTTTTTCGCCTTTTTACTCGAAACGACAATCGCGATTATTAAAACTATCGCAACAATCACAAGTAGCAAGCTTACGAGAATCAAAAATAAATTGTTGATTTCAATACCGAAAACAGGCAAACTATTTTTGAAAAAGTCTTTGCCAAAAGGTATCTTATCCGCTATGTTCACAAAAAAATCATTGAACTTGTCCATGGGGGACCTCCACAGTATATATTATCTTTGTTT
>CAYOYS010000012.1:14800-21047 GCA_964408255.1 uncultured Christensenellaceae bacterium | reverse complement strand
CTTGTAATCGAAACAAAAAGTGGCAAGTGCTATCAGTTGCTGTTAAAGGCGATAGAATAAATTAACAGAAAGTTATAAAAAAAAGAAAAACTTGTCGGCAACACGAAACCGTCGCGCGGACTTTGATATCTCATGCTTTGCGGAATATGGGCTTAGGATTTTACTTGCAAAATTATACACATAGTATTAAAAAGACCATTGTCGGCAACGCGAAACCGTATGAAAAACATTGCTTCCTTGCGCGCTACGATATGCGTTTGTTGCCAAAATAATCGATATATTCAAGCGCGTCGGGAGTCTTGGGAAAAAGGTATCGGTGCAGTTCGATAAAATAGTCGTCGGTCATGCTCGCGATATAATCGGCGGCAATAAAGTCGGGTTCTTCGCTTTCGTAGTCTGATTGCGGGATATACGAAGCTCTGTGACGCTTGACATAGTCTATATGGTGGTCATAGACCAAGCCTTGTCTGTTGTTCTTTTTGAGGTCGGATAGAATATAGTCATAAATCCTTGAGAACATCGGGGCTAAGGGCGCATAACGGTTTTGCACTTCCTCGCGCTTATATATTAGTTTGTAGTTGTCGTCCTTTGCCTTTTGAACCTTAGAATACTCTTCGTCCGCAATGCTCAAATATGTTTTGCCATAGCTATTCTCGACAATGCTTACGATAATATTGTTGATAAGCTCGCCGTTGAGTCCCTCCATTCCGTTATCCAACGGAATCTTGGCGCGGGATGCGTCTTGACGGTCTTTGCCAAGATAGGAGATTATGTCCGCGATTCGGACTACGCAGCCCTCGAGCGTAGAGGGGATAAGATGTTTGACCTTATCTTGGTTCTCCATACATTCTGCAATCCTTGTGTCAAGCGCCTCAAAACTTAGGTTGTCGCTCGGCATGTACCGCTTCATCTCGCGTTCGCCGTTGTGGCACAGTATACCATCAAGGGTTTGGAGGCTGATATTCGCCGGAAAAATCTTGTCCAATACCCGTACACTCTGCACATTGTGAAGAAAATATTTGCCGGTGCGTTCAAAAAAAATCTCTGATAATATCTCTTCGCCCTTGTGACCGAAAGGCGCGTGACCGAGGTCATGCCCCAACGCGATAGCCTCGATAAGATGCAGATTCAAGCCGAGCAGTCCTCCGATATCCCGCGCAATACGCGAAACGAGTTGGACATGGAGCGAGCGTCTTGTTATGTCGTCGTTGCGATAAAAGGAGAAAACCTGCGTCTTGTCCGCGTAGCGGTTGTAATAGACACAGTTTAGGATTTTGCTTATATCCCGAACATATGCGGGGCGAAGTAGGCTTGCCTTATCCATATCGGGATATCGCCTCTTTACCGAATAATCCTCGGAATAAGCAGGGGACTTTAACCCTTTTTTTCTATCCTCGACGATGCGTTCTTCGAGCTCTTTACTAAGTCTTAGATACATATTAATCCCCTTGTATATAACGGAAGTATTCTTCGTATCCCGCTATAACATAATTTTTTCGCAAATTCAAACTGAGTATTATTTGTATTTTATCGTTTTCATGGACAAAATCACGCATAACGATGTTGGTCTTTGCAAGTAATTCATCGCTTAGGCTAAGAATATAAGCGTTCGCAAGCGGCTCCATTGTGTCTTCTAAGCCGCGCGGCGTAGTTATTATTTTTGTGGAGCATTGCGATTGCAGTACGAACAGCCCTTCACCGTCGTAGCTATCGTAGTATACATCGAGTTGTTTGATAAGCTTTTGCGGCTCGAGGTGTTCACAGTTGAGGTACGGACTATAAAGCCAAGTTTCACGGGCAAAGAGGTATTCGGGCGCAATAAGAGTGTCCCCCGACCAAATCACCGCAAAGCGGCGACAACTTTGCGCAATTTCATCCATTGTCACGGTGTTCAAGTCATAAGAGCGTGGAAGCGCGTATTCTTTTAGCGGCAATATTGAGTCTAGCACACGCAAAGCTTTTTCCGCCGCGCCTTGCCCAAAATGTTGAAAGTCGAGTATTAAAAAATCCTTGCTTGAGGCTAGATATTTTCGTAGCTCGTTAACGACCTTGCGCCACGGCTCGAATACTACTTCGCTGTGATAGGTGTACAACACTCCGTTCGTATATTCCGTTACGCGTATATCAAAGTATCTTACGCCGCTATTCATAAGCTCGAGCATGGACGCGCTTTGGCAAGTTGTACGGTCTATAAATTGTTGGAGAAGGGAACTGACGGGGGCGGGATAAGCCACCGTATTTGCGGTTGCGGCGTCGTGCGCGCCCGGTATAACTAAGCGGGCAAGTTGTGTGTCACCGCGTATCGCCTGTTGCCAATTCGCATAAAAATTCTCCTTTGTCAGCTCGAATTTTTCTGCCCCGTTACATGCAAAAAGCGACACTGTAATAACCATTAGCATAAATATTGCAAGTATTACAGATGCCGCTTTTTTCATATAATGCGTCCTTTGAATATCGTATTGACGATTTTGCCTTCTTTGTTAATGATATTCATATCCGCGTAATAGCCGACTTTAACGTCGCCGCAGTCTTGCATATTAAGCAGCTTGGCGGGCGTAAGAGTGCTCATTACCAAACAATCAACGAGGGGTATTGGAGTGTTTTTGACAAGGTTTTCGACCATTTTGGATATCGGAGCGATGCTGCCGGCAAGGGTGTTCGTACCTGCTATACAGCATACGCCCTCTTTTAGCTCTACTAGATAGCCTTCGCCTTCCTTGCCGAGATAAAGAGGGGATGTATTAATACCGGATACCGCTAAGCTATCCGAAACGATGCACATTCCCTTTGCGCCCTTGTTTTTATAGGTCAAGTATATAAGTCCGTACGGTACATGAACGCCGTCCGCTATAATCTCGGCGGTTAAGTCCTCCCTTAAAAGCGCGGTTTCGGCAAGACCGAGGTATTTTTCGATGCCGCCTCTACGCGCCGCCCTCGAGGTACAGTTAAATAGATGCGTTACCGAAGTTAGCCCCGCTTCGATACATGCTTCTACCTCGGGGTGTATGCTGTTGTCGTGCCCCGCGGAAAGCTGTATTCCGCGCTCGGATGCCGCCTTAACGAATTCGCTTATTCCCTCAACATCGGGCGCGACAGTTACGCGCTTGACGACGTCCGCGGCGTCAAGAATG
Organism: uncultured Christensenellaceae bacterium; assembly: GCA_964408255.1. GTDB lineage: Bacteria > Bacillota > Clostridia > Christensenellales > CAG-1252 > SACC01. Next base: position 17,916 of record CAYOYS010000012.1, on the reverse strand, counting down.
AATGCGGTATTGTAATCGTCGGGAGCGACGATATACGCTTTGGGTTGAGCACCCGCGCCTTCGGGGCTTATGAACGGCCCCTCGAGATGCAACCCAAAAATCCTTGCGTAGCGGTTGATTTTGCCGTATCCTCTTACACATTCGATGACTTTGCGTATCGCTTCAAGCGGCGCGGTCAAGGTCGTTGGGAGAATCGTTGTCGTTCCGTTCGATAGATGAAACCGCGAGATTGCCTCAAGGCTCTCGTCCGTTGCCTCCATACAGTCGTGACCTTTCGCGCCATGGGTATGTATGTCTATATAGCCCGAAGCAAGAATATGACCGCTATGCTCACAATTGATTACTTGCATATCGCAATCGGGCGCGATAGTGCCCCCTCGTTCTACCTTTTCGATAGTCTCCGAGAATAGAACGTCCCTATCTTTGATAAGTGAGCCGCCGATTATCGTGTCGATGTGCTTAATAAGAATTTTCATAAATCATACCTCGTTATTTTTTACTTTCAATATTATTTGCGCAAGTTTTATAAAATCGCCCGTGGAAAGCCTTTCGCCTCTGATATTTTCCTCAAAGCCTCCGAGTGCAATCGCCTGCAACGCGTCCTCTCGGGAAAGACCAAACGATTGCGACTGTATCAAATTATTGGCTAAGGTCTTTCTGCGGCAAGCAAAAGCCGCGGCAATCAACGGCCGCGCAATATTGATATCAGCCTCGCTGTATTTGCTGCGACGAATTATCTTAATAACCGCCGAGTCCACATTGGGGCGCGGAGTGAACATCTGTCTTGACACTTTTCTCAATAACTCAACGTCCCCCACAAGGTTAATTTGGGCGGTAATTGCCCCATAGTCCTTGCCGCCGGGCAAGGCGGTCAACCGCGCCGCGACCTCTTCTTGCACCATTATAGTAAGCGACTCTCCCAAGTCCTGCTCGATAAGCCGCATGATAATGGGTGAGGTTATATAATAGGGCAGGTTGGCGACAACTTTGAAGCTTTTGCCGAGCTTGGCAAGGAGTTCGGATGCGTCAACTTTCATAAAATCCGCGTAAATCAGCTCGACATTGATATATCCCGTCAACGCTTGGTCAAGAAGTGGCTTCAAGCCGCGGTCTATCTCATAGCTTACCACATGTTTCGCCTTATCCGCGATGCATGCGGTAAGAGCGCCCGCGCCCGCACCTATCTCAAGCACTGTATCGTTATCCGTCACCTCGGCATCCGATACTATTGCCTTAAGAAGGTTGGAATCGGTAATAAAATTCTGACCGTAGCGTTTATTGAAGCGGAATCCGCTCATTACGATTTTTTCGCCGATGCCCATTACGCGATGTACTGCCTTATTCTTAGCTCTGCGCCGATATCTGTCGCAATACTCGCCGCTTTTTTGATTTTTTCTTCCCCGATGATATCGACGACGCTTAGTATTACCCGCTTGATTTTTCCGACGCAGCAGCGCGCAAAGTCAAGCATCGCGTAATATGCGACCTCTCCGAACACCGGTTTGCATAGCTCGTTGTATGCTTTTGCGCTCACTTCATTAAGGCTGATGTTGACGGTATCAATATAGGGCGCAATTTTATCTACGATGTTTTCGTTGGTGATAAGCAATGCTTGACCGTTCGTGTTGATACGTGTCTTTACCCCTTTTTCCTTGATAAATTTTGCAACGATAATTATATCGGAGTAACGATAAAGAGGCTCCCCAAAACCGCAAAATACCGCTTCTTTGTACTTTTCCACATCGCTTAGCTCGGCGATGACCTCGCCTACGGTCGGCTCTTTATCAAGCCATAGCTTGTAGCCCTGAAACTCGTCCTTGCCGTTGCGTACGCAGAACGAGCAGCAGTTGCTGCATCTGTTGGTCATGTTGATATAAAGCTTGCCGTTAATTTCGTAAGTAATAGTATTCGCCATCAGTTTATCCTTTTGTAAAAACGCTTTGCGTTTTTCGTTGTAATATTTTCTACTTCCTCGGGTGTTACTCCCGTCAACTCTGCGATTTTGTCCCGCACAAGATAGATAAGCGACGGCTTATTGACGCGTCCTCGGAAGGGCGCGGGCGTCATGTACGGGCAATCCGTCTCGAGCATTAGTCGTTCTTTTGGCACTGCGCGTAATACTATATCTTTATGCTTCGCGAAAGTGACCGCCCCGCCGAAAGAATAATAACAATCAAGACTGTTATATGCTTTCGCCGCTTCCGCGCTGCCCGAGTAGCAGTGGAGCAGTATGCCGTGCTTAAGATAATGCGCGTTTTGCTTGATTAGCTTGTCAAAATCTCCGTATGCTTCCCTAAGATGAATGACTACGGGAAGCGCAAGCGAACAGACAATCTCAAGCTGCTTGACGAACTCTCGCTTTTGCGTTTCACGCGGCGATAGGTCGTAGTGGTAATCTAGCCCTATTTCCCCCCAAGCGAGCGCTTTTTTGTCCGCCGCAAGGTTTATCATCTCGTCGTACATCGCGGGCGTTGCAAGCTTTGCGTCATGCGGGTGCAGACCTACGGTATAATAGCAGTCATGATATTTTCGCGCAAGCAACCTGCCGCGCCTTGCGGATTCGAGGTCGTATGCGGCATTAACTACCGCGCCGACTCCCGCCGCGCGATACTCCGCGACAACTTCATCCGCTATGTCGAACAGCCTCGGGTCGTTCAAGTGTGCATGACTATCTATCAACATCAGCATACCTCACTGCCCGGCGTGACCGACTTTTCCGGCGAAACGACAACGACATTGCCGCTTGCGTCCTCGGCGCAAAGAATCATTCCCTCAGATTTAACTCCGCGAAAAACAGCGGGAGCAAGATTGGCTATAATAACCACTTGCTTCCCAAGCATTTGCTCGGGGGTGTACCATTTGGCTATACCGCTGACTATCGTTCTTTCCTCTTTGCCCATATCCACTTTAAGTAAGAGCAATTTATTCGTTTTTGGCATTTTTTCAGCGGAAATCACCTTGCCTACACGAAGGCTCAGTTTGCCAAAATCCTCAATGGTTATTTGTGCTTTTTCCGTATTTTCTTCTGATACCGTCGGCTTAGCTTCGTCAAGTTCCGTCGGCTTAGCTTCGTCAAGTTCCGTCGCGCGCCGCTCCATCGCCTCAAGTTCCTTGGG
>CAYOYS010000012.1:9578-14700 GCA_964408255.1 uncultured Christensenellaceae bacterium | reverse complement strand
GCTTAGCTTCGTCAAGTTCCGTCGCGCGCCGCTCCATCGCCTCAAGTTCCTTGGGTATGTCTATTCTCGGGAACAGCGGCTTGTTAGGGCATACTTTATTCCCTGCCTTTAGCGCTCCGAAGCGCTTAAGTCCCTCAAAATTGTCCGGACAGTTTTCGCCAAGCCCTTTGAGTATCTCGGAAGCGGTATCGGGCAAAAAGGGCGCTAGCGCCGTTCCTATAAAGCGTATTGATTCGGCAAGTATATAAAGTACGGTGTCCAACCTTTCCGATTCGGGCTCGTTTTTGAAAAGCGTCCAAGGACATGTTTCGTCGATGTATTTATTGGCGCGTTGAACAAGCGACCATATGCGTTGCAATGCCTCGGGAACGAGCAATGCGTCCATGTGCGCCGTAACGTTGCTAAGCATTGTCTTTGCATTGGCGATTATCTCTTTGTCACAAGTCTCGAGATTGCCGCCAAGCGCGGGGATTGTGCCCTTGCGGTACTGTGTAATCATTGCAACAGAGCGCTTGACAAGATTGCCGAGGTCGTTGACCAAGTCCGAATTGATTCGGCTAAGCAACGCATAATTGGTGTATACCCCGTCATTGCCGAACGGCACCTCTCGTAAAAGAAAATATCTTACCGCGTCTACGCTAAAGCGCGCGGAAAGCTCTTTTGGGTCAATGATATTGCCGCGACTTTTGCTGATTTTGTCGTTGCCGAGCAAAAGCCAACCATGCCCGTATACCTTTTTGGGAAGGGGCAAGTCAAGCGCCATTAAAAGCGCCGGCCAAATAATGCTGTGAAAGCGTATAATCTCCTTGCCCATCATGTGGACGTCCGCCGGCCAATATTTATCGAACGCGGAAGAGTCGCTTCCCGCATAGCCGAGCGCCGTGATATAATTCGCAAGCGCGTCTATCCAAACATAAATGACGTGTTTTTTATCGAAAGGCACGGGCACTCCCCATTTGAAAGAAGTGCGAGTTACCGCAAGGTCTTGAAGTCCGGGGCGCAAAAAGTTGTTGAGCATCTCGTTCTGCCGTGACTTGGGCAGCAAAAATTCGGGGTTATCCTCGATAAGCTTTATCAGCCTATCTTGATATTTGCTAAGACGGAAAAAATAGCTATCTTCCTTAGTCAACGCCACATCCCTGCCGCAATCGGGACATTTCCCGTCCGCAAGCTGAGTTTTGGTCCAAAATGACTCGCAAGGGACGCAGTACCAGCCCTCGTATTCTGCCTTGTAGATGTCGCCTTTTTCGTAGAGTTTCGCAAAAATCTTTTGCACTGCCGCTTCGTGCTCCGCGTCGGTAGTGCGGATAAATTTATCGTAAGAGATGCCGAGCAGCTGCCAAAGCTCCTTGAGCGTATCTACCTGCTTATCCACGAACGTTTTCGGAGAAAGTCCGCTTGCCGCCGCGACTCCCTCGATTTTTTGACCATGCTCGTCGGTGCCCGTTAGGTAAAAGGTGTCAAAACCCTGCATTCGCTTAAACCTTGCGAGCGCGTCGCAGACGACCGTAGTATAACAAGTGCCAAGATGCCATTTGCCGCTAGGGTAATAAATCGGCGTCGTAATGTAGTATGTGGGTTTTGACATATATGCTTCTCCTTAAAATAATATCATTTTTTCCCCTCGAGCCGAGGTAGTGGAAGTGCCGGCTTTAATACTTCGTCGATTTCCGTAAGCCTTTCAAGCGCCAAATATGCTTTTTCGACGGACTCGGCTTTGGGCATCGCGGTCTTAATGCCGTGAATATAATAATATGCGTCTTTGAACTTATCGGCGGCGACTTGAAGCGCCGCTATCTGCGTGTCCTCATAATAAAGTAGCGCGGTATCGGACGCCGCACTGAGCGAAAAACTCAGCCTAATTAATATAATATCCTTGACCTTTTTGTCCGAATTAAGTTGTTCGCCGAGCTTTTTGGTCTCGCGAAACAGCCTGATTGTATCGGCATAAACCGCCTCAATCGGGCTTCTTTTCTTGTTGCGAGATAGCGCGATAAGAAAGGGTATTCCCCCGAAGAGAGCGACCGCCGCAAGCCCATAATACACCCAAAGTTCTATACGCGAATAATTGATGCTAGCAGTAAGGGTGTTGCTCGTTAGGTTGCCGTATTTTGCATATACCGCGGCATCGCCGCTTTCCTTGTGGACATAGGTGAAAGTATCGCTTGTCTCGTCTTGCTTTACATCGTTGACGAACCACATATATTCTCCCGAATAATCGGTCTCGTCCGAGGTATAGTACGCAGTGTATACGACCGCTTTTCCGTATCGCACATGTTCGGTATCGCGGCTGATTACAAGCATTCCGCCGTCTTCCGCCGCGTAAGCTATATAAGGAAGCGCAAACAGCATGACAAAAGCGGCAAGCAATACACAGCAAAGAAGAAATTTTGTCTTTTTCATTGTTCGGCATCCTCCTTTTTGATATGCACGTCAAGTAGATTATAAGGTACTTTGATTTTGTTATCCAAGAGCGATTTATATATGTTTTCGAGAAGTTCGTAATGTACGCTCCACATATCTTTCGTGTCCGACCAGACGCGCAGGAGGAATTCGATTGAGCTTTGGTTGAGCGCTTCTAAGCGCACGAGAGGCTCGGGTATCTTGTGCGCTTTGGGATGTGCTTCTATCGCCTCCCTTATAATTGTTTTGATTTTTTCTATGTCGTTGCCGTAGGATACCGATATCCTTAGCTCGCTTCTCCTTGTCGAGCGCGAGGAATGGTTGACAATCCGACTGCTCATAACCTCGGTATTCGGGAGGGTAATCACCCTATTATCAAACGCTACGATACGAGTATAAAAAATTCCGATTTTTTTCACCACTCCGCTTATATCGCCGATAGCAATCCAATCTCCCGCCTTAAAAGGCTTTGAAAAAGCGAGTATGACGCCGTTGGCGACATTGGACAAAATATCCTTGAGTGCAAGAGATAGCGCCAAAGCGAGCGCGGAGAACACCGCGACAAAGCTCGCAGTCGAAAGGCCAAGCAGTGAAAACAGCATAATTATCAGCGCGAAGTACAGCACCGCGTTGATTAGAGAAACAAAAAACAACGCGAGCGAGCGCTCTAGCGAAATTTTAAGCGCAACCTTTTTCGCCGTCTTGTTGATAAGCTGAATGATTATAAGACCGATTATCAGTAGCGCAACAAATTGTGCCGCAATTACTCCCTTAGTCTCAAAAAATTCTATGAATTTATCCATTTTTCTCCTTGTATTTGTTATAAGTATTTTGCGAAAACCGAAATATTTTGTCCGTTCTCGTAGCGGTAGTCGTATTCGTCCGTCATGTTGCAAGCGATAAGTAACCCCAACCCGTCGCGCCCGTCCTGCTTTAGCGAACGGGGATTGAACGCGAGCCCGTCGTCGGTTATGGTCAAGGTGATTTTGTGAAAGGTTCTGTTAAGTTCGACTGTTATTGCTTTTGCTCCGCTGTAACTTACTATATTATCGAGCATCTCGACCGCGACGGAAAGCATCGCGTCGCGTGCCGCGGCGCGTACTCCCGACAATTTTGATTTTATCGCGGCGACTGCCGCCGTTATTCTTTCCTTGTCGGCGGCAATCTTTACGACCCAAACGGCCATAATCGCTCCTTAAGACATGCTTCCCATATTCGTATGCTGCGCGTTCCTAGGTATTAGATACAAGTTTCGCGCCCCGCGTGTCGGGCAAACCGTCCCTAATAATATAATATATTATTTTAGCATAAATATCGATATTATGCAATTCGTTACCGCTGATAAAAAAATATTTGTAGATTATAAATTAAGGAAGCAATTTTCAAGTAGATTCCACAGTGCGATTTTAGATGTAACGGGTTGAAGCGGCTTTTAATGACAGCGTCTCTTGCGTCTATTAGCGCTGTTTTGCTATGTTCTTTATTTGCAAAATTTATGCTTGTACAAAAATTCAACTTTTATTTTTTTGCATAGCCTAACCTTTCAATTTTAATTTTTGTTTACAATAGTAGGCGTAATTAGGATTATATATTGAAATTTGTCTGTGTTTGTATTATAATTATATATACGGCGTTTTGCAAAAACGGTACCGATGGAGGGAATATGCGTTTGTTATCGGCATTACCAGAAATTTTAGTTACATATAAATGGCTTTGGGTTGTAATTGGGATAATCCTTGCTCAGCTTACGGCTTTTTTTATTGCGCTTGCAATCATTAAGCGCAACAAAAAATTTATTATCGAAGGCTTGCCCGAGGAAGATGAGCAAACGCCCCAAGATGAGATAGAACAGAGCGAGGAAGCGCCGATTGACGCAGAAGATGCCAAAATCGACGAACAACAGTCTGTCGAGGAACTCGACACCGAGGAAGAGTCGGGCGAGGAAGCGCCCGATGATACTGTCTTAGATGAGCAGTCGGAAGATGAGCAGTCGGAAGAGGAACAAGCAGAAGAAGAGCAGACTGAAGCGGCAGAAGAGGAAGAGGCGGAAGAGGAAGAAGAGGAAGAGACGGAAGAGGAAGCGGCAGAAGAAGAAGTACCGGAGCCGATAGAGGAACAGATAGAAGAGGAAAAAGTAGCGGAGTTGCCGGACATAAGCTATTCTACAGAGCCCGTATATGTCGCTCAAAACAGATTTGGGATAGTCGTAAGATACAAAAGGTCCTACCTTAGCCGTCTGATACAGTCGGATGAAAGGATAAAGAGCTATTACCAACAACTTAAAAACAACCTATTATCCTATAAAAAGGTTCGTTCCCGTATAAGCTGGGGCGCGGAGAGTTTCCGCAAAGGTAGAAAGCTGCTTGCCAAAATATCTATACGCGGTAAGACGCTAAGACTCAATCTCGCGTTGCCTATCGATGCTTTCGAAAAGAATATATATCGTCAAAGAGACATGTCCGAATATGCGTCGTTCGTGGCGGTTCCGTTCATGGTACGCATTAAGTCAGGTCTTGCCTTAAGGCGCGCACTACTTCTAATTGATGCGCTGATGCGAGATAACGACGTTCTACCCGATACGCGCTTTGAGCCGCTCGATTACATCTCGACATTCCCTTACGAGGACGATGCAACGTTGCTCGAAAGAGGACTGATTCGTCTAATTGAGTTTAAGCCCACAGTGGCGGAGCAAGAAGTAATCGTTGAAGAAGTTGAGGAA
>CAYOYS010000012.1:0-9478 GCA_964408255.1 uncultured Christensenellaceae bacterium | reverse complement strand
AAGCAATTATCGCGCCTGAAGCGGAACCCGAAGAAGTTGTCGAACCCGAAATAACGGAGCCCAAACCTGAAGAAATTACCGAAGAAGAGATTGCCGAACCCGAAGCGGAATCCGAAGAGATTATTGAAGCCGAGGAAGTTGAGGAAGAACCCGAAGCAATTATCGAAGAAGAGATTGCTGTACCTGAAGTAACGGCAGAGGAAATCGAACCCGAAGTTGAGGAAAAGCCCGAAGTTGAGGAAGAACCCGAAGCAATTATCGAAGAAGAGATTGCCGAACCCAAAGAAGTTGAGGAAGTTGAGCCCGAGGGACTTGAGGAAGAACCCAAAGTTGAGGAAATCGAGCTTGAAGCGGAACCCGAAGAGATTGTCGAAACCGAAGAAATTGAGGAAATCGAATCCGAAGAGATTGCCGAATCCAAAGCAATTATCGAGCCCGAAGCTGAGGAAACAGAACCCGAAGTTGAGGAAAAGCCCGAAGTTGAGGAAGAACCCGAAGTTGAGGAAGAACCCGAGCAGATAAAACCCGATTTATTTGATGAAAGCGAGTATGATATATTGCCTCTTGAGACTATTCCAAAGCTAGATTGGGAGGATGAACTAGGGCTTGAAGATATCGACATCGAACCGCAAACGACGGCGCCTCAATTGGACGAGAGCGACTACGCGGTGCCTGAAGAATCTGCGCCGCAAGACATTGACGCGCCTAAAGAGGACGAGAAAGATGTATCGGAACCCGTTATCGATGCCCGCCTTGCCGAACTTCTAAAGGAAATTGAAGAGGAAGAGGCGTACCGAGAAAAGCCGCGCGATATAAAAGAGAGTGAGGCTGAGGAATCATTATCGGATAGGCTAAGACGGTTGTTGGGCATTCAAGGCGCGTTGCCCGAGGGCGAATCTGTTTCGGATTTGTTGGAAGCATTATTGTCCCGCAAGGGTAAAACAGACGACTCCGAACGGCAAAAGCTAAGCAAAAAACGGATTGCAAAATATATTTATGAGGAGTATACCCCCGAGACACCCGACAGCGAGATGCTCGCGTTATTGCGCAAGGCGGTGGACAACGAAGCGCCGGCTATCTCGGAAGAGGAAAGAAAGAAAGCCGAAGAGGAGGCAAAGCGCAAGGCGGACGAATCGGCGCTCGACGCGATGATGCGGGAGGAAGAAGCCGAGCTTGAGAGAGAAAGGAAGCGTCGAGAAGAAGATGAATATTACGATATTGGGGAGGGCATGCTTGAAAATACCGACAATTTGTCCACATTCGAGCTAAAGCTTGTCGACGCGCCCAACCGCATTAAGTATTTTTATAGTGAACTTAAGAACGAACTGCTGACATACCGTCAGGTTAAGGATAGAATGAGCGCAAGCGGCGACAGCTTCCGCCAAGGCGGTAACCTTATCGCTAAGATAACCTTAAGCGGCGAACGCTTGACACTTCACCTTGCGGCATCGGTCGAGGATTATAGCGCGCGCACGTACAATCATTACGATATGAGCGGCACCAAAGCATATGCGGCAGTTCCGTTGACTATCGACATTGGAGGTTCTTTGGACCTTCAAAACGCAAAGTTCTTGATTCAAGAGGCGATGGCGTCGCATTTCATACTTTACCATAGAGCGAAGAAAGTTTCCGTCAATTATGCGGCGATGTATAAGCGGAAGGGCGAATAACGGCGTTCGGTGAATACTCCGTTATTCCGCCGAAAACTTCAAGAAATAATGTATTTGTTCATTGTTTCCTTAATAAAACAATATAAAACAATATAAAACAATGATAAAAGCCAGGCATGCCTTGCTTTTTAGTTTAATGCGTTTTGCTTTTTAGTTTAATGCGTTTTGCGCAGTTGCGGAAAACTTTGCCAAAAATATGAATATTGATTGTTATTTTTAGTGATACTAAGCCCAAAGGAGTTTTATGGGGACGACATTCACCAATAGGCAATTATCGTTTGCAATATTAGGAGCCTTAGTGGGCTACGGGATAATGCGGCTGCCTAATCACCTTGCCCAAACTTCGGGTACGGGAAGTTGGCTAAGTATTCTTGTCGGAACGGCTACGGCGATTTTTTTTACCTTGGGAATAACTTATCTCAACCATGTTCACTGCGAAAAAACCTTGGGAGAATACAGCGCCATGCTCGTTGGGAAAGGCTGGTCAAAGGTTTTTATGTCGGTATATGTCCTTTACTTCTTTATATTCTTGGCGATGATACTCAGGCTGTCAAGCGAGGTAATACAGCAAACAGTGTTGTACGAAACACCGTATTGGGCAATTATGCTCGCGTTGATAAGTTTAGTCGCGTATACTTTGCTCAAGGGAATTAAGACGATAATCAAGATATGCGTTTTGTTAGGAATACTGACATTATTCGTTGCCGTTGTCGCCCATAGCCTCGTCTATACTCAAGGGGATTGGCTTAACGTACTGCCCCTATTGCCCGCGAAGCCGGCATCGGATTATCTTATGGGGGCTATTCATACGGTACTACCTCTGCTCGGCATTGAGATACTGCTCGTTATACCGTTCGGGAAAAAAAACGGCAAAAAAGTTTTTTGGTACACTTCGCTAACCGTTCTTTTTATCGGACTGTTCTATATTTTCGTGGTTTATTCTTGTCTTGCGGTAATGGGGGAAGGCTCGTTGATATATTATAGCGACGCGATTCTTTCGACAATCAGACATATAAAAATCGAGCAACTCGAATTCTTTAAGAGGTTGGACGGTATAGTGCTTATCGGCTGGGTGTTCTCAGTCTATACCTCGCTCAGCTTGTTCGGCTACGGCGCGGCAACGTTGGTCAACGGACTTATTCCAAAGCCTAAGCCCAACAGCTATAATATAACCGTGTTATCGGTGTGCTTGTTGTCCTTTATCGGCGCATTAATACCCGAGTCTTTTGCCATTGCGGACAAAGTATTTGAATATGCTACCTTTATCGCGGTATTAACCGTCTTTTTGATTCCTCTTATACTGATAATCGCTACCAAAGCGAAAGGATACGGTAAAAAGAATGAGAACGCTTAAACTTCTGACCGTCGCGGCGCTTATCGTCCCGTTGCTCGTCGGCTGTTGGAGCTATAACGACATCAACAGAACGACGCTTGTACTGTCTATCGGCTTAGATATAGTAGATGAAGAATACCATATATCGGGTGAACATGCGTCGTTGCATAGCGGCAAGTCGGATGAAAGTGGGGGCAACGGCGGAGGTGACCCCAAAGTCGAGTTATTTTCCGGCAAGGGCAAAGATTTTGAGGAAGCAAGACACGCTTTTAGGAATCAGCTTACCAACCCAATCTTTTTAGGCGCGACAGGTCTTATCTTGTTCGGTCCGAAGTATGCGGAAAAGGGGATAATACCTTACATTAACCGTATAGACAAGCTACCCGATTACAGAAAAACCGCGATAGTCGCAATAAGCCGCGAGACGCCGTCCATACTATTCGAAACGGGTACAAAAAAGTCGCTAGGCGTAGGGTTTTTAATCGAAGAAAACTTAACGATGCTAAAAAAGCGCAAAGCGGGGCTATTTATAACGGTCGGGGATGTGCTTTCGGATATCGACATGGGGCTAACGGGCTATCTGCTACCGTATTTTGGATTGGAGGAAGGCGAGGTAAAATCTCTCGGTTATGCCGCGATGAAAGACTCAAAGCTTGTCGGCACAATCTCGACAGAGGACGCTCACGGCGTGATTTATCTTATGGTTAAGGGCGCAAAAATGAACGAGATTATCACCATGCCCGGTTTTGAGGGGGAATTCGGATTCATCAACTTTGAGAACAATATAAAAGACAAAAAGATAAAATTCGATTACCGCGACGGACGACTGACGATAAATATCGAGCTTGAGAACAAAGCGGTGTTGGAGCATCAATATTATAAGCATATTGTAAATAAAGAAATGGTCAATAGTCTTGAAACGTTGTTATCCGAAAAAGTCGAAACAAAGGTTCTTGAGATAATCACCCGCTCTCAGACCGAATTCAAAGCGGACTTGTTCGATTTTGCCAAGCACTTTAGGGCAAAACACTATCGGGAGTATATGAGCATTGATTGGGAGCGGGCATATATTGATGCGGTTGTCAATGTAGAGGTCAAGACGGTGATAACTAGCTTAACGCTCTCGGATACCGAAGCGAGGAGTCGGAGATGAAGACACCCATAGATGTCAAAAAGGTTCTTGAAAACCTTAGCGAAAGCGACAGAAATATAAAGATACGGAAGTTAGTGGTTCGCGGCGCAACGCTGCATCTTCTCTTTATCGCGGAGCTGACGGACAAACAAAGGCTTGCCGAGGAAGTGATAAAGCCGATATTGTCCTATGGAGGCAAAGTTTCGGCAGAACAGCTTGCCGATTCGGTATTATATAATGAAGAAATATATACCGACACCGACGAAGAAGGTATACTTGGCTATGTCCTTAGCGGCAAAGCGGTCGCGCTCATCGAGGGTGAAAACGATTACCTTATAATTAATACCTACAAGGTGCAATCAAGAGGCGTGGAGCCGCCCGAGGTCGAGACGACGTTAAGGGGTTCGAAGGACGCGTTTACCGAGAATATAGAGACAAACTTGTCCCTTATAAGATACCGATTGCGTGACGAGGCGCTGTCTATTGACAAGCACACTGTCGGGAGGCGGACAAAAACCAATATCGTGATTTTGCATCTAAAGGGTGTGGCGAACGAAAAATATGTCAACGAGATAGTTGCGAAGCTCAAAAAGATAGATATTGACGGCGCTATTGACTGTGGTTATATCCAAAAATTCATTTCCGAAGGCAACACGATGTTCCCGCAGCTCGGAATAGTCGAGCGCTCGGACCTTGCATGCGATAACTTACTCGAGGGTAAGGTGCTGATTATTGTGGAGGGCAACAACCTCGGTCTTATCGCGCCCAAGGTGTTCGCCGAATACTTCGACTCGGGTGACGACCATTATTCGAGTCCCCACCTTTCGATTTTTTCCAAGATTATAAGGATTGCGGCGCTTTTTTTCACACTTTGTCTGTCCTCGCTATATGTCGCGGTTATCGCATTCAACTCGGACATAATGCCTTCGACGTTTATCGTTACTATCGCTTCGGCAAGGTCGACTGTGCCTTTCACCGCAGTTGTTGAGGTATTTTTGCTTGAATTCACCGCCGAAATTATGAAAGAAGCAAGCATTAGACTGCCAAAGCAAATCGGCCCTGCAATAGGAATAGTCGGCACCATTGTGATAGGGCAAGCGGCGGTCAGCGCGGGGCTTGTCGGTCCGCTTCTTGTAATTATAGTCGCGTTAGGCATGATGAGTTCTTTTGTAGCGTCCGACTTTACAATCATGTTCCCTTTTAGAATCTTAAAGTTTTTTGTATTGGTGGTAACTGCCGTATTCGGGATTTACGGCTTTGCAATCAGCCTTTTATTTATTTTGGTACACCTTATATCCCTCGAGAGCTTCGGAGTACCATACCTTGTGCCCGCCTCTCCGTTGAGAATAAAGGATATGCGTGATTATTTTGTTTCGGATATTGTTTTGGATAAGACGCGCCCCGGCTACCTTAGACCAAGGAATCTCACAAGACGCAAGTAATACAATTTCCCCCGCAAAAATTTGCGGGGGATTCCGATTGCCCGCTAGCTCTATGTTTTCAATAATTATCTTTAGTGTCCATTTGCTGACTAGCTCTTGCTCTAAATAATTATCTTTAGACTTTTGTCTACTCCCCTGTTTAATTTATGCTTGAATGTCAATACAAATAATGTTATAATATAGAAAATTATGGCGGGCAAAAGTAAAGGAATAGTAATAGGAATACTCATAGTTTTTGTGTTGAAACTCGTGATGTACGCTTTTAAGATTACCACTAAGGTATTGGCGCACATAATTGTTTATTTTGGTCTATATATTCCGTTCTTTTATTGCATATTCGGGCTTGTTCTCTATGGCGCTTTCGACTTTAATTTTAATGTGTCCGGCACTGAATCTACATTATTCTTTTCCGGACTTGGGCTAAGTCTTTTATGTTCCTTAATCATTACCGTAAGGAATTTAATAGTGCGACCGATAAAAAGCGCGTTCGCTTACACAGAGCAGACTTACCGTCCTACTTATAGGGAGGAGGAGCGCAGATACTTTGAACGGCGCGGATACCCTTCCGCAAGGCGGTACTATGACTCTGCGCCTCGCGAAGGGCGCGAGGAAGCGGACGGCTATATGCGACGCGAATATGAGTCCAATGAGCATCACATGCCGATAATTTATTATAGCGAACGCGAACCTGACCTCCTTATATACGAATACGAGGATAGATTCGAGGTATTTGTCGACAATGGCAGCATGCCCAAAAGATACTTGAGAACGGAGTACAAATAAGTGCAAAGCGCAGATGCAAAACCGAGAATTATAAGGGATACATTGACCCGCATGCCGCGAAAGCGAGTATGGGAGCTTGACTTTTTGCGCGGAGTCTGCATATTGCTAATGTGCGCGGACCACACGGTGTTCAACTTTGCCGTGACCTTTAGGAGCTATTGGATAGCGACGGGCAACGAAAAGTTAATCGAGCTTGTCAAGCTTGCGATAACATATTGGAATCATCCGGCGCGCCACGCGGCGCAAGAAGCCGTTTTGTGGACTTTTTTTTCGCTTTGCGGAATGAGCATCGCATTTACCCGCAATACATACCGTCACAGCTTCAAAATTATCCTTGCCGCAGGAATAATCAGCGCGGTTACTTTGACGCTTATAAGCTACAATATGCTAGATAAGGGCGACGCGATACGTTTCGGAGTGTTGCATATGCTTGGCACAGTCTCGCTAATCGTCGCCGTTATATATTCCTTTACGCGGAAAAACAAATGGGTTAATTTTGCGGTATTTCTTTCGCTTGCGCTCGCCGTGTTGTTGGCGAACGCACTGTATTTTGACCGAGTAGATTTACGCGGGGATATCGCATGGCTATCTATTTTTCACGAGAATATGGGTCGCATTGCGGAGTTCTCGCCGGGGGATTGCTTTCCGCTGATTCCGAGCGCCGCCAAGGTCTTTGTAGGCGCCGCGCTCGGTCCGATACTTTACGGTAAGAAAAAGACGCTGCTTCCGAGGCTTGAGGGCGGTTGGTATAGACCGATTAACTTCTTAGGCAGGCACACAATATGGGTAGTGCTAGCCCATCAGCCGATAATTATCGGCATAATCGCGCTTATCAATTATTTCTTTTTAACCCCGGGCAGCTTTGGAGTGTTCTGATGAGCAATGTAATCGAAAGAATCAAGGAATACGGTGAGCTTGCGTCAAGTCTAGTTTCCCGTGCGGGCACAGCCCGCGACGCTTTCTTAAAAGGCTATAACTGTACGCAGTCTATGCTTATCGCGTTTTCGGACATACCGGGACTTAGCGGCGAGATGCTTAAGGTCGCGCAACCCTTGGGCGGCGGACTGTCAAGGCTTCGGGAGGTGTGCGGCGCGGTGAGCGGTGGGGCGCTTGTTCTCGGGGCGTTTTTTGGAAGCACGGACCCCAAGGACCGCGAGGCTAAGAACGAGGTATACAAGACAACTCAACTTTTTGCAAAACGCTTCGAGGAGCTTAACGGTTCAATCGTATGCAGAGAGTTGCTCGGGCTGAAAGAGTCCCGCTCGGACTCTACTTCCGAGGCTCGGACAAAAGAATATTATGCAAAACGCCCGTGCGCGGACCTTGTGTGGCTTGCGGCGCTACTCGTTGCGCAGATAGCGGAATCAAAGAATCCATAATCAATTCGCCGATTTTGACTTGCGCGGCTTGCAAAAAAACCGCAATCTTTCTCGATGATAACGCTTAGGCAACGCATAAGACGAAGACATGTAATAAATTTTCGCCCGATTCCCTTTTTGCTTATCGGCATAATAGCGGGTATTATTTCTGTTACTAGACAGGACGCATATATTGCAATAGGGTGGGTTTTTATCGCTATGGCAATATACGCTTTTGCCTATCTTTTTACCGACATCAAGAAAAATATGCTTGTGCTATTCGCTACGGCAGTGATTCTCGGCGGGCTCGTTGCTTCTTTGACCTTTTATTCTTACCAAACGAAGCTAAGCAAGGGATATTATGAGCCTACCGTAATATCAGGTCGAGTCCAAAGCGTCAACGAGATGCAAAACGGCGGACTAAAAATCATATTGGACAATCTTATCGTCGAGAACGAAGAAATACATGGCGCCGCGTATCTTATTATCGGCACTCAAGACGGTTACAACATTGGTCAAAGCGAGTACGACATTGGTCAAAGCGGGTATGGCGTAGGGCGAGAGCTCGTTGTCGACGGGACGCTTTTGCCGCTTGGACTCGACACCCTTGACAGCTATTCGGTATCCGCTTTTAACGACGGGATATATTACGAAATCCGTCCTTTGAATGTGGAAAACGGCAGGTCTTTCCGTATTACGAAAGCGGAGAAAGCAAGGCTTGCAGTGCTTCGTCGGCTTGAAGAAAGCGTGGGGAGCAAGGCGGGAGCATTCCTTTATTCCATGCTTTTCGGGGACAAAAGCCGCCTTGATAAAAGCGTTATTAAGGATTTTAGACTATCGGGTACGGCGCACGTGTTCGCGGTCTCGGGACTGCATATCGGCGTGTTGTCGGGAGCGGTTATATGGATATTGAGGCGACTAAAACTAAAGGACAAATCCGTGTTCTTTTGCGTTGCGGCGGTTCTTGTTGCATATGCGTATTTGTCTTCCTTTTCGCCCTCGGTTATGCGCGCTTCGGTAATGGTCTTGCTTATGCTCTTAGCGCGCGCTTTAGGCAGGCGCAACGACAATTTGTCCACGCTTTGCTTGTCGGCGGCGGCGCTGTTGTTATTGAAACCGTTTTGGCTGTTCGATATCAGCTTTTTGTTGAGCTTTTCTGCTGTTTTTGGAATAATCACCCTATATTCTCCGCTTAATCGCGCGCTTAAGCGTGTGGGGCGTATCGGTAACGCAGTCGCTTTGAATATCTCGGTTAATATCGGAATAATGCCCTTTATCTTGTATTATTTCGGCACGTTCTCTCTCCTTACGCTTCCCGCCAATCTCGTGATGATTCCATTGGTATCCTTTGTGTATATATTGACGCTAATACACCTGTTTTGCTGTTTTCTGCTTCCGTTTATCCATATTTTCGGCGCGGTCATCAAGCACCTTGCGGAGTTTTGTTTGGATTTTGCGGCGCAGATTGCCAAAGTGCCCGGCGCGGTCGTAACAATGGATGTGCCGCTTATCTTATTCGCGCCCTATTATGCGGGTGTAATCGCGTTGTCCGATTACGCGCTGTTCAACCGCCGGCAAAAAGCGTTGTCCGCCGCCTCGCTGTTTATCGTTTTCGCAGTATGTGCGCTACTGCTCGCGCGATGAATTGTGTATTGCCTACTGTATCGCCTTGCGGCGACATTATGTATCACCTCGGTGACATTATGTATCACCTTACGGCGACATTAGGTATCGCCTTACGGCGACATTAGGTATCACCT
>CAYOYS010000011.1:0-21791 GCA_964408255.1 uncultured Christensenellaceae bacterium | reverse complement strand
CGGTATTCACAAAAGTCAAACCGCAACGGAAATGACGTTATGTCTTGTCACAGTATTTGAAGAGCCGACAAAGGGAAGCGAGCCGCGCGACTCCGATGTGCGTACCGATGTGTATCGCGCAAGCGGCGCGGGAGGTCAAAACGTCAACAAGGTGGAGACGGCAATAAGGCTGACTCACATTCCTACGGGGATTTCCGTTTCGTGTCAAGACGAACGTTCCCAACTCGCCAACATAAGAAGGGCGAAAGCGCAGCTTGTTGCAAAATTAGCCGAATATCACGCCAACAATTATAAAAAAACCTATATGGAAAGAAAAAGAAGGGCGGAGGAGAACGGAGCGCGCGAAGTTCGCCTATACGATTACAACAAGGGTATTGCAATAGAGTCAACAGGCTTATCGACGGAGCTAGATGAGGTGTTTAGCGGTGCAATATGGCATTTTCTCGAAATACCATAACAAGGCATTTCAACATTGCGTATTCGGTAATGTAGCGTTGTTCTAATTGCAATCAACATCGTATAGACAAATTGCCGCGAATGTGAATATATAATGAAAATATCCGTATAAAATGAGTTTTTAAGAGAAATATGTTAAAATTATAATGGAGCGATTAATAATGCGGTTTTCGGTAGATACCACAAAGACATATCTTTCAAGCGAGTCCGCGCCGTACAAGACGGAACGGTTCATAAAACGTACGCTGAATCTCGCGGACATAGACTTTTTTTTATCCAAAATATCCGAGACCGTGTGGAAAAACCTTCAAAGCGTATTCTTTTCGGTTTCGGATGCCCAAGCGGGCTGTTTTTTGGTAAGAACTACGGGAGGACATGTCGTTTATTTTCGGTTCGGCGCGCAATGCGCTAAGAGCGGACTTGACAGTAAGGATATTGTTTTTTACAAGTATGAGGACGGCGAGGGCGAAATGCGCCGTAACGACCAACGCCTTGCCGCATTTATCAAGGCTCACCCCGTATTTGGTATCAAGGTTGAAGCCTCGGTAGACGCAATAATGTCGGGTGACTTCAAAAAACTATATATATTATCCAACGCCGACCAAGTCAATTTTCCGCATCTCAATCCCAAGCAAAAAGAAATAGTCTTTACAGAGGACAAGAATGTCGTTGTGCAAGGAGTGGCAGGGAGCGGCAAAACCAATATTTGTCTTAATAAAATAGTGTATGCCGCATGCCGCGAGTACGCGGGCAAGGTTCTTTATACGACGTTTTCGCGCGGACTTCTCCTTGATGTAAAGGCAAAAATCGATATACTCAAACAAAACATGCTCAATTTTGTCGCAGAATATAAAGACGGTAACCTTATATTCCTCGATAAAAACTATAAAAAAGCGGTGGAAAACAAACTCGGAATATTCCTCACCGAGGAGGAGGTGCCGAGCATTATTGCCAAAGCGGAAGCAGTCGCCCGCTTCCTTGATAACCGCGTCGATTACTGCCTTTTGGAGGACTTGTATTCACGATACATCGCGAGTGAATACGGTTTTGCAGACGAGACGTACTTTATCAGAACATATACGCGCAATATAAAAAATCATCAACTAATGGGCAAACTTGAAAAAATAGCGTACTTGTCCAAGGAAGTAATATATAAAGAGATATATGGCATGATTAACGGCTGTTACGATTATCTAAAACCACAACCTATGCTCGCTCTTGCGCGCTATATCGAACTTCGTAAGGACAGCTTTTCCAAAAAGGAGTGCGAGATAATCTATTCGATTGCGCTCGATTATTCCAAGCATATTGCGGAAAAGGGGCTTATAGACAACAATGTCATAAGCAGGGCGCTCTTAGCCCGAGCAGAGATAATCGAGAGCTACTCCCTCGCCGTTATCGACGAGGCGCAGGATATGACCGAGGTGAATCTTGCGCTATTCAAAAGGATTGCGCTCAAGCTATTCGCGGTCGGCGATGCACTTCAAATGATTAATCCGTCTTATTTTAGCTTCGCGTATCTCAAAAGATTGCTTTTTGAAAAGGATATCGTCGCGGTCGCCGAGCTTGTCAATAACTATCGCAACACCAAAAAAATTGCAGAGATAGTCGAAAAGCTTGGAGCGCTGAATATCGCGCGCTTTGGCACGCACAGCTTTGTGCTAAAGGGCGAGAGCGTAGACGAGGGCGCAGAGACGGCGGCGGTCGCAGTTTTGGGCAAAGGCTTTATCGAGGCGCTCTCCGAAAGAAAGTTAGACGGATATACTGTCGTTGTGCCGAATATAAAGGAAAAAGAGGCGCTAAGAAAAATCCTTAAAAGGCAAGAAATACTAACGGTGTCCGAAATAAAGGGTCTAGAGCGCGAAGCGGTAATAATATACAACGTGTTGTCCGCCAATTTTGACAAATGGAAGCGTTTTGAAAGGCTTCTTATCAACCGCAAAAAAGCGGACGAAAATTCGGTATACCGCTATTATTTCAATTTGTTTTATGTAGCTGTATCACGCGCCAAGCATTATCTTTATGTGGCGGAAGAAAGAAATGTCGCGATGTTTGACGATTTGTTCACGGAGCATTTTGCAAAGCGGGATATTGCGGAAGCATTGGAGACGCTTAGCAACGCGGTAAGAGCCGCGGACGACGATGTCGAAGAGACGCTCGAGCGGATACGCCGCTTTACCGCGCTTGACCAATACGACAACGCTCGCCATGCCGCTAACAAGCTGTCCGACGATATGGTGCGGATGCGTGAACTTACAAAAATCGATATTTACGAAAGATTTATTCGTCACGGCAAATACCGCGAAGCGGGTATACAATATTGGCAAAACAACATGCCCAAAGAAGCGAAAGAGCAATTCGCCCTTTCAAAAGACAACATATTATCAGAGCTTGTAGACGCTTGTCAAAGCGAAGAGGGGAAAGGACTTGACATCGAAATACTGAGGTATCTTCCCGAGGTCGGGGGCAACCCTGTTGCCGCCAATTTGATAATTCAAACTGTCAAAACTGATTTGGCGAGTCTTTCGGAGCGGCAGAAAAGCCTTCAGGGCAAATTCAGGCGTATAAAGGAGAAGAAGCATGGATAACGGCGAACTTAAGACACTTGTGGAAACCTTTCTCGGCTATCGCGAGCTTTTGGTGCCCATTCAATCCAATCTGCATGACTTTGCAGAGACTTATGAGTCGATGAAAGCGGATATTGGCAGGCTTAACACCGCGTTTGAGGGGGATATCAAGGGCAACCTTGAAAAAATTTATCTTAACCTTTCCAAGCAGGCGGAGCGCGCTACCGACTTGTCGTCGCGTATCGAGCAGTTTATCGCGATGACCGAAGAGTACGGCGCGGGGATATCCAAGCTTACCGCGCTAGTCGAGAACGCGGGGGAGCGGCTTGACGCAATCAACGCGCTTGAGAGTCGCGCGGAGACGCAGATATCCAAGCTGGACGCAATACTTGAGGAAAAGCGCAAGGGCTACAATATCAAAGAATTGCAACGCACACTTGAGAGCTATAATGCCAATGTGCAACGAGTCAGCGACTATATCAATAAAGATATCGCCGAGGCTCTTTCGCAAAATTACAACAAGCTCGAATCGATAAAGACGGGGCAAGACGCGCTGCAACGACGAATTAAGGAAGAACATTCAGATATCGAAACATTGTTATCGGCATATAGTTCGGTCGGCGAAGTGCTGAAAAGAACGGTCGAAAAAGAGGATGTTAACGAAGCGTACATCTTTGAGATACTTGATAAGTGGGCAGAGGCAAGACGGGTAAAAACCAAAAAGTAAACATGGAGCAGTATGGATAACGAGTACGCGCATAAGATATTATCCGCAATCAAAAAAGACGACGTCGAACTTTTTGCGCGCTTAACGCAAGAGCGCAAAGGGCTTCTTTCGTTGTGTTTTGGACGCTTGCCGCTTCTTTCCCTTGTCTATCTTTACCGAAGTGTTAAGATAGCAGCGGGCTTCGAAAAGACGCTTATTAATATCGTATCGTACACTATTAACGAGGAAGACGCCGAGTCGTACCGCTTGTTTTCAATCGTTGCAAAGCGCGCTTTGCGGCTATATGTGTTCGGCAAGAGTATTGTTTCGCCGCTTGAGATGCTTGCGGTATTAGGCGAATCGGAGCGACTGTATCGGTTGTTCGAAAAGACGGAAAAGACTGAAAAAATAGAGAATAACATCGTAACGATATACCGCTTACTTCACAATCAGTCGATAAGCTATGATAATGGAAAGATTGTATTAAGACGGCTCGCATTATCCAAAACGGTAAAGACGGCGGTTTGGGCGCTTGTCGCACTTGCTTGTGCCATGATAATCCTTTCGGGCGCGCTTTGGGGGACGGCGAGAACGCTTTTTGGAAGTGGAGAAGAAAATAATCCCGTCAAGATTTTTGGAGAAGCACAGTTTGACGCGGCAATCGCTTCGGGTGAGGGCTATTTTGTGCTCGAGCGCGACATAACGTTGACGACAAGCGGCGAATATAAGGACTTCTCGGGAACGCTTTCGGGGAAAGGACATACTGTGTTTATTCAAAACGATGCGTTAGGAAGTCTTTTTGGGACGGTTAGCGGTCGTATAGAGGATATTAACTTCGTTTTTGCCGATGCAGATTATATATTGACAGAGGATACCGCGTTATTAATCGACACCAACAATGGGGTTATCGACAATGTTAAAGTATCATTCAACGGAACACTTTCGATAAGCGGCGATAGCGAAGAACTTTATGTCAGCGGTATTGCGAGCGAGAATAACGGCGAGCTCCGCGACTGTGTTTTCAGCGGCGTTATAAACGTTCTCGGCAACGGCTCGACCGACTCATACCTTTGCGGAATCGCCGCAGTTAACAACGGTGAGCTCCGCGGCTGTGTTATCGCCAATAACTCCGAGTTCTCTACCGATACAGCGGATGTTGCGGGTATTACTATCGATAATGGAGAGTTCGGAACAATGGATGCATGCGTAAACAACGCGGCAATCGTACAGCGCACTGAGCGGTTATGGTATCCGTTCGCGGCGGGTATTGCGCTTAGGAATTTCGGCATCGTTTCGGAGTGTGTCAACAACGGCGCGGTGCGAATCGAAGCCGCGACGACTTTAGAAAACAATCGTGCGGCATATGTTGGAGGAATCGTTGCCGTCAATAGTAACAAGATTGAAAATTGTAAAAACAGCGGCAATGTGTTGCTTGAGACCCATTCTATTGTGCCGTACGCCGGAGGTATAGCGGGCATAAATAACGGCGTTGTATCGGAATGTGTCAATTACGGCATAGTAATCATTGAGTCTGCTATAACTTTGGAAAACGATTGCGAGGCATATATCGGAGGAATTGTTTCCGTCAACAACAATCGGATTGAAAATTGTAAAAACAGCGGCAATGTGTTGCTCGAAAGTAGTTCTATTGTGCCGTACGCCGGAGGCATTGCGGGAGTGAACAACGGCGGAATCATCAAATGTAAGAATGAAGGCAACGTTTCAGTCGACACCCAAGCATTTATTATTTATACGGGCGGAGTAGCCGCAGTTAACGATAGCTATTTTGCGCTAATCGATAATTGCTGCTCATATGGATTAATAACAGTGTCTGCGCCAAAGACGGGCGATGTGTTCGTTTTCGCAGGAGGTATCGTAGGCTACCTCTTCGGAACGGTTAGGGATTCGTATACTGCAGTCGAATTCGACTGCGTCGGCGAGAACGTATATAGCGGAGGTGTAATCGCAGTAGCTGTATATAATCAAGTGACGATAGATAACAATTACTATGCAGACCGCGCCAATATCTCATTCGGTGTGGGCGCTGTTCTTGTAATCAATTGGGACAACAGTCGAGAGGTTTATAACGGCGTAGATGAGAATACCGAAAGGGTGGAGCAAGAAAATATTCCGAGCTTAGAGGTGTATTGGGAATGAAAAGGGATAGACTTACACTAACACTGCTAATTGTCGCCGCGCTCACCGCGCTATTTGATTTGGTGTATATCGTGGTTGTCGCCGTAGAATACGCGCAAGCGCTGTCCGGCGCGCGCTTTATCAGCGCCGCATTCGCCGCACTTTCGCTTTCCGCCGTAATTATCAACGCCGTAGCGCTTACCTTCGCTGCGGCATATCTATTTTTGCGCCGCCGCGGAACCGTTATAAAATGATAATTCAATCCTTTAGCATAAACCTTACTATCCAAAATTTAAGAAGTTACTACGAGAGTGGATTGCCTAATAGCGGGAATGAGAGTTTTGATACCAAGAAAAACAGCCTAATAAAAAGTGCTAATACATTTGCTGTATTCGCCTTTTATCGGATATCTATGCAATGTGCAACGCTAACTCCATCATTGCGTTAAAGCCGGTCTGCCGCTCGTCTGGGGAGGCGGATTCTCCCGTAAACGGGCAGTCCGATATCGTGCATATGCAAAGCGCGTCTTTTCCGGCGCGCGCCGCGTTCATATACAGTGCCGCCGCTTCCATTTCGACTGCTAGCACTCCCATTTTTTGCCAAGCGGCAAGGCTGGACGAATCGTCGTAGAAGGTATCCGAGGTCAGAATATTGCCGACTTTCGCCGAGATTCCCAACTTTTTTGCGTTGTCTACTGCTTGCTCGAGTAATTCATACGAGGCGGTCGGCGCATATACCCCCGGCAAGGCGTATTGAGCGGCATAATTGGAATTGGTGGACGCGGAAAGAGCGATTACAATATCCCCTATTTTGAGTCCTTCGGCGATTGCTCCCGCCGAACCTACCCTTATTATATTTTGCACTCCAAAATAATGGAAAAGTTCGTAGCTGTATATGCCGATTGAGGGCATGCCCATTCCCGATGCCATTACCGAGACGCGTTTGCCGGCAAACGTACCCGTATGGAGATGTATTCCTCTGATTCCGCTTATGGTTATCGTATCTTTGAGGTATTTTTCGGCAATATAGCGCGCTCTTAGCGGGTCCCCCGGCATAATCACCGTCGCCGCAAAATCATTCTTGACTGCCGTAATGTGCGGAGTGGTTATTTTATCCATAGTTCACCTCTTTATAATCGATATTAAAGATTAAGTCATTCGTTATCATTCGAGCGATTTGTTTTGCTTAAGAAAGTATTCGGCGAGCGTTGATTGATAGCCCAATAGCGCGCTACAGTCGATAAGCTCGGGGATTCTTTGGTCTATATCGTTTTTATACAAGTCGGGCACACCATACGACTTATAATCGGGCTGGATTCCTATGAATGCCGAAAGCCTTTTCAGCCTTTGCCGCGCCGCGGCAAGATAGCCGTCGTTACTCGTAATCTCATACGCTTTGAGTAGCACGTCGAATGCCGCCGCCTCCTTGTAAAAACCGAAGATTCCTCTATCTTCCAACGCGCAAGCCGCTTGCGACTCAAGATGCGGTATAAGGTCTTCGGAATGCTTGAATACCTCGGCGGGCAAGCATATGTCTGCGAATCGCTCAGCGCGGTACGCACGGTAATACCGAAACATGTCGACTGCCGCAAGTGCAAGGTAGCCTTTGTCGCCTATTTTGTTGTACCAATCGAGGTTCTTTCGCGCTTCAATCAGCGGTGCAGAGGAATTTTTCTTTGAAAACAGCTTTTTTACGCCGTGCCGTTTTAGTATTGCCGCACAGTCTATATCCTCTTTTTCTCCCGCAAAGATTTTAACAAAGGTCTTTTTGCCTCCACCGTATATAATGTCTATGCGCTGTTCTCCACAACAGTCAATAGGTACTACCGCTTTGCCTTGCGAGAATTCGACTTCTTTATCAAAAAGCCGTGCGCGTTCCGCTTCCGCGGTTATCGTTAGCGTCTCGCCACGCTTCACATAGTAATCGGCGACTTGAGGCATCAACGCGCCCTCACGGCGTATAATCTTTAGGAATTCGCTTTTATTTTGATACGGGAACACAAGCCATTCGAGCGTGTAGCTTTCCTTGCTTTCGAGCGTTAGCGGCGGCAACTTAAGTGCGATGTCCCCTCTCTTATCCCTTGTTCCGTTCTCCTCTTGAAAACTTGTTACGCCCCCTTTGGTAAGTACCAACCCCGCGCCGTCCGGTTTGCCGTTCATTCTAGCGTTATAGATATATGCGGTATCGCCGCCGCAAAAGATGTGACTGTGAGCGCGGCGGTTAAGCGCTACTTCGTATATATCCGTGCCGTCGGCGAACGTTGCGTAAACACCAAGTTCGCCTTCCTCGAATGTAAGCGCGCTGTCGCCGACATTGACGAAGGTATAGCTTTCGCGCAAGCCTTGTTCCGTAAGGCGTCTTTCCGCTATAACATCGAGATAGGAAAAATACGAAAAGGTCTGCTTAACACAATTTTCTGTCATCTCGGACGCGCTCAAAAAATTCAGCCCGTAGGGGATACCGAATTTGCCGCGGCACCAATTAAAGCGCTCCGCATCACCCGTTCTTAAAAGGCGTTCCGTGCCGCCTGTCATCGGGTGAAATTCAATTTCGAAAAGTTCATTTTTCATTGCTTTCAGTTAAAATTGACGATGTAAATATCCCCCGCGTTGACGTTTTGATAACCGCCTTTGTGAACGCCCTTGAGAGCGGTGGCGATTGCGGAAGCGAAGCTTTGCGAAAGGTTATACTTCAGCTCGATAGTCCTTTCGCCGTCCGAATATAATTTGCTAACGACCGCCTTAAGTTCCTCGAAAGAATCAATGCACAAATCGTAATCACCGATAATTATCTTTGAATAATAGTCGTGATGACCCGAGGATACGTATTCGATATTTCTTATCCCGTTCTCGCCTGCTTCCTCTCTGTGCGTGTCGAACACCGAAAAATCCGATACCATAAGGTATTTATGCGAAACAAAATTGCCTAATCTGCCCCAAGTAGCGTCCACGAGATACCAAACGCCGTCAAGCTTGACTTTATTCCACGAGTGGTTTTCGCTGCCCGAGTTGCTGAACGCAGTACCCGATACTTTTATACAAGTTATGCCCTCGATTTTGCACAACAACAAAAACGCGTATGCGGTTCCGTTGCAGACCGCTTTTTTGTCGATTATCGCGCCCTCCGCCGAAAATACTCTCATGCGTTTTATCGAGGAGTTGAATTCCGCTTTCAGTCCGTCTATCGTATCTTTTGCCCTTATCGGGTTAAGGAAGTCGGCGTATTCCGGACGACTATTTATAAAGTCGTCGATTGCCAATCTCATCGCGGCGACCGAACTCATCGCGTTGATTTGAGTGAACAGATTATACAAAGCGATAGAATCGTAATCGTACGAGACGTTAGTTGTCAGCCAATAATATATTGCCGCAACCTTTTCGCGCTCGCTCATAGTATCGTCGATTATGCCCCGGCATATCGCTTTCGCCGCCGCATACAGTTCTTCGGCGTCCGAGGCGGGCGCGACAACGGGTCTTACGCCAAGCGGCAATTCTACAAGCTCGAGCGTGTTGCGCACCGCTTGCGACGGGTTCGCCGATTTTTCAATATAAAAAGCATTGAATGACGCGCTACGGCTACTTGATTTTAGCAAATCGCGGGTATCAAGAGAGGCAATTACTGCGTATTCTGTCGTATAATCATATCCCGGATATTGCGAATAAGATATATTGACATCCACGCGATTACTTAAAGTCGAGGAGCTTACCTGAAATCCCCATGGCGATGTAAATGAGGCAAGCGCCGCGTTAAGTGCCGCCGAGGAAGTAGTGTCCGCGATGAACTCAGGCGCAAAATAAAATGAACCTTCGACATAACCATATTTTCTTATCGGGTCTACTTCAGAAGCATCGCCGGTGAATACAAGATATTTCATATAATGATTAAGCTCTTCTTGCGACTCTATGTATTTGTCGTGATTTTCGCCCTCGAAGGTATAGCGCGAACCGATGTAAACAAGCGCCGCGGCGGCGGGCGCGGATTTGGTAATCGTGGTCGACAAGCCGCTTGCCACGCAGGTGATTCTAAGCGTGTTCGCAGCGCTCTTATCGTAGCCGCTCAACGCGAACTTTTTGCTCGGACATATAGTTTCCGGTCCTCCGTTGAGCGAATAGGTATGATTGCCCGTCGAGTCGGACTTAAAAGTCACATAAACGTTCGAAGCGCTTATATCGTAATTAAGCTTTACGTTATAGGGCTTATGAACCGAATTGGTGACGATTAGGGTAAAATAATCCTCGATGCCTCCCGAAATACATAAGAATTTGTGTTCGCCTCGCGATAGGCGGGCGGCGAAGTTCTTGTCGATTATGATTCCTACATCTGTATCAATGCGATAATCGCTCTCGGTAATAGACGCGCCGTATAGTCCTTCGAATTCATTAATCGCAACGATTATCGCGCCGATTGTGACATCCGCTCCCGATGCCTTGTCGTAGTCATACTCGCTGTATTGTAGCGCAAAGTTCCTTATATCCGTTATTACGGTAAAGCTTAGTGCCGCGCCTTTTGCCGTGTTGATGCAGTAAGAAAAAGTTCCGTTGCCTCGCGCAAGCAAAAATTCTTTGCCGATGATGATGCTGTTTTTAACCTTTGTATATTCTTCGACTGCTACGGCGCCGTAATCGGCGAGCACTAGCGAAACAATGCTATCGCCGTTTTGGCTAAAGGATATATTGAGAGGATATTGTCCGTGATGATTATAAACGGACGACGCGGGAATGGTCGCAGGCAAGGATACTACGTTAAGGGACGCGCTTTCAAACTTAATCTCGTTGCCTTGTCCGTATTCTACATTAATAACGTAGGCGTCGTCCTCTAAGGTGTCGAGATATTCTCCGTCTACAATGATTTTGTCGCTTACAAAATCGTAATAAGCATGCCCTTTCACTCCCGAAATATCGATATCGATTATGGTGTTATTATAAATTTCCACATCGATTTCGGCATAATCGAAGTTCTTTACAAAATTGCAGTTCTCTAACTCAAGCTCTCGCGTATCGCTTATGATAAGCATAAAACACTTGCGCGCGACGTCAAGTTCGCCGCTATATACAGTTGGCGGCAAAGTGTTCATATAACTAGAGGATATCGTTACCTTATCCGCAGTAATCAAGCATTGTGAGGTGATATCTGTCCTTGCGCCCGATACAGTTAAATATACCCTTGAGGCGCTCGGATTAACATTATCGAGAGCGACGCCCTCATTGTTTCGCTTGTCGTATTCGACTCTTTCGGCGGTTGATGCCGCGCTTCCTGCGGGTACCGTGTAAGAGGCTTCCGCGCTGTTCACCCTTTTGCCGCTTGAGTCGGCAACGGCAATAATCTTGAACGCGTATTCCGCCTCGCTGTCATAAACCGACAGCAAAACGGACGGATTGAACACTTCGTCTTCGAGCAAAAGTGCCTCGTTCTTGTAAACTCTCACGAGGTATTTTAGCTTATATTCGTTGTCCGCCCAATATACATAAAAATCGGTAGTGCCGATAAGGTGTGATATTCCGCTTATCTTAAGTCGGCTTTTGACGATTAGCTCAGTCGCCGCGCTTAAGGCGGACGGCGTGTATTTACGTGAAGAAGAAACTGCCCTTACCTGCAAGGAAACTGCGCCGTCGATATCCTCAAAATAATATCGAGCAGCGCTCACCTCGTCGGCTTTAGAGCCATCGATAAAAATCTCGTACTTGGTAGCGTTAGTGACCGAGTCCCATTCTATATAAGAACAATCCCCCGAAAGTTGTATGTCTTTAGGCACGGCAAGTTGTACAGTACCTGTAAGCCCGAACAGCGAGAACAGTGAACAACTGCACAAAATAACGGGTATTATAATCGTTGCCGCAATTAGTAGGAGTAATCTTGATTTTTTCATTTTGCTCTCCCTTTATCCGACCGAAGGCGTGGAAAATGCGGTGCTGATTTCTTTTAATTCACCTAGTTTATAATCGTATTTGTATTGCGGAGTTTTATTGTTCTTTACCATATACCAACAGCCTACGGCAAGCGCCACTTTCTCGCCTTGTCCGTTAGTGCCATACCAAAAATACAATACCACGGTATCCTTGCTGTACGCGGTATTAGGGTTGTTTGCATCGGATTTTACTACGATATTTATCTTATATGATAAAGCATTTTCCTCTTCAATCAGCGTTTTTACGCCATTTACGCCCCCCAAAGGATTACTTGGGTCTATTGGTACGCCGCTAATGCTTTTGCCCCCTTTGTTATAACCGTCCGCGATATTCGCCGCCGTCTCCATTACGTTAATGCATGCTTGACGGTGGACGTCTTTCTCTTTTTTATTGATATTGCCTATGATTATCGGCGCGGCAATAGATGCGGCGATTGCAAGCAAAGCCAAAGTCACAATCAATTCTATTAAGGTAAAACCTGCTACGGCTTTAAGGAAGCGTTTCATACTCATATTATTAGCTATCAAAGCTTGTTACGCCGCTTGTCGCATCGACCCGAAATGCTGCCCTCGCCCTTTGTTTGGTTGAGGTATCCGCTATGGAGTGCCTATTATAATATTCTACACTTAATATGTAGAAAAGTCAACTTATCAGTTTTTATGCGGAGTGGACAATTTCAAGTTGTTAATATTCTGAGGTCTTTTCGGCTTATATCCGTCATCGGCACAAAAATGCCTAAATTTTTCACATCATAGCGGTGCTATGAGCAAAAAATTTTGACGAATCTAATCGCGAAAATTCATTCAACATATTTTATCACCTCTCTTTTGTCCACTTCTTGCAAAGATTTGATAATTGACGAAAAAAATAAGCTATGCTATAATTTACCTATTACAGCAAGGGGAATACGCATGAAAACAATAGTCGCCGTAGATAAGAATTGGGGCATAGGTAAAAAGAACGGCTTGCTGTTCGAGCTTAAGCTCGATATGGCGCATTTTAAGCAAAAGACCCTCGGCAAGGTCGTGGTAATGGGAAGCAACACCCTGTTTTCCTTTCCGGGCGGGAAGCCGCTTCCTCGGCGCACCAATATCGTGCTCTATCCGGACGGCGAGGCAATCGAGGGCTGTATTGTTGTGCAAAGCTTGCAAGAGCTCTCGACTGTTCTCAAGGGATATCCGACTGACGACGTCTATATTGTGGGCGGGGCGATGTTCTATCGTACTATGCTCGACTATTGCGACTATGCGTACATTACCAAAGTGGATGCGGACGGTGATGCGGAGGTCTTCTTTGAGAACCTAGATTGCCGTGAGGGTTGGGAGCTTATCGAGGAAGGCGAAGAGCTTATCGACGAGGGTTACCCTATCCGCTTTACCGTATACAAAAACAACGACATCAAACCGTTTTGAAGTCATAAAATATCAATAAGGAGATTAAGCGTATGCAACACGAAGTAGTCGCAAGACAGCCGCTTTTGAACGAAAAAGGGGCAATAGCAGAGCCCGGATATGCCAAAACATTGATTTGGGAGTATAACCGCGAGAATATTAAAGCCTGCAAGGCGCTCATAAAGGAATGGGACTACTATTATATCGGCAACGATTATTACGGACTTTGTCTAACGGTCGCGGACATGGGGTATTTGGGCGCGTTAAGCGCGTCGATAATCGACTTCAAAGGACGGTGGGAGATTACCAAGTCCGCGCCGATATTGTTCCCAATGGGCAAGCTCAAAATGCCGCCGTCCTCGGTCGTTGGCAGCGTTGCCGCAAAAAGCGGCGCGGTTAAGATGAGCTTTGAGAATGACGGGACAAAAAGACGGCTTTGGGGCGTATATCCGAAGTTCGGCAAGAAGGGCGAGACGCTTACTTTTGATGTCGAGTTAACGGACGCTCCCGAGGAATCCATGGCAATCGCTACTCCGTTCTCCAAAAAGGGCAGATTTTATTATAACCAAAAAATCAATTGCATGAGAGCGTCGGGCGGATTCCGACTAGGAGAGAGCCAATATGTATTCGACAAGAATAACGCGCTTGCTACCCTCGATTGGGGCAGAGGAGTCTGGACATATGACAATACGTGGTATTGGGGAAGTCTTCAGACCGTGTTGCCTGACAAAAGCACCTTTGGCTTTAACATCGGGTACGGCTTCGGCGATACCTCGGCGGCAAGTGAAAATATGCTGTTTTATAATGGCAAAGCGCACAAGCTTAATCAAGTTACCTTTAACATTCCGCGCGATGCCGCGGGCAACTACCAATATATGTCACCGTGGACGTTTACTTCCAACGACGGAAGATTAGAGCTTGACTTTGTGCCGGTGATTGA
Organism: uncultured Christensenellaceae bacterium; assembly: GCA_964408255.1. Lineage (GTDB taxonomy): Bacteria > Bacillota > Clostridia > Christensenellales > CAG-1252 > SACC01. Next base: position 7,689 of record CAYOYS010000011.1, on the reverse strand, counting down.
CCGTTATGTGCCGGTAGACCTAAAGATTTTTGCGATGTTGCCACACCAAGTTTTCGGCAAAATGAGCGGCAAAGCCGTGCTTGACGACGGTAAAGAGATAGTAATTGCCGACGTTATGGCGTTCGCGGAGCGCGTACACAACAAGTGGTAATCCGCTTGGCGCATAAGTGGCAAAAGGTCGGTTGTAAACGTAGTATCCGTTCGGCAACGATTTTGATAACGAAAACAGCTTAAGACGGTGACTTAGTCAATTGACTACCTTTCGTGACTTAAACGGTAAAAAATAAGTAATATAATCAAGCTTTTCTTAAAAAAGAGTTGGAGCCTATGAATTCCAACTCTTTTTATACTATATTTTCCGCAAGGGAAAGTACATATATTTTATTGATAACTTTATAATCTACATTTGATGTTAGGGTAAGTTATTCGGGGGACGGAATATCCTCGGTCTCAGAACCTCCGTCCATAATCATAATAAATAGATTCGAATTGTTAAGTTCCTTTATAAGTAACGAATTATCGCTGACATAGCTATTCGCAGAGACCGCCCAATCTTGTCCGCCGTCCGATTGTACCTTGAGGAAGAGTCCGGCGCCCCAAATAATGCAGATTATCAATACCGTTACGAACGCCATGCCTCCGACACGGTCAAGTTTGCTTGCGGTCTTGTTGTTATCCAACCATTTGTATACTCGGCGGCGAATCAAATTCTTAATTATAGTCAGAACGATTGCGCCAATGAACCACATTGCGCTTCCAACGATATAGATTGTCAACTTCTCCCCCAAGGCGGATGCAAGTGTTTGGTTATCGCGCGCGAAACTCTTAATAAAGCCCGTCAAGTAAGGCATGATTTGTTCGGGAATAAATGAGATATTGGCTTGTAGTATCTGTTCTAGCGTCGGATTCTCGACGAGGTCATCGCCGATAGTAACGGTAATTCCGAGCCTTATCGTGTCGTCTTCGATAATGATAGGGGACTGAAACAAGTCCGCCGCGGCTCCGTCGGACGGGAAAAGCTCTGATATAGGGCTATATACCGTCTCGCCGATGTTGCTCAAAACTCCCGTATCTTTATCCGAATAGACGATGAAAGGCGCGGTAAGATTAACCACGAAGCCAAGCGCAACGCCGATAATGATAAAGCCGAAGAACCCGAAAAAAACGCCTGCCAGCCCTTTTTTGAGACCGATAAGCACTGCAATAAGCAATATTACTAAAAATACGATATCGATAATCTCCATAAATACATTATATATGTTTCAAATAAAAATTGCAATAGCAAAATTTTAGAATAAAGGCTCTTTTGAAAATAATGTTCAAACAGACAACTATTTTGCGCACAAAAGACGAAAAACTGCCGAGGCGATTGCGCAAGCGATTTTTTCCGCTACCGCTTCGACGAGCCCAAATGGGGTCTCAAGGAGTGCGGCAAGCGGGTTATTGCACTTTTCTGCGACCACTCCGAGTATGCCGATACTGCCTAATGCCTTATGGGGCGCGGCAATTGCGCCCCCCGCTTTTATTCCGCCGCTACGGATTTTGATTTTGCCTACCTCGGCTTTTAGCCCGATTGCGGCATCAACCGCAATCACTGCCGCGTTGGGGTGAAACAGTGTGAGCATTTCGCGGTACTCGGGGAGATTGACCCCGTTCACGGGCGCCTTTTCTGTGCCGTATACCGGACACGGCAACTTATACTTTTCGCGAAGCATACCGCCGACTAAAGGGCCTAAGGAATCCCCGCTTATTTTGTCGCTGCCGATACACAGAATAACGAACTTCATTAAGCCCTCCAAGCGGCAATACCGCATGAAAAGTGTTGACCGAGCAGGCTTTTATTATACTGTTGGCAGTCCAAAACAAAAATTGATTGTCATTGTTATACAATCAGCGCGGAGGAAGATGTATGACGATAATCAAAGGGATATTGGAGGGCAAGCGGCTATCATTTCAAAAGCAAAGCGCCAACGAGGGCGAAGCGCACGAAGCGCATCTTGAAATCAGTGTACCGCCCCAAGACAACGTAAAGTATTATTTGGAATTTTTATGTCCTTACGACAGAAAATATCTGTCCGTCGCACTTGACGCCACGGACGGCATAATCAATTATACTCTGCCGAGCTGTATTTTTCTTGTGGCGGGCAAAGTGTACGCCCAGCTTATTGTGCTAAGGGACTCGGTTGTTATTTTTAAGTCGGTGAAAAGCGCCGATGCCTCTATCGACGTGCTTCCCTCAATCAATGCGGCGGAGGAGGCGAACGAGCAGCGCGGATTTTTGGCGGAAGCGGAATTTACGCTTTCGCTCGTTCGGGAAACGATACAGTCTGTTACCCAAAAAGCAGAGCTTTTGGAGCAAAAGTCACACGAGCTTGAAAACCTTATCCAAACGGTGTCGGAGAGCTTATCCAACAAGGAATTTGAGGGAAAGACCGCTTATTCGTATGCGATTGAGGGAGGCTTTGCGGGGAGCGAACAGGAGTTTGCCGCGGCGCTTGCCCGCGCAGAGTCCGCCGTCGAAGACGCGCCCGAATCGGGCAAATATCTAAGAGCGCGCGGAGAATGGCTTAAAGCTACTGAACTGCCCGAACCCTCGCTTGAGCGGCTTGGCAGCGTCTTGACAGTCTCGGCGGACGGAGAGCAAGCCAAGTACGTACTTGCGCCGGTAGCGGGAGAGGATGCCGAAATTGACGCGGACAGCGAAGAGCTTATCGCGCTAGCAAGGCTTGATGCCAACGCGGTATTTTGCGGGAAAAAGTTATTTTCTTTAGAACAAGCGCTTAACGGAGAGGGCAATTATAAAATCCGTTATATCTTTCAAGGCGAGCTTGTTGTGCAAGTTATTGAGGATGAAAAGCGTGGAATACGCTACAAGCGAACCAAGAACGGTACAGGCGCTTATTCGATTGCGGTCGTTGAGCCTATAATTCCGATAAAAATCGAAAACGTTCAGTTGTTGCCTGAGATGTTTATCAGAAAACAACACTTTTTCGAAGCGGCGCTTGAGCTTCGCGCATTGTGCGGATTGAATATTTCGAATGGCGCGATGCCGATATTGACGCTTGCCGAAAGTAGCCGAATGACGGCGTACAACTGCAACCTCAACAAGGGTGTCACACTTAACGACGGACGGCTGATAATGAGAACGGCGATGCTTCCCGAAGCGCCAATGGCGGCGGATATATTGATTCTTGGCACTAATTAAAGGCGGGCAGTTCTCGTTGCGCCATTAAAACTATCTGCAAAGCCGCTTGCCCATAAGGGTCGAGCGGCTTTTTTCCTTTATTATTTGTTATTAAGACGAGTAATATGATATAATCCAATTATCAAGCAAGCTTGTGTTCCGCTTGTAGGGGTTATATCATATTTTGTTTTGCGGAAAAGGAGCAAAGATGAAAAGCTTTGATAGAATAATGAAAGGCTTGGGCGATTTTGTCGTAAAGTTCCGCATGCCGATTATAGGCATGTTTTTGACGCTTGCGCTGCTTGGTGTTTTTGGACTGTTCATGACAAAAATTAATTCCGACGTACTATCTTACTTGCCGTCCGATACCGTGACATCGGAGGGAATGGCCTTTTTGGGCGAACATTTTGGGTTGTATTCCAATGCGCTTGTCGCGCTCGATAAAGAGACGGATTATCAAAAAATCGGAGAATATGTCGCGAGAATCGAGGAATTAGAGGGTGTAAGCAATGTGTTTTGGATAGGCTCTCTTGACGACATTGAGATAGTAGTAGGCGACGTATCGTTTAACGGACTCCCCGCAGCGCGTAACATGCTTGACGAAATCAAAGAAAAAGCAGCGGAAATACTTACAAGAGATGACAATTATCTGATAATGATAACGCTAGATGTAAGCGCAAGCAGCGACGAATCGGGCGAGATTATCAAGCAGCTAAAAACAATCCTCTCCGATGCTGAATACGCATTAGGCGGAACCGCGCCCATATCGCGGCAGGTATTTGACGATGCAATTGCAGAGCTTCCGATATACCTTGCGGTAGCGGTAGTGCTTGTGCTTATAGTATTGTTCTTAACCGCTCATAGCTGGATTGAGCCGCTTATCTTTATTATGACTATGGGGGTTGCGATACTTATCAATATGGGCAGCAACCTATTCGGAGAAATCTCCATAATCACCTTTTGCGCCGCCGCGATATTCCAGCTCGGAATGGCGATGGACTACTCGATATTTTTGATGCACATGTACACCGAGGAACGCGAAAAGGGACTTGATTCTCACTCCGCCGCAAAGATTGCGCTAAAGCGCGCCTTCCCGACTGTTTTTGCGTCCGCATTAACTACGATGGGAGGAATGGCGGCGCTGTTTATGATGAGTTTTACAATCGGCGCCGACCTCGGAGGAGTATTGCTCAAAGGGATTGCGATTTCTTTTATCACCGTCGTAGTTATGCAGCCTTGCTTGCTTGTGTTTTTTGACAAAATCGTCGAACGAAGTAAGAAAAAAGCGATTGATTTCAAATTTCAAAAGCTTGCAAAATTTACCGTTAAGAATAGAGTCGCGGTGCTGATAATCTTTATCATACTGCTCGTTCCGGCATACCTTGGACAACACTTTTTGCAGCTCGGATATCTTGACTTTTTGCCCGAACCGAATGAGCAGAATGAGCTGACCGAATACGTGAAGGACTTAAGTAACCAACTTTTCGTTGCGGTGCCGATAGACGCGGATAACATGCTCGCTCAAAAAGAGTACCTTGCGAGCCTTATGGCGTCCGACAACATCGGCTCGGTTACGGGGCTTTTGAGCATGCTTCCCGACGGCATGGTGGGCGAGGATGGGAGGTACTATATTCGAACGGGAATTGCCATATTCGACCCTTATGACATAACCGATGTGCTAATGACAAAGGGCGAAGAGATGGGCTTTATACATAACGGCTATGCGCTATACACAATATCGCTTAACGAGGAGTTCGAAATAGAAAGTCCGGAGGCGCGCGCGGCGGTTGAGGAAGTGCATTTAATCTGTTCGAGCTCTTTCAACAATTATATAGTTACGGGTACGGCGCAGGGGGTCATGGACTTTCAAGATATCACCCCCAACGATTTTTTCAAAATCAATATGCTGTCCATAGGCTTGGTGCTGCTCGTGCTTATCTTCAACCTCAAATCGATAAAGTATCCCATGCTACTGCTTTTGCTTATCCAATTCGGGATTTGGTTCAACTTCAGCATCGACAAAATTCTCGGTAACTCGGTGAACTTCTTGTCCTATCTTGTGGTCGGCTCGATACAGCTTGGCGCGACCGTGGACTATGCGATACTTTTGACTGATAAATACAAAGGATTCCGCAAGGAGGGCTTAGACCCGCTTAAGGCAGCGTATACCGCGTCGTCCTCGGCGTCTATGTCCGTGCTTACTAGCGCTAGCATAATGTTCGTCGCTTGCGTCAGCGTAGCCTTTGTCGCGTCCAACTCCGTCATCAAGGAAATCGCGGGACTTATCTCGCGTGGCGCGTTGATAAGTTGCATGCTTGTCTTGTGTGTTTTGCCGAGTATGCTTGCGTCTTCCGAACGGTTTGACATTTTTGTCAAGGCAAGCGGGGGCATAAAAGGTCTTACCGAACGATTTTTGAAAGAGCTTAACGAGCAGGCAAAAAAGAGCGCGGAAAAGCTAAAAGAAGGCGCGGAAAAAATTAAGGTGGGTGCAGAAAAGCTAATTGAGAACGCCAAGCAACTGCAAGGACAGGTGCTTAAAGGCGGCGATAAGAGAAAGAACGCCGCAAAGACCAAAGAGCAAAATGACACCGCCGGAACGGATTACAGAACGGAATTAGATGTTTCCTTAGAGGAAAATGCGCACGAGCAAGGTAAAGGAAGGGAAAAGCCTCAAGCGAACGAACGGTCATCTAACGCAAACAAGCGCTCATCTAACGCAGACGAACGGTCATCTAACGCGAACGAACGGTCATCTAACGCGAACGAACGGTCATCTAACGCAGACGAACGGTCATCTAACGCGAACGAGTGCACGTCTAACGATGCCGAATAATATGGACGAGTTGCTATGTAAGGGCGAAACCGTGGAAGAGCTTGGCATTAAAGGAATGCGAATCATTCAAGCCGCGGGAGAATACCGATTCACCTCGGACGCTGTTATCCTTGCGAACTTGGTAAAAGCGAACGCGGCATCGCGCGTTGTAGACCTTGGCAGCGGCTCGGGAATAATTGCGTTGTTGATTGCCGCAAAGACCAAAGCGGCAAAGATTACGGGCATCGAACTTCAGCCAAAACTTGCCGAACGCTCAAGGCGCTCGGTTAAGTTGAACAGGCTTGAGTCCCGCGTTAATATTGTCACCGCAAATATAAACGGTTGCTCGGATATCTTAGGTTGCGGAGGATTTGACGTAGTCGTTAGCAACCCTCCGTATTATAGGACGGGCGAGGGCGAGACAAGCGATAATTTGGAAATCGCGCTTTGCCGTCACGAAATCGCGCTGTCTCTTTCGCAGCTGATAAGTGAGGCGGCTAAGCTTGTAAAGTTCGGCGGCAAATTTTATATAATTTTCAAAGCGGACAGACTTTGCGAGCTTATGTGCGGCTTATGTGCGGCGGGGCTAGAGCCTAAGGAACTTATCTGTATTCAGCCTGCGAAAGGAAAAACGGTCGATACCGTGGTAATAGTCGCGAAGCGCGGCGCGGAAAAAGGTATAACAATCAAAAGTTTTGTAAGAGCCGAGCTCGAACATCGTCTTTACGGCAAAGAACAAAGCTCGCACCGCGCTAAAATGGGAATTTAAGAAGGAAGCTATGCTATACATTGTGGGAACTCCGATAGGCAATCTTAACGATATCTCGAGCCGAGCTTTAGAAACGCTTGGGGCGGTAAATTTTATTGCGTGTGAGGATACGCGCCGTTCGCGGATTTTGCTTGACCGCTACGGAATCAAAAAAAGTCTTATAAGCTATTACAAGCATAGGGAGCGCGAAAGCACGGAAAAGATTATCGCGCTGCTTAATCAAGGCAAAAGCGTCGCTTTGATAACGGACGCGGGAATGCCTTGCGTCAGCGACCCCGGAAGCGTGTTGATTACAAGAGCGCGCGAGGAGGGAATCGCAGTAAGCGTTGTTCCCGGACCTACCGCGGTGAGTGCGGCGGTGAGCATGGCGGGGCTTACGGGCGGCTTTGTGTTCCTCGGATTTTTGGCGGAGCGAATCAAGGACAAAAAGGCGCAGCTTGCGCCGTTTATACTCTCTCCATTGCCTCTTGTGTTGTACGTTGCGCCTCATGATATAGAAAAGACCCTTGCGTTTCTCTTTAACGAATTGGGAGAACGTCGCCTTACCGTTGCCAAAGAACTTACTAAGATTTTCGAGAGCCTTGAGCTTACCACCCTTTCGCAAGGACTGCAGCGGGAGATTAAGGGGGAATATGTGCTGATAGTCGAGGGCAAAACGGAAACGGCGAACACAAAGTTCGCAATTCCCGTCGAAAAGCGTCTAAAAGATTTGATTAACGCGGGCTATACCAAAAAGGAGGCGGTAAAAGAAGTTGCTAAGGAACGAAAGGTCAAAAAAGACGATATTTATAAAATTGCAATAAACTTAAAAGAATAATAATATAATTATACCGAATAAGGATTGCAATACTAACATATTTAACATTATGATTGCGATAACAATATATTTAACATTATGATTACGACAATAGCTTCAACAAACTT